>DOZZ01000276.1:0-18053 GCA_003517725.1 Bryobacterales bacterium | reverse complement strand
GCCAAGGCGCGCGTGGTGGTGGTCGGGGCGTCGTGCCTCGAGAGCACGCGCATTTTGCTGAATTCGAAGATCGCGAACTCGAGCGGCGCGCTGGGCCACTATCTGCACGATCAGACCTACATCACGCAGGGCGTGGTGGCGATCGATACCCGTTCGAAACGCGGCTACGGAGGCGGCGGCTATGTTCCGCGCTTCGTGAATCTGAAGTCGGGCAAGGAAGAGAACTTCATTCGCGGCTACGCCTTCGATTTCAGCGTCGGTGGCAGCCCGGACCCGAAGTATATTCCGGCGTACGGCCCCGAACTGGACAAGAAGATCGCGGAGTACGCGGGCCGCGCCGCGTCGGTCACGATTATGGGCGAGGTGCTGCCGCGCTACGAGAACCACGTCAGCATCGACAAGAATGTGGTCGACGCGTTCGGCATTCCGGTGCTGAACATCCAGTGCCGCTATACGGACAACGAAATGAAGATGTCCACGCACGCGATGAACACGTTCGAGGAGCTGTGCCACGGCGCGGGCATGGAGACGCTGGCGAAGCGGGACCAGCCGTGGCCGCCGGGCTATAGCATTCACGAGTTGGGCACGTGCCGCATGGGCGACGATCCGAAGAAGAGCGTGCTAAACAAGTGGAACCAGAGCCACGACATCAAGAACCTGTTCGTGGTGGATGGCAGCAGCTTCGTCACCGGCGGCTATCAAAATCCGACGATGACGATTCTGTCGCTTTCGATGCGCGCGTCCGAGTATCTGGCCGAACAGATGCGCACCCAAGCTTTGTGAGCCTCTGGCGCCTATTCGCGGCAGCGTTGTTGGCGGCTTCGGCGTGGGCGCAAACGGCGGCGCCCGAGCAGCCCCTTCCGTTCAGCCACAAGGTGCATGCCGGCACGCTGAAAGTTCAGTGCAAACTGTGCCACCCCAACCCCGATCCGGGCGAAATGATGACCGTGGTGGGCGCGGCGAAATGCATGCAGTGCCACTCGGCCATCAAAACGGAAAGCCCGTACATCCAGAAACTCGCGGCCTTCGCGAAGAACGACCGCGAGATCCGCTGGGCGCGCGTCTACCAGATTCCCGACTTCGTGCGCTTCAGCCACCGCGCGCACCTGGCCAGCGGCAACACGTGCCAGGAGTGCCACGGGCAAGTGGCCCAGCGCGATCAGCTATTCCGCGAAGTGAACCTGTCGATGGGCGGCTGCATGGACTGCCATCGCGCCAAAAAGGCCAGCCTGGATTGCCTGTTCTGCCACGATCAACAAGCCGATTGATATGAAACTTTGCCTGCTGTTTTGTGTTCCGCTGCTGCTGACAGCTCAGACGCACGGTTTTTTCGAAGGCAGCGGCGATATCGGGACGGTGCTGCATCCGGGTGCGGTCGAGTTCGACGGCAGCGCCGGGCGCTACACCATCACGGCCAGCGGCGAGAACCTGTGGGGCACGGCCGATGCGTTCTATTTCGTCTGGAAAAAAGTATCGGGCGACGTGACGCTAACGGCCGACATCACGTTCCCGCAAGCCGGCGGCGACCCGCATAAGAAAGCCGTCCTGATGGTGCGGCAGAGTCTGGGTGCCGATGCAGCCTATGCCGATGTCGCGACGCATGGGAACGGCCTGACTTCACTGCAGGCGCGCGATGCGAAAGGCGCGGCGACGCACGAGATCCAGTCCAATCTCTCGGGCCCGCGCCGGCTGCGGCTGGTGAAGCAGGGCGACTACTTTTACATGCAACTGGCGCCGCAGTCGGGCGAGCCGTCGATGGCGGGCGGCGGCATGAAGGTACCGCTGACCGCGCCGTTCTACGTCGGCATCGGCGTGAGCGCGCACAATAAGGATGCCGTAGAGAAGGCCGTATTTGCGAATTTGGTGTTGGAACCGGCGGCGCGCGCCAAGCAACCCACGATCTACAGCACGCTCGAAACGGTGAACGTCGCGTCGACCGATCGGCGCGTCTCTTACGTGTCGACACATCTTTTGGAAACGCCCGCCTGGAGCCCTGACGGCGCGTCGCTGATCTTCACCGACGAAGGGCGCGCGGTGCGGATACCTGTCGAGGGCGGCAAACCCGAACCGTCCGATGCCGCGATCCACGCAGCCGCCAAGGAAGTCTCGCCCGATGGCCGATACCTCTATTTCGCCTCCGCCCGCTCCGGTAAAAGTCAGATCTGGCGGGCGCTCGCTGATGGCACGGACCCGGAACAGGTGACGAACGACGAGTGGAGTAACTACTTCCCGCACCTTTCGCCGGATGGAACTCGCATGGTCTTTCTGTCTTCCGCCAAGGGAGCGCAGCAGGCTCCTCACAACGAAGACGTCGAGCTGCGGGTCATGACCTTCGCAACCAAAGCCAGCAAAACGCTGGCGAAGCTAATCGGTGGACGAGGCACGCTCGATCTACCGTGCTGGTCCCCCGACGGCAAGCGCGTTGCGTTCGTCAGTTACCAGATCGTCTATTGACCATATTGCCGGTAAAGTTCCGCGATGCGCGCGTGGTCCAGAGCGCCGTCGTGGATCACGACGCGGTAGCGAAACGTGGCGGACTGGCCCGCATCGATGGTCATGCTGCCATCCCGAGTCTTATCTTCCGTGAAATCCCGAACCCCAAAGGGATTGGCGGCAAACAGGCCGTAGCCGCGCGCATGCCAGTAAGTGGGGTGCCGCGGATTCGACGGGTGATCCATGATGATGACGCCCACCGTCTTGCCATTGACCAGGCCTGAGTAATCCACCCAGTCGGAACGTTTGCCCCAGACGTTCTTTTCCGTCTCGGCGCCCTCGGCATTCACCATTTTGCCGCTCTTGTCTTCCGATAAAGGTGTCGCCAGCCGGATGCCGAACGTGCCTTCCTTAGTGTCTCCGAACTTGAGCGGCCGGAGAGCCTCGATGCGCACTTCGAAGTCGACGATGCGCGGGTCCCCCGCGAAGAACGTTAGCGTGCGCGTCTCGGTCATCATGGCTTTGCCTTGCGGGTCCAGGCCATCGAAGATCGCCTTAATGGTGCCGGACTTGGGTCCGCCTTTGGCTTCCAGGAGCTTGCGGAAAATCATCCGGCCGGCGTGCGGTGATTTAGCGGATGGCTCAGTGGCCCAGAAATTAACGCCGTTCACATCGCCATGCGCGAAGAACATGCCGCGATGGTGTGGATGATCGTGCGTCTCGCCCGGAAAGCTCTCCATCGGAAAGTGGCGCGTGACCACCACGCCCGCGGGCGTCCGCAGCGGGTACACATAGGGCTTATTGCCGCCGGGCGCCAGGAAAAAGTCGGCGAACGGCTTGCCGTCAATGCGGATGGCAACGCGGCCAGCATCCGGCGTTATCTTGACCTGCGCGCCCGCCGGCAGCGCGGCTAGCGCGATCAGGAAAAGAAGCTGCTTCACTTACACGTGCTCCGGCACCACATAGGGCGCGCGATACTTGCGGGTCATCATGCGGTTGGCTTCGTCGTCTTTGGGGAAGCGGTTGGCCGACGGGTCAAACTCCAGGCTGCGCTTCAGGCGGTAGCTGATGTTCGCCAGATGGCACAGATCCGCGGAGGTCACGCCGATCTGCACTTCCGCGTGCAGATCCCGATATTTCCGCGAGCGCACCGCGGCTAGAAAATTCTCCATGTGCGGGGCCGCGTCGCTCCGGGCCGTGCTCTTCTCGACCATCGCGGGCTCGGCGTTGGCGCCTTTGTAGAGCGTGAAGCTGTTGTCGTTGAGCGCCATCCAGCCGTCGCTTCCAAAGAAGAGATTGCCCACCGTGTTATGCCCCTGGATCGGCAGCCCGCCTTCGGAGCCGGTGAAGATGCCGCGCACCTCGAACACCAGTTCCGCATCGCCATAGTCAAACGTGGCGATCTGCGTGTTGGGCGTCTCCTGATCATCGTTGTAGATAAATTTTCCGCCGGTCGAGACTACGCGCGTTGGCAGCGTTTCGCGGCCCAGGCCCCAGCGCGCGATGTCCATCTCGTGCACGCCCTGGTTGCCGATGTCGCCGTTGCCGGTGTCCCAGAACCAGTGCCAGTTGTACTTGAAGCGCAGCTCATTGAAGGGACGCATGGGCGCGGGTCCCAGAAATTTGTCCCAATCGAGGCCGGGCGGCACCGGGCCATCCGGCTTGTGGCCGATCGAAGGCCGACGCTTGTAGCAGAGCCCTTTGGCCATGTAGACCTTGCCGATCGCGCCCTGGTGCAGCAGTTCGATGGCCTTGATCTTGTGAGCCATGCTGCGTCCCTGCGAACCCACCTGCACCATGCGGTTGTACTTGCGCGCGGCCTCGACCATCTTCACGCCTTCATACGGGTTATGGCAGGCAGGCTTCTCGATATAGACGTCTTTGCCGGCCTGGCAGGCCCAGATGGTGGCGAGTGCGTGCCAATGGTTGGGCAGCGGCATCGACACGGCCTGAATTTCTTTGTCGTCGAAGACCTGCCGCATGTCGGCATAACCCTTGGGCTTCGACCCGGTCAGCTTCAGCACCTGCGCCTGGCCGCGTTCGAGCGCCTCCTGGTTCACGTCGCAGACCGCGGCGATGCGCGCGTCCGGCAGCTTGGAGTACTCCTCGATGTGATCGCGGCCGCGGCCGCCCAGGCCCACGATCGCGAGATTCACCCGGTCGTTGGCGCCTCGCAGCGGTGACGCGGCGCCGGCAGCCAGCGCGGCGGCCGCGGTAGTCAGAAAATTTCTTCGGCTTGATTCTGTCACGGCAATCTCCTCAATGCTTTATAATCTTCCCGTTTAACACGGTCATGACCGGCTCGATATTCCTGATCTCGGCTTCGGGGCACGTCAGGTAATCGCGGTCAATCACCACCATATCGGCCAGCTTGCCGGGCTCGATGGAGCCGCGCTCGCGTTCGGCAAATTGCAGATAAGCAGGCCAGATGGTGTGCGTCTTGAGGGCCTCGGCGCGCGTGATTTTTTGCTCGGGGTGCATCACCTTGCCCGCCTTGGTCAGCCGCGTCACTTCGGTCCACATACTCAGAAACGGGTTGTACGGGTTGACCGCGTTGTTTTTATCGTGCCCAATCATATGGTCGCTGCCGGCAGCCACGATGATCCCGGCATCGATATACGATCGCAGCGGGTAGAAGTAGCGCATGCCGTCGTAGCCGAAAACTTTCTCGAGCGCCGGGCCGTCGAGATAGAGCCATGGCGCCTGCACGTCGGCCAGCACGCCCATCCGCTGCATGCGGGCGATGGCCGCGGGGCTCTGAAAGCTGGCGTGCATCACGTGGGAGCGCGACGAGGCGATCGGCTTCTCGCGATTCAGTTGCTCCAGGGCATCCAGAAAATTATCGACGGCGCCGCCGCCCTGGTCGTGCGTGGTCAGCTGCCAGCCGCGGTTGCGCGCGGTGCGCATCACCGCCAGCAATTTGTCGGGCGGGATGAAAAGCTGACCGCGATCGTCGGGGTTGGTCTTGCCGTACAGCTGTTTCCCGAAAGCGCCATAAGGATAGCGCTGGTAGGCCGTGCCGATCGTCATGCCGCCATCGAGCGTCAGCTTGAACGTTCCGAATTTGAGCCAGGAGTCGCCCGTGTTGGTGGTGTAGGGCGCGGCTAGAATTTGCTGCTGTAACGCGGCGGTCGGCTCGGACGCGTTGGGCCGCCACGTCATCACCACGCGGATCGGCAGCCGTCCCGCGGCATACAACTTCTTATACAGGCCAATCTGATGAGGGTCCACGGCGCGGTCCCCCACCGTTGTGAGACCGGCCGCGACATAGCGCTTGAGCTGCTGTTCGAGAGCGTCAAGCTCTTCGGCCTCGGTGAAATGCTGCGTTCTGTCCAAGCCAGTGACCAATGACGGAGCGTTTTTCAGAATGCCGGTGGGCTCGCCGCGCGCATCCTTCACGATCTCGCCGCCTGGCGGGTCGGGCGTGTCGCGCGTGATGCCGCACTTGCGCAAGCCGGCAGAGTTCAGGATCAGCACGTAGCTGGCATCGAAGAGCACCGGATGATCCTTTTCGACGTCCAGCAGTTCGCGCGTGGGCATCTGCAGCTCCAGCAGGCGCGTGGGGAAGGTGCGGGGCACCACGATCCATTCGCCCTTGGGAGTCTTGGCCGCCTGCTGCTTGATGAACGAACGCACCGTGGCAAACGAGTTCAGCGGCGGCAGGGGCGCGCGGAATTCACTTAAGCCCGCGTCGAGTGCGTGCACGTGGGAGTCGACCAGCCCGGGCAGCAGCGTCTTGCCGTGCAGGTCGATCACTTTGGTGGCGGGCCCGCGCTCGTTTTTCAGAACGTCCGCGTCGGAGCCGACCGCGACGATTTTTCCATGCTTGACGGCGACTGCCTGTTGGATGCTGAAGCTCCGGTCGACCGTCACGACTTTGCCGTGATGCAGAATCAGGTCCGCGTCGGATGCCGCCAGCGGCAAAATCACCAGCACGGGATATAACCAAAAGAAATTGCTCGGTCTCAAGCCTGAGATAGTATCAGAGTGATCCAGGCATGATGAATATGATCACGCGGCGTACCTTCCTATACACCTTGGCAGCACCGGCTCTCTTAGCGGCGGAGCCCCATTTGACTTTTCCGCGCCGGCCCCGCGAGCGGTTGAGCGTGACCTCCTGGCCCTTTCGGTCGGTCCTGACCGGCCCCACGGCCACGATGGATTTGCAGCAGTTCCCGGCCGTGATCCGGGAGCGGTTTGGCATCGTCAACATCAACCCCCTGGCCAGCCACTTCAAGGACGACACGCCGCAGTACATTGCGGACTTCGGCGCGGCCGTGGCGAAAGCCGGGTCGCACATCGTGGACCTGGGGCTCGGCGGCGGCGCCTTTTTCGATCCCGATGCCGCCGTTCGCGAAAAAGGAATTGCGTACGGCAGGAAGTGGATCGATATCGCGTCGCAACTGGGCGCGCCGAGCGTCCGGCAGCACGTCACGCGCACCAGGGATTACCCGGCCGACGTGGCGCTCGCGGCGCAGAGCCTGGGAGCCCTGGCCGAGTACGGAGCGAAACGCAACATCGTAGTGAACCTGGAGAACGACTCGCCGGTGAGCGAGGACCCGTTTTTTCTGGTGGCGGTGATTGAGAAGGTTAACAGCCCCTACCTGCGCGCTCTTCCCGATATGGGCAATTCCTTACAGCCCAACGACGACGCCGCCAGAAACGAGAAGGCCGTGCGGGCCATGTTCGGGCACGTCTTCAACGTCTGCCACGTGAAGGATGCGATCGTCAACCAAGCCACGGGAAAGGTGTACCGGGTGGACCTGGCCAGGATGTTCGCCATCGCTGAGCAGAGCCACTTCAAAGGCTACTTCACGATGGAGCCGGACGTTCACGGCGACCCTTTCGAGGCAACTCAAAAGTTGATTGCCGCGACTTTGACGTATTTGAAGTAGTCCCCCACCGCGGGGTGCTACGTTTTGGCCGGCGCCTCCGCCGAGATCGTTTCGGTGCCGGCGTGCCAGTACAGTTTGCGCCCTTCCCAATATGATTTCGTGGCCATGATGTCGGTCACGGAATGCGCGAAGCCCTCTTTCACCGTCGCATGCGGAGCTTTGCGGCTGCGCACGCAATCGAGGAAGTTGTCCATGTGATAGGTGACGTTATCGTCGATGTAGGTGGGCGCCATCGCCGTGCTTCCGGGCAAAGTAACGTAGCGCTCGGCGCGCTGGATCAGCGGATTGTCCTCGTGGTTGCCCTTCTCCTCGACCACCTTCCAGCGCGGGCTGCCTTCGCCTCCGATATTCACCAGCGTTGCCTGCTTGCCCATCAGGCGCGTGAAGCTGTCGGAGTCGTTGCCGAAGCTGGTCGAATAGCTCACCAGGTAGCCCTTGTGCGATTCGATCAGCGTCTGGAATGTGTCGGGATTCTCGCGGCCGTCATGCCATGCGAACACGCCACCGGCGCTGACCACCGAGCGCGGCGCTCCATCGTCGAAGAAATAGTTGATCAGGTCGATCGCGTGACACAGCCACTGGTCCGCGATGCCCGCCGAGAAATCGCGGTATAGCCGGAATTCGAAGTAGGCGCGCGGATCGAACGGCCGGTACGGCTTATTCAACAGCCACTTGCGCCAGTCGGTATCCTGTTCGCGAATCTGCCGCACCTCGGGACGGCCGCGCCAGCGGGGGCCATGGTAGTTCCAGACAATCTCCACTTTGCTGAGATCGCCCAGTACGCCGGTCGCCAGCAGGTTCTTCACCGCGATCTGGTACGGCTCCGAACGGTGCTGCGTGCCGATCTGGCAGATGCGGCCGGATTGCAGCACGGCGTCCCGCGCGGCCTTGGCTTCGTCCAGGTTATTCGCCATGGGCTTCTCGCAATAGACGTCTTTGCCCGCCTGCGCGGCGATGCGCAGGTGCGTCGCGTGCTGGAAATCGGCCGTCGAGATCAGCACCACATCCACGTTTTTGAGCGCCAGCAGATCGTCCATGTACTGGAAACTTTGCGGAGCGCGCCCGTAGACACTCGCGGCCTGAGCGGCGGCGGCCTCGCGGTTGACGCTCCAAAGATCGCAGACCGCCGTCATCTCAAGATTCTGTTTGTCCTTGAGCCGTGACGCAATTTTCGCCAGCCCCCGTCCGCGGGCGCCGATGCCGATGTGACCCACGGCCAGCCGGTCGTTCGCGCCGGGGATGCGGGCATATGAGAGCGCGCTGGTGCCCGCCAGCGAGCCTCCCAGAGCCAGCGTGGAAGCGGATTGCAAAAAGGAACGGCGGGAAGTCGTCATGTGTTCTCCTTCAATTCAAAAATCCAGTAAGAGACGGTTGGCATGGGGCCCCTTCGGGGCGCGCACCAGTGTTACCAGGATCACGGTGGCTACACACGGAATCAGCGACGCGGCGATAATGATCGGTTGAAACGAAGAGGAATCGGCGACGCGGCCGATAATATACGTCGTCAGTAACGTGACCAGGCCCGCGCCCGTGCCGCTCAAGCCGCTGACGGAAGCCACGGCGCGGCTCTGGAACACATCCGCCGGCAGCGAGAGGAACATGGTGGCGCAACAGGCGTAGGCGAACGTGGCGAACGCGAAGAGAGCGATCACCAGCCAATAGTTGCTGGTGACGGTCGCGGGAATCAGCGCCAGCATGCACGGCCCGAAAATCATGAGCGTAGTGCGCCGTGCTTTGCCGACGGGCCAGCCACGCTTGATCCAGTAGCTCGACAAGCCAGCGCCAAAGAAATTGCCGATGTCGGCGGCCAGAAAGGGCGCCCAGAAGCCGAGCACGCTTTGCTCGATGCGGATACCGCGGCTCACCAGGTAGATGCCGAACCACTCGGCCACCAGAAACCAATACGGGTCCAGCAGCGCGCGGCCCACAATGATGCCCCAGGTCTGCTTGAGCCCCAGCAGTTCGCGCCAGGTGGCGCGCGCCTCGATCTCGGGAGCCGGAGACTGTCCGCTTTCGATGATGTGGAGTTCCCCGGGCGTGACCCGCGGATGCGCCTTGGGCTTGTAGTAGAGCCACAGCCACGCCGCAACCCATAGGAAGCCAAACAGCCCGGTGGCCGCCATCACCGGGCGCCAGCTGTGCGTCCGGTGGTAGACGTAGAGGAAGATCCAGGGAGCGATGGCGCCGCCCAGCGAAGAGCCGCTGTCGAACAACGCGACGGCCCACGCGCGCTCGCGGTCCGGAAACCATTCCGACACGGCTTTGGCCGCGCCGGGCCAGTTCGCCGCTTCGCCGCAGCCGAGCAAAAAGCGCGAGGCACGGAAGCCCCAAAGTCCGGAAGCCAGCGAACCGAGTGCCGCCACGGCTGAATAAAAACTGACGCTGATGGCCAGCCCTTTGCGCGTGCCCACGCGGTCCAGCAGCTTCCCGGAAACCATCTGCATCACCGTGTAGGCCAAACGAAACGAAATCAGGATGGTGGCGAAATCGCTGTTGCTCCAGTGATAATCCGCCATGAGAAATGGGGCCAGCACGCTGAGCGTCTGGCGATCCAGGTAATTGATGACCGTGGAGCCCAGCAGCAGGCCGCCGATCCACCAACGTAGATTGGGAATTCCCGTGCGGCGGCGATGGAGGGCTGCGGGCGTCATGCTCTAACTGGCTAACGTGGGAGCGCCAAGCGTGAATTCTTTGCCATCGTGGGCCAGTGAGAGTCGCGCCGCTTCAATCACTCGCTCGTTATAGCGGCTGTTGGCGGGCGTCGCTACGATGCCGTCGTCGTCCAGAGTTTGGAGGAATTTGCGGCGTTCTTCGATGTCGCGCATGCCGGCGGCTCGCAGGCACTGCGTCACCAGGTACTGGACCGATCGAAAGCCATAGCCGACCGGCGTTAACCCGCCGTCACCCAGATCGACATATTGGAAGTAATCCGGACTGGGCTCCGCAAACTGTGTGCTGCCCGGCCCCTGCGGCCGGACCGCATAGCTATAGCGCAAACCGCGGTACTGATCGTCGTGTTGCAGGTATCCTCCGCCATGATCGCCGGAAAAATACATGCGGATGCCCTGCGTATTCGTGCCGGGCGCTTCGTCCGGAAAGCCGAGGCCGTTCTGGACATTCAAAATTGCGCCGTTATCCCAACGCACGCGGGCGTCGGTCCACAGGTAGCCTTCGTTGCCGTTCGGATATTTTTCGCGAATGCCGCATAAGCTGACGCTGGTAGGCAGCAGGCCGGTGATGAAGTGCACCAGGTCAACGTAATGGCATCCAATGTAGGTGAAGGCGTCGCTGCGGTCGGTGGTGCACCAGTTCTGAAAATTACTGTGGCGATAGTACCACTTCTCGAAGAGAGCCGCAGTGCCCAGGCGAAAGTTGCCGAACATGCCGTCGCGGTAGCGGCTGCGTGCCATCAGGCTGCGATCGTCAAAGCGCTTGTGGTACTCGATGGCCACCACCAGACCGCGCTCCCGCGCCTCGCGTTCAATCTCAAGAGACTCCCGCGCGGTGAGCACCATGGGCTTCACCGTGATCACGTGCTGGTTGGCGCGCAGAGCACACAGGATCGCGTCGAAATGCAGATGGTCGGGCAGCGCAATGATCACGATGTTATAAGGCGCGAGCGCGGCGATCACCTGGCGGTAGAGTTGCGGTTCAACTCTTTCGTCCGTTTCCGAGAGCGGCGGATAAGCCGTGAAACGCTGGCCCGGGAAGGCCTGGTTCAATTGCGCTGACTCGGCCAGAGTTCTGAGCGTGGAGGCACGCTGGCCGCACACGGCAATTTCGCCGATCCTCCCTTCGCGCCTCAACTGGTACAGCGACGGCAACAATTGATCGTGCGTGATCATCCCACCCCCGACCACGGTGACTGAACGGTTCATCGGGGCATCCTATCAGACGGACGCAACGGTGCGGGAACCGCGCGCCGCGCACTGGTGTCTCTTGACTAGCAACTTGTTTCGCGGCCGGCCGGCCGATTCGAAACTGAAATCCAAACTCAGCCCAGAGGATCGCTATGTTTGAACAGACCTTCGTCTCGCGCGGGGAACACGACCGCTCGCCCGCGGCCATTGCGTTATCGTTTGCCGGCCAGGCGCTGATCGTTCTGTGCCTGATGCTGGCGCCGCTGCTCAGGCCGGAAGCGCTGCGTTACGTGATGCAACGCGGTACGCTCGAACCGCCGCGTCCACTGACCCCAGCCGTCGAACGAGCAGTAGCGGCATCGCGGGCCACGGCATCGCGGCAAGTCTTCCGTCCCAACACATTGGTGGCGCCCACGCACGTCCCGCGGCACATCGCCATGATCACCGACCCGGCGCCGGAGCTCACCGTAGAACCCTCGGCCCCCGGCGTCGCGGCGGCATCCGGAATATTCTCAAGTCTCGGTGAAATCGCGAAGCCGCAGCCGCCTCCCGCGCCTCCTTCGGTGAGGAAGCCGGCCTCGCGCGTGCGTGTCAGCGCCAGCGTGCAGCAGGCGATGCTGGTGTATCAGTTGAAGCCCGCTTATCCGCCGCTGGCGCGTGCCGCGCGCATCTCCGGCACGGTGGTGCTGCAGGCCACCATTGGAAAAGACGGGACCATCCAAAACCTGCAACTGATGAGCGGCCACCCGCTGCTGACCCAGGCCGCACTGGCCGCGGTGGCACAGTGGCGCTACCGGCCCACGCTGCTGAACGGCGAGCCCGTGGAGGTGGCGACGCAGATCATGGTGAACTTCGTCCTGAGCCAGTGAGCACCGGCGCTCAGGCCAGCATCTCCTTGATAACAGTCCCGCCGAAGTCGGTCAGCTTCTCATTGCGGCCGTTGTGCAGAAACCAGAGGCGGTTCTGGTCGAGCCCCATGGTCTGCAAAATGGTCGCGTGGAAATCGCGCATGGAGTAGCGCGCGCCCACGCCGCGCAATCCCATCTCGTCGGTCTCGCCGATGACGGCGCCGGGCTTCACGCCGCCGCCGGCGAACCACATGGTGAAGCCGTGCGGGTTGTGATCGCGTCCGTCGCCTCCCTGCGACATCGGCAGACGGCCGAACTCCGCGCCCCAGATCACCAGCGTCGAGTCGAGCAGCCCGCGCTGCTTCAAATCTTTCAGCAGGCCGGCGACTGGCAGATCCGTCATGCCGCACATCTTTTCGTGATTGCCGACCAGATCTTTGTGCGCGTCCCATTGCATCGATACGGGGCCGCCGCCGGAGTAGAGCTGGATGAAACGTACGCCGCGCTCCACCAATCTCCGTGCCAGCAGGCAGCGCGTCCCGAATTCATTGGTGCGCTTCTGATCCAGGCCGTACAGCTTGCGCGTGGCTTCGGTTTCCTTCGAGAGATCGACGGCCTCGGGCGCATGGCTTTGCATGCGGAAGGCGAGCTCGTACGAACTGATGCGCGCGGCCATCTCGGTGTCGCTATCGAGCGTGTCCATGGCGTTCATGCGCTGCAGAAAATCGAGCGTGCGGCGCTGGCGCCCGGGCGTCACGCCCTCCGGCGGCCGCAGATTCAGAATCGGACTCGAGCCCGACCGAAACACCGTGCCCTGGTACACGGCGGGCAGAAATCCGGCGCCCCAGCACGGCGTACCGCCCTCGGGCGTGCCTTCCGGCTGCGGCATCACCACATACGCCGGAAGATTTTCACTCTCGCTGCCCAGCCCGTACGTGATCCACGAACCCATGCTGGGATAGCCCATCAGAATGCGGCCGGTGTTGACCTGGTACATCGCCGGCGCATGCACCGTGCTGTCGGTATAGAAGCTGCGCACGAAGCACATATCGTCGACGCACTCGGCGATATGCGGGAACAGCGTCGAAACTTCGCGGCCGCACTGGCCGTATTTCTTAAACGTCCACGGACTGCGCAGCAGCGGCGTATCGCCCTTGGTGAACTGGCTGACGACGGTGCCGTAGCTGGCCGGTAACGGCTGGCCATTGTATTTTTCGAGCGCCGGTTTGGGATCGAACGTGTCGATCTGGCTGGGCCCGCCCACCATGAACAGAAAGATGATGGATTTCGCCTTGCCCGGCAGCTGCTGCGGCTTGGCGGCGAGCGGGTTATTGCGATCGGCGGCTGCTAGCCGCGCAGGCAGCAGCGACGCCAGGGCCAACGCGCCGAAGCCGTGCGCCGCGCGAGCCAGAACATCGCGCCGCGTGACGGCGGGGCGGATATGAGAGTCAGGGAACATAGACGAACTCGTTTCGGTTGAGGAGCGCCAGACAGAAATCCGGCAGCGTGCCGCCGGACCGGAAAAAACTTTGGGCCAATTTCGATTCGCTCTTGCGCGGCGCTCGCGAAAGCGCCAGCTGCCACGCGGTGTTCACCTGGCAACTCTGATTCTTTCCGCACGACTGCTCCAGGCGCGCCGCGAAGTCCTGCGACACGCCTTGCATGAAGCTCGAATTGAACAGCGACAGCGCCTGCAGCGCGTGTGTCGACACCGGACGCACGGGGCACGACGTGATGGCATCCGGCTGATCGAACGCCGCAAGCAGCGGCAGCCGCACGCTGCGCTTGTTATAGAGATAAATGCCGCGGCGGTTGCGCACGGCCTTATCGGGGCTCACCGGCCACAGCCCATCGCGCTCGGATTCGGTGAAGATCAGGTCGTAGACTTCGGGCTCAATAGGGTTGCGCACGGGCCTGCCGCCGATTTGCGGGTTGAGTGTTCCAGACACCGATAGCGCGGCATCGCGGATCGTCTCGGCATCGAAACGCTTGCGGTTTATGCGCCAAAGGAGCCGGTTTTCAGGATCGATCGCGGCCTTGGCGTCGTCCGGCGCGGAAGACTGCCGGTACGCGTTCGAGGTAACGACCAGGCGGTCAATAGCCTTGACGCTCCAGCCGCTGCTGACGAATTCGGCGGCCAGCCAGTCCAGCAGTTCGCGGTTCGCCGGTTTGTCGCCCATGGCGCCGAAATCGTTGGGCGTCCGCACCAAGCCGTAGCCCGTGCGGAACTGCCAGATACGGTTCACCATCACGCGCGCGGTAAGCGGATTTTCAGGAGACGCAATCCAGTTCGCCAGCGCTGCACGCCGGTGGGAAACGTCCGCCGGGATCGCATAGTTAGCCTGAATCACGCGCGGCACCGACGGTTCCACCGGATCGAGCGGGCTATGCGGATCGCCCATCGCAAGAATAAAGCTGGGCGGCGCCGGCTCGCCCGTGTCGACGAACGCGTACGCCTTGGGCAGCGGATCGGGGGCAGTCAGTTCGATGGCATGCAGCTGCTCGCGCAGTTTGGCGCGCCGCGCTTTGACCTCGGCCGGCATGACGGCCACCACTTCATCCCAGGTGGGCTGTATCTGCGCGTCGGCATTATGCGCCAGCGTCTTCTGCTCGGCCGTGCGATTCTCTTTGGGAATCTGCAGCGCCGCCAGCAGGGCCGGCTCCAGCTTGGCCTGACGCTCTTCGCGAATGCGATCCGCAAACGGCTTGGCCAGATCTTTCAGAGCCGCCTGGATGGGCTCGATCCGCTTTTTGTAAGCCGCGTCCGCCGCCTCAAAGGACGCTTTCTCGGCGGGCGTCGCGATCTTCACCTCTTTGCCTTTGCCCCCGGCAAAGATGGCTTGCAGCCGGTAGAAGTCGGCCTGCAGGATAGGATCGAACTTGTGGTTGTGGCAGCGCGCGCAATTAATCGTCATGGCCAGGTAAGTCTGCCCGACGTTGGTGGCGATCTCGGTCAGAATTTCCTGGCGGCTCTCGGCGGGGTCGATATTGCCTGACACCACGTGTTCCGAACCGGCGCGCAGATAGCCGGTCGCGATCAGCGCGGTCTTGTCTCCGGGAAACATCTCGTCGCCCGCAATCTGCTCCTGGATGAAACGCGTATACGGCTTGTTGCGATTGAAGGAATGGATCACGTAATCGCGATAGCGCCAGGCGTTCGGGCGATCCTGGTCCAGTTCAAAGCCGTTGGTATCGGCGTAGCGCACGACGTCGAGCCACTTTGAGGCCCAACGCTCGCCGTAATGCGGCGACGCCAGCAGCCGGTCGACAACTTTTTCATAAGCACCGGCGGACTTGTCTTGCAGGAAAGCCTGGACCTCCCCGGGCGTGGGAGGCAAGCCGGTCAGATCGTAAGTGACGCGGCGAATCAGCGGAATGCGGTCAAGAGCGGCGGAAGGCGTCAGTTGCTTCGCGCTGAGCTGTTTCTGGATGAAGGCATCGATCGGCGTGCGCACCCATGCGCTTTGAGCCGCGGGCACCGCCGGCCGCACCACGCGCTGATAGGCCCAGTACCGGCCTCGCGCGCCGATGAATGCGGATTCCTTATCGGCGGCGCGGCAAAAGAAAACGGAACCCAGCAGGCAAACGGCAGCGGCGACCTTCCTCAACTTCGGTTAGACCTCCCGGCTCCAGCACTATATTTCCACAATTTGCGCTAGCGCGCACGCTGCAGGAAGTTCAGCACATGCCGCGTGACATCCATCTCGGCGGAGGGCGTGAAGGGAGAAGTCGAGGGCTCATAACCACCTTCGGAAAACGCCTGGGCCGTGGGCAGGTATCCGAGCCAGCCGTTGGTATAGCCCGAGTAGAAGGTGTGAGTGAAGGGCGATCGCTTCCGGATCTCGATCGAGATCTCAGAGAACAGCTCTACCGGCGCGGCCCACACGACCGTGTCACCGATACGCAGAAAACGGATGGGTAAGCGGATCCGTGCGCCGCCGGCGCCTGCGTAGCGCGCCAACTCGGCCGGCCATTCGAGGCCCTGCTTCAACGGCGTCTCGACATACGTTTCATCGGCCTGCAGCCTCACGTCGTCGCCGCCTCGAGGCATACGGGCATTGGCTTCTAAAACACGATCGCCCAGCAACACGCGGAACTCCGACAGGTGGCCCGATTTCGGGTCGGGATAGACGCTATAGATGGGCGCGGCATTGCCAGCCGCCCCGTTCAGATAAAGCACCGTGCCGCCCAATTTCTGCTCCAGATAGGCCGCGACCACGCCAGGCGCATCGCCGCTGATCAACTGATTCTGGCCGCCCATCACGGTCCCGTGCAGCGCATAGTTCAGCACCAAACCGATCAGTCCGCCATCCGGACGTTCAAGCCGGATCAGGCCGATCTGCCGGTCCACAGGGCCGTCGGGATTCAGGCCCAGGCTGATCTTGCCGTCGACATCTCGCGCGCGGCGGTTGATGTTGGCTTGTGAGATTCCCGTGCCGATCGCCAGCCGCGCCGGTTGCAGCGAGGCTCGCGCCTGTTTCACGGCCTCGATCAGCGAAGCCTTGATCTGCTGCGTATACTGGCGGTCCACCTCATGCTCCGAGCGGCCCTTCAGCATCATCTTGTAGATATCGGGAGGGCCCACCTCCGGCGCCGAATGGGTGTGCGTCACGGCCCACCAGAACTGCTTGCGGTCAATGCCGATTTCGCGCTGGAGGTCGGCCGCGACGTCATCGTAAACGCTTGGCGAGAACAGGCACAGATCGCTCGAGACGATGTAGAACTGGGTCGCGCCGTCGTCCATCGCGATCACGCGGTGGAAGATGTGGTCATGGACGCCGGTCGATTGGCGCGGCGCGTAACCCAGCAGCCATTGCGGCGTTTCTGGCGTGATGTCCACCTTCACGGCCGACGCGCGGAAGCTACCGGCGAGCAGCGGCAGAACGGTCAGCATTCCCAGCGCAATGGTCTTCATAGGTCACAAGTGAATCACATTGTGACCTGCGATGGCCAACAGCCCTACGCTTCTTGCAGACTTGGATAATCCGTGTAGCCCTTTTCCGTCCCGCCGTAAAACGTGGAGCGGTCTGCGCGATTGAGCTCCGTATTCTTGCGGAAGCGCTCCGTGTGAGCGCACGAATCACTTTCCGCGCTTAAGGGACGGACGCTTAGCCCTGTATCAAGCTGCGGTGAGCGGTACCGTGACCCTACCCTGAAATGAGGGTCCCTCTTCGGGGATCGTCTCGCCCCTGGCGGCCATGGCTTCCTTAACGTTGTGCTCCGCTTCCTCTAGAGTCTCGCCCTGGGTATGGCAGCCGGGCAAAGCTGGAACGAACGCCACGTAGCCCCCCTCCGAAGCTTGTTCGTAAAAGACCGAATAAGAGAATGTCTTGGGAGCGCCGCTTTTCATTCCCTTCATTGTATGTCCCATGGTAATCGACTCTTCGGGGCATCATGACAGCAGCTACCCCGATGCTACGATAGCAATATGAGAACGACCGTCACTCTTGATCCCGACGTCGAACGCTTAATTCGGGATGCTATGAGAGAGCGCGGACTCTCCTTCAAGGAAGCTCTCAATGAGGCTGCTCGCATTGGCCTCCGCGGCAAACCGCCTAAGCGCACCAAGCCGTTCACGCAGAAATCCTTTCGGATGGGAGCGCCGCAGGACTTCCGTTGGGACAAGGCGCTGGCCGTTGCTGATGCTCTTGAAGACGAGGAGCTCAACCGAAAGCTCGCGCTGCGTAAATGATCCTTCTCGATGTGAACCTGCTGATCTACGCCGTGAACCAGGATGCCCCGCTCCACCGGAAAGCAAAGTCCTGGATCGAGTCGGCGTTGTCCGGACAAGAAACGGTCGCATTTTCCTGGATGGTGCTGCTCGCGTTCCTCCGCGTCACCACGCGACCGGGCTTGTTTCGGAACCCCCTGCCTGTGGAAACAGCGTTCGACGTCGTGGCTGACTGGTTGCATCAAGTGTCCGCCACGATTGTGCATCCCGGTCCCCGTCACTTATCGGTCGTGCGCGAGTTACTCCGGCCTCTCGGCACCGGAGGAAACCTGACCTCCGACGCTCA
>DOZZ01000092.1:4786-6727 GCA_003517725.1 Bryobacterales bacterium | reverse complement strand
AATCTCAAATCCTCGGACGATCTCAATTTGCCCCTGGCCCCATACGGTGTGGCGGCCAATGCCGGTCCACGTTGCGGCTTCGAGCAGCGGCAGAAACGGCGCCAGATCGCCTTCGTAATCGACCGTGCCGACGAAGCCGCCGAGCGGATGCACTTCGCCGGTGCGCGTGCTGCGGCGCTCGACGTCAATGTACTGCAGATCGGAGGCCGCGGCGCTGACCGCATCGGCCGCGGCGCCCAAAGCCGTGAAATCAAGATCCAGAGGACCGTCCCCGTAAAGCGCTCGCAGAGTGCTGACGCGGTCCCGCGCCCTCCGCAGCAATTGTCCGAACGAATGGTCGGCGCCCTTCCACTCGGTGGGCGTGACGAAGCGCAGCCGCACTCGCCCTACCGGCTCAGGGCGTGGATCGAGAGAGATCACCGTCGGTGTCGTGGCCTGCAGCGCTTGGTCCAGATGCGCGCGGCCGCGCTGCACCCCCAGACCCTCCCGTTCCAGCAGGGCAAAGACTTCGGCGACGCGATCAAAAATATAGCCGGAGCGGCGCAGATCAAACACGTGCAGATCGAAATGGAAGCGCTCGCCGGCAGGCACGCGCTGGCCGTTCAAATGACCGCAGCGGAAAATGAACGGCCGCGGCGCCTGGCGCAAGCCGCTGGGCCCGTCGCTGGTCACGGGCGCGAACAGCCGGGCGTACTCGTCGGCGGTCGCGGTGTGGCGCAGAATGGCGCCCAGCGCCCCGCGCAGCACGTTGCCGGCCTTAAAACGCGGGAAGCGCACTGCTTCCAGCGCGGTGAAGTGGAAGCGATGCACGTACAGCGAAAAGTCGCGCGTCAGCAGATGTGGGCGCCCTGCGTCTCCACGTACACCGCGTAGAGCGATTGCGCGGCAGTCATAAACAGGCGGTTGCGGCGCGGTCCGCCAAAACACAGGTTGGCGCAGGTCTCGGGCAGCAGAATCATGCCGATGCGCTCGCCATTGGGCGCGAAGATGTGGACCCCGTCATAGCCCGCGCCCACGCCCGCGGCGCCGGCCCAGATGTTGCCGTCGATGTCGGCCCGGATGCCGTCGGCATTGCCGGTGCCGACGTTGGCCAGCGTCATCGATGTGAATTCCTTGCCGTTGCGCAGCGTGCTCTCATTCGCGACATCGTAGACGCGAATGTTTTTAGGCGCCTTCGGATAATGCGAGAAGCCGGTATCGACGATGTAGAGCTTCTTGTAGTCCGGCGAGAAGCACAGACCGTTAGGCTTGAACATCTCGTCATTCACCATCGAGACCTTGCCGCTTTTGGCGTCGATGCGGTAGACCGCTTCCTTCAATTCCAGCGGCGCCAGTTCACCCTCATAGGCCACCAGAATGCCGTACCCGGGGTCGGTGAACCAGATATCGCCGTTGGGATGCACCACGATGTCGTTGGGCGCGTTGAAGCGCTTGCCGTTGAAATGATCGGCCAGCACCGTCACCTTGCCGGTGTGCTCGCGGCGCACCACGCGCCGCGTCAGGTGCTCGCAGCAGAGCAGGCGTCCCTGCCAGTCGAACGTGTTGCCGTTGCTGTTGTTGCTGGCCGGGTTATAGGTGCTGACATGTCCGTCGTCTTCGAGCCAGCGCATCTGGCGGTTGTTGGGGATGTCGCTCCACACCAGGTAGCGGCCCACGCCGCTCCAGGCCGGACCTTCCGCCCACAGCGCGCCCGTATAGAGGCGCCGTATGGGCGTGTTGCCGATGCGGTACTTGGCGAAGCGCGGATCCACCACCACGATATCCGGATCCGGGTAGCGGATGGGGTTCTGTCCGCTCCAGTCGCGCGGCGTCTGGGCCGCGGCGGAAAGGCCGGCCGCGCCGGCGAAGGCGGTCTTCAAGAGGGTGCGGCGGGTGTTCTTCATCGCAAACGCCCGCCAGTATATCAGTGTGTGGCGGCCGTGACAGCGTTCAGCAGCGAAG
>DOZZ01000092.1:800-4703 GCA_003517725.1 Bryobacterales bacterium | reverse complement strand
AGCGTTCAGCAGCGAAGGGTAGGGATCGATCGCCGTGCCCTCCCACCAGTGTTTCCGCGGACCCAGCCGGAAAATGGCGAAATGCAGGTGCGGCGCGTTGACATTGGCGTCGCCCGTCGAACCGACGTAGCCGATGACGCTGCCTGCCCGCACCAGCGTGCCTTCTTTTAACGACGGATCGTAGCGGTCCAGATGCGCGTAGTAGTAGCAGTAGGCGCCGGCGTTGTCGAAATGATAGATGGTCAGGCCGCCATATTTGCTGTTGAATAGCTTGACGATGTTGCCTTCCACCACGGCATGCACGGGCGTGCCGCGCGGCTTCAGAATATCGATGGCCTCATGCTTGTGGCCGCCGCGGGCCTGCTCGAATGAATCCTGCAAATCGGCCGGCCGCAAATCCGGGAAGGGCAGACCCAGCGCAATAGTTACGGGTGGGTTCACCTGGGGCGGCGCCGGAAGCTGCGGCGCCGAGGAGTTCGCCGCCGGATGTTCCAGGTCGGGCGGCGCGGGCACCGGGTGGGGCACGGGCAGGCTTTCCGCGTCCAGCGGCGCCGATGGCACTGTCGATTGGAAGCCGCTCATCGGCGGTGGAGGAAAGTCCGCTGGCTTGGCGGCGTATTCATCGTGATCGGGCTCGCCGCCCGCCGGCGTCAGCAGATTGGTCCGGTTCGCAACGAAAAAATAGGTGCCGACCACCACGGCCGTGCCGGCCAGCGTCATCAGGAAAAATCGAAGGAAGGGAGAGCGCCGCATGGAGTTCTAGTCTTTCAGCACCACTTCAGTGCCTTTCGAAACCATATGTGCGAGGTCGTTCGCATCCCAGTTCGTCAGGCGGATGCAGCCGTGGGATTCCGTGTGGCCGATCTTGCCGGGCTCCGGCGTGCCGTGAATGCCGTAATGCTCCTTGGTGAGCCCAATCCAGACCACGCCCACCGGGTTCTTGGGACCCGGTTGAATCTTGGCCTTCGCGTGTTTCTCGTCGGCATCCCAGAACAAGTCGGAGTTGTAGAAGAAGATCGGGTTGTGATTCATGCTGGTCACGGCCCAATCCCCAATGGGCAGTGGATCGTGGATACTGCCGACCGTCGCCGGGTACGAGGCCAGCACTTTGCCGCCCTGATCCATTACCTGCACTGTATGGGTCGATCCCGTGACCACCACCTTCGCGGCCTTGGCGGGTGCCGGCTGCGTCAGCACATTGGGCGCCAGGATTTCGGTATTGGCGTCGGTAAATGACTTGCCGGGGTTCAAACGGGTCAGCAGGGCGGGGCTGATGTGGAATTTTTCCGCCACTTTCTGCAGCGCCGATTCGTAGCCCATGGCCGGCAGCTTGGCCTTGTCTTCCATCTTTTCCGGGATCTCGAAAAACGGTCCGGCTACATCGTCGGCGGTCAGCGTGTAGGGGAAGAGGACCGGGGCGGTGTCGGCGTCGAGGGCCTTCCAGACATCGGCATCGATGTTGTTGCCGGGTGGCAGGCCGTGGGCTTCCCGGAAGGCCGCGACCGCGCTCTCGAGGTTGTGGCCGAAGGTGGCGTCCAGTTCGCCGCTCGAAAAACGGACACGATCGAGAAGGATCTGGGCTCTCAATACGGCCGGGCCGGAAGCATTCAACTGCAAAGGCCGCTCGACGGAAGCATCGTTGGCGGCATCGATGGCGGCCTTTGGAGCGGCATGGGGAGCGTGCCGGCGAGGCGGCGCGCTCAGGGCGGTGAAAGCAAAAAAGACACTAAAAAAGCAGGGGAGAATTCGGGCGCGGGACCGCATCGCTACACAGAGAGCAGTTCCGGGGCCAATGCCGCGGCTAGGGCCTTGTCATGGCGACGCCCACAAGCGAGTCGGCACAGCCGTAATAGAGCATCCAGCGGTTGTGAAAAAAGACCAGGCCTTCGGCAAAGGTGGTGCCGGCCACATACTGGCCGGAGCGCTCCCAGGGCAGTTCGGGCTTAAAGAAGGGCGTGTCGGCGCGGTCGAGGAGTTGGGCCGGATCGTCCGCCGAAAACAATGCCTGACCTGCCGCATAGGTGCTGCCGGGCAGGCCCGGAGCGCCATTTTGATCGGCATTCTTGCCGTTGTAGATCATGACGATGCCGCGCGAAGTCACTACCGGCGGCGGGCCCACTTCGGGCAGAAAACTGTCGAAGCGGCCGGCGCGTTTTTCGAGCAGCGCGACCGGCTCGCCGCGCGCGTCCTCCACCGGCGCCCAATCAATCAGGTTGTCGGACGTGGCCAGACTGATCCGGCCCTCGCCCCAATACATCCAGTACTTTCCGTGGATGCGGGCGGCTAGTAAACGGCCATTCAAGAGTTTGGTGACGATGGCGGCCGATTTGTATTTCAGGTTGGCGTACTTGCCCCCATAAGCCCGCGCCAGCGCCGGCCCATGTTTAGTCCAATGCCGCAGATCGCGGGAGGTCGCGACGCCGGCATCATAGGTGGCGCGGTTCCACTGTGTGTAGGTCACGACGTACAGGCCGTCTTCGGACTCGACGATGCGCGGATCTTCGACGCCGCCCTCCCATTCCCGCGCTTTCTGATCGTCGTCCGCCGGATACAGTACGGGCTCGGGATCGCGCGTGAAGTGCAGCCCATCGTCGCTGACGGCGAGTCCCAGCCGCGAGGTGTGGCCGCCGATAGCCATGTCGCCGGAGTCGTCTTCGGCGCGGTAGAGCACGTAGACCTTGCCCTCGCGGACAATCGCCGCGGGATTAAACGTGTGCAGCGCCTCCCAATGCACCGGCGCATGCCGCAGCGGACACGCGAACGTCGATGTGGGGCGTGGGGTAATCACCGGCTGGGCATGTTTGGGCCGCGAAAAGGGGCCGAGTTGCCAAACGCTGGGCGAGGTCGTCGCGGCCAGCAGGCACGTGCCGAGAAAAAAACTTGCGCGAAGCAGGTGCATTCTCACCGGAAGTCCAGTCTTTTGATACGGAAACAGTCTATCGAACATCCTCCAGCCCGGCACTGGAACTGAAAATGCTTATGACACCAATTAGAGAATCGCTCAAGGAATCGACGCTATTTTGCTCTTCAACCTGCTCGCCCTCTGTTTGCTGCTCGCCGCACCCTCGAACCCGGATCTGGTGCGCTCCCTCGATCAAGCCGAACAAGCACGCGAAGATAACCTGAACGGGTACACGGTAATGGAGCAGTACACGGTGCGCAACAGCCATTTTCAGACGCCCGCGGAAATGACGGTCCAGACGGTTTACAAGAGGGGTGAGGGCAAGACCTATAAGGTTTTGTCGCGGAGTGGTCCGTCGATTCTGCAAAACACGGTGCTCGACCGGCTGCTGGCGTCGGAGCGCGAGATGAGCCAGGGCGCCACCCGCAAGCATGCGCTGATCACTTCGGCCAACTACGACATACTGCCGGCGGGCGATGCCATGCTGGGCAGCACCAAGTGCAAGCTGGTTGAGTTGATTCCCCACGCCAAGAGCACCTTTCTGATCAAGGGGAAAGCCTGGCTCAACGCGGACGACTATACCTTGGTGCGGGTGGAGGGCCAACCGACGGCCAGCCCATCATTCTTCGCGGGGCATCCCTACATCGTGCGGGACTATATGAGTTTCGGTGGTTTCTCCCTCGCCACCAAGAGTCAGGCCACAAGCCAAAGCCTGCTGCTCGGCAAAACCGAAGTTACCATCGTCTACCAGGACTACCGCATCGAGCACTAAGAATGCTTCACACGATTGTGGCCGGCCGGCTGTATTTAGCTCAACGACCCGGTAGCTGAATGAGCCCAGACTGCATCGCGGAAGCGCCGGGCATTCACGACGCTCCTCTGGCAACTCAGAAGCCTTCGAAAACTCCACGATGTAAGTCATTGAAACCATACGACTTTCTCGGCAAACCGAAATAGAACAATCTCTTCCGGAAAAGCCCCTTCGGGGACATAGCGGTTTT
>DOZZ01000092.1:463-645 GCA_003517725.1 Bryobacterales bacterium | reverse complement strand
GTGACGCCGATCCAAAATCCGCTAGTCATGAGCGTTTTCATCCCCGATTGCCGCGCCGTGGGATGATTCACGTTGATCCAAAATTCTCATCTCGCACAAACCAAACATCTTCGGCTTATTCGCAACCGCTTTCTTAAGAGCCATCTGCTACGCTCAACCCAGTAAGAGCCGTCACGGACCTT
>DOZZ01000092.1:0-221 GCA_003517725.1 Bryobacterales bacterium | reverse complement strand
ACGCGGTGTGACAAGCCTGCGAAAATTCTAGATAAGTAGCGGGTAGTCCGGTCGCTAGGTTCCAACTGCCACTTCTTCCGGAGTTGACTCCCGCAGGGGAGTCAAGGCCGGAAGTCCCGGGGGCGCCCCCGCGGAGCAGTTCTCAGGACATCCATGCCTGTAGAACAAGCTTCAACGCTTTGGGAAAGCGAGCCAATGCCGAAGTGTGTGTGTTTGTAACG
>DOZZ01000123.1:1697-4964 GCA_003517725.1 Bryobacterales bacterium | reverse complement strand
CCCGGTCCGGGCCTGGCCATTCGCTGCCTCTGTTCGGCCCACGATGCGCCGATCGAGCGCGCGCACGAAGGTTGGATTCTGCCCGTCAAAACGGTCGGCGTACAAGGCGATTCGCGCAGCTACGCGCACGTGCTGGTGTTCGATCGCTTTCCCTCGGCCACCCACCGCCTGCAGGAGGCCGCAACTGAGATCGTCAACGCCGTGCCCACCGTGAACCGCGTGGTTGCGCGCGTAGCCGGCGACGCGCCGCTCGAAAAACTGCGTGTCTTCACGTCGGCCATCACCCAGCGGCGTCTGGACCGTCTGCGCGCGGCCGACGAGTTGGTCCGGCGCTTATCGCTAGAAGGCGAGTTTGAACAACAGGTCTGGCAATTCCCGGTAGTGCTGATTCCGGTCGGCACCGCGGAGCGCCCCGATTCGGTAGTGCTCCGGCCCATCGACTCCACCGACGGCATGACGGCGCAGTCTGTCGCGATGCCCGACGCGCTGCTGAACCGCATGGCCAGCGAACTGTTGCGGCTCGAGGGCATTTCGACCGTATTCTACGACCTGACCCACAAGCCCCCAGCCACGATTGAGTGGGAATAACCGGCCGGCGTGCAGAATCGACCTAATTGCGCGCGACTTGGTCTTTAGGCCGTGCCAGATAGCCGACGATCACGTCCTTCTTCACCTCATTGACGACGATCTCGTACGGCTGATGTGCCTTCGCGACGTAAAACTGTACCGGCTCGTTGACGGTGCGGTCTTTCTTCTCGGTCTTCTTGTCGTCCGCGAAAACTTCCAGCGTGAAGCGATTACGCTTGGGATCCGCCTTTTTCAAAGTCAGCATCACACCGCCCACGCGCTGGCCGTTTTTGGCGCTCTTCGCTAACGTGAACTCGGTGTAATCGCGCTCGCCCATGCGCCGCAGCGCTGCCAATTCCTTGCCGTTGGTCGCGACATAGCCGCTGGTAATGCCCAGGTCGCCGGTCACTTTCTTCAGATCGCCGATGGTCTTCTCGAGCTCGGAACGTGTGGACGCCACCTGCGTCTTGACGTTGCTGACATCACCCGAAACGTCCGCGATCTTAGCGTTGGCGGTGGTGGCGGCATCTTTCACGGCGCTGATCTCGCCCGAGACCTTCTCGGTGCTGGCCTGCTGCTCGGCTTCCAGCTGTTTCTTGCTCTGCTCGATGCGGGCCAGTGCCTCGCTCTTAGCCAGGCTCGACGCCATGAAGGCACGCTGCGCCTTGGCATCCAACTCATCGTGCAGACTGTCCATATGCTGCCGGCTGCTGCTGGCCACCACGGCGGTGTTTTCCTTGAGCGCTTCCATCTTGGCGTCCAGGGCTTCCGAGCGTCGGATCGCGTCGCTCTTCAATCCGTGCACCTGCACGAACAGGTAGATCACGGCAACCAGCAAGGCGGCGATAGCGCCTCCGCCAACGGCTTCTTTAATCTTTGAATTCGGATCGGGCGCGTTATAGCCAGGTTGCAGCGTGTTCATTAGAATCTCCTGTTACAAACTTCACACAGTATAGATCTGTTTTACGGCTCGGCCGGTTACAGCGAAATTTGGGAGAACGCCGCGTGTGCTGCTGATATGATCATCCTTCGCCATGAAAACTTACGACGTTTGCATTGTGGGCTCCGGCGCCGGCGGCGGCACCTTGTCGGCCCATCTAGCAAGGAAAGGTGTGGATGTGGTGGTGGTGGAAGGCGGACCGAAGGTCAATACCCGCACCGCATTCAACACGCACGCCATGCCCTACGATTTCCGCAACCGGCACATCCCGACCATGAAGCCCGGCGTGGCCGGCTTCGATTCGGAGCGCTCGCGCGGCGTGGGCGGCAAGACCATGCTGTGGAACGCGGTTGCCTGGCGTCTGGGACCGCGCGACTTCAAAGGCAAGACCATCGACGGCGCCGGCGAGGACTGGCCCATCGAATATAAAGACCTGGCGCCGTGGTACTCGGTGGTGGAACGCGAGGTCGGCGTCTGCGGCAATCGCGACGGGCTGCCGGATCTGCCGGATGGCGAATTCATCGAGCCGGTCCCGCTCAAGTGCAGCGACCGCATCATCCAGAAGGGCGCGCTCAAACTGGGCATCCCGGTGATCCCGGTGCGCAAGGCCACGCTCAGCGTCGCGACCGCCAAACGCCCGGCCTGTCACTTCTGCGGCAACTGCATGGCGGGGTGCGACGTGGCGGCCAAATACAACTCGGCCGACGTCCACATGCTGCCGGCGCTGCAAACCGGCCATCTCGAAATCCTGCACGATGCCGTCGTGCGCGAAGTGGTGGTGAACAAGGACAATCGCGTCACCGGCGTGCGCTATCTGGACCGCGTCAGCAAGGCCGAAGGCGAAGTGCGCGCGCGCTGCGTGGTGGTCGCCTGCGCCTGCGTGCAAAGCATCGCGCTGTTGCAGATGTCGAAGAGCAGCCTATATCCCAACGGGCTCGGCAACTCGAGCGGCGAGCTGGGCCGTAACTTCATACCGCACTTCACCGGCGGCGTGCAGGCGTTCCTGCAGGAGCTGATCGGCACGCCCACCACCAACGACGAGGGCTTTCTGGACCACGCCTACGTGCCCAGCTTCATGCATAACCGCAAGCGCGATTATGCACGCAGCTTCGGCATGCAGTTCAACTATCAGAACCGCCGCTCGGTGGGTTGGGCGCGGTCGATGCCGGGCATGGGCGTGTCGCTCAAGCAGTCCATTAAAGACCGCTACCCGGCCTTCGTCGTTTTCTCGCCCTATGGCGAGATGCTGCCGAATCGCGATTCCTATATCGACTTGGATTATGACAAGCCGGACTCTTTCGGCCTGCCCTCGGCGCGCCGCCGCGTGGTCTGGAAAGAGAATGACCGCAAGCTATTCGCCGACATGACCAAGTGGTCGGTGGACATTCTGAAAGCCTCGGGCGCCGAGATTCTTTCGGTGGCCGCCGAGCCGGTGACGAATCACGAGTTGGGCGGGTGCCGCATGGGCGACGACGCGCGAACTTCGGTGGTCAACCGCGATTGCCGCTCGCACGACGTGCCCAATCTTTACGTGATGGACGGCAGCGTCTTCCCCTCGGCATCGGAGAAGAATCCGACGCTGACGATCATGGCGCTGGCGGCGCGCGCGGCGGATAATATCAGTCAACGTTTCAAGTCTGGAGCAATGTGATGCCGGAATCCCGCAGAGAGGCTTTGAAGATTATCGGCGCGGTGGGCGCGACCTGCGCGTTCCCGTTTTCAGCCGACGAGCTCTACGGCCAAACCGTGGCGGAGCACGC
>DOZZ01000123.1:0-1643 GCA_003517725.1 Bryobacterales bacterium | reverse complement strand
CCGGCCACCGACACGCCAGGAGCTGCCGCGGCGGGCGTGCCCCGGTATATCGACGAGACCGTGAAGGCCAGCGGCGACCTGCAGAAGCGCGTCGACGGCGGTATCGAATGGCTTAACGCCAAGGCTGGCGGCGACTTCCTGAAGCTCGATGAGCAGCAGCAGATCGCGCTGTTGACGCCGCTGTGCCGAGCCGCCGACGCAGGTAAGCCCGAGACCGCCGGCGAGCGCCTGTTCCACACCATCAAAAACCTGACCGTGGACGGCTACTACACTTCGTATCCGGGCCTGGTGCAGGAACTGGGCTACCACGGCAACACCGCGCTGGCCTCGTTTCCCGGCTGCACGCATGAGCATTAGGAGCTGGTGACACGGCGACGTGCTGACCGGCGTCGCACTTCTGGCTGACGCTATACTGAAAACTTATGATAGCGGCAACCAAGATGCGTCCGGGCATGGTGATCAAGTTCAATAACGACTTGTTTTCCATCTTCAGCGTGGCCCACCGGACGCCAGGCAACCTGCGCGGCTTCGTGCAAGCCAAGATGCGCAACCTGAACAGCGGCTCCATGATCGAGCATCGTTTTTCGTCGGAAGACAAAGTGGAACGCGCCATTCTCGATGAAGTCGAGATGGAGTACCTGTACGACGATGGCGAATACTACTACTTCATGAACACCGAGAACTACGAGCAGATGCATCTGACCAAAGACATTTTGGGTGATGCCACCAGCTACCTGATTCCGCAGTTGAAAGTAGCAGTGGAGTTCTACGAAGGCAAGGCCATCAGCGTGGAACTGCCGGCGTCCATCGACATGACCGTGGTCGAAACCGAGCCGGGCCTGAAGGGCGCGACGGTTTCAAACGTGACCAAGCCGGCCAAGATGGAGACGGGGCTGGTGGTGCAGGTTCCGGCGTTCATCACGGAAGGCGAAAAGATTCGCGTCAACACGGCCGAAGGCACCTACCAGGAACGCGCTTAACTTAGCCGCTGCAAGGCCGCCAGCAGCGCGGGCTCCTCCTCTTCCGCAACCGTTCGAAGATCGATTACGATGCGGTCATTCGCGACACGCGCAATGACCGGCGGTTTGCCCGCCCGAAGTGCCGCTTCGGCGCGCGCGGCATTGGCAACTTTCAATAAGAGCAAGTAAGTCGGAACACTTTGGTCCGGCGTGGAGCCTCCGCCGATCACCGATTCGCCGTCTTCCACTAGCGCGCCGGGTAAATGCCCGGCCAGCGCGGCGGCGCGCGCGCGAATACAATCCGCGCTGAGCCGGATCATGCGCAGCGCGGGAATCTGCTCCCACTGCTCGAACAGCAGGCGTCGCAGCGTGGTTTCGAGCGCCTGGATCATCAACTTATCGAGCCGCAGCGCGCGGTACACGGGATTGCGCCGGATGCGCTCCAGCAGTTCGCGCGAGCCCACCAGAAAACCAGCCTGCGGGCCGCCCAGCAGCTTGTCGCCGCTAAAACTTACGACGCCAACGCCCGAGTTGAGCGATTCGGACACCAGCGGCTCCACAATGCCGGCGCTCTTCAGATCGACCAGGCAGCCGCTGCCGAGGTCCTGCATCACCGGGATACCGGCTTCGCGCCCGAGCTCGGCCAGTTCACCCAGGGCTGGCCGCGCGGTAAAGCCCGAGATA
>DOZZ01000205.1:2363-5138 GCA_003517725.1 Bryobacterales bacterium | reverse complement strand
GTCGCGCAACCTCTGCATTTTTTTCGTGACTTCGCCCAGGTCCTGCATCACGATGGTTTCGGTGAGTTCCAGCTCGAGCAGGTGCGCGGGCAGTTCGCTTCGGTGCAAAACCTCGACCACGTCGGAGAGGAAAGCGCCGCGCAAAAATTGCGGCGTCGAGACATTCACGGCAACTCCGATTTGCCGGCCGGTGACCAATTGCATCTTGCGAATCTGCCGGCACGCTTCTTCGAGCACCCAGCGCCCGATCGGTTCAATCAGCCCGGTCTCCTCGGCGATGGAGATGAATTTATCGGGCAGCATCAGGCCCAGCACCGGGTGGTCCCAGCGCAGCAGCGCCTCGTAACGTACCACCTCGTTGGTAGCGAGGGATATTTGCGGCTGGAAGTGCAGTAGAAATTCCTGGCGTTCAAGCGCGCGGCGCAGCAGGGTCTCCAGTTCCAGCCTTTCGCGCGCTTCGATGTTCATCTCCGGGGTAAAGAACTGGATCTGGTCTTTACCCTTTCGTTTAGCGGCATAGAGCGCCGAATCCGCGCTACGCAGGAGGGCGTTGGCGTCGCGCCCATCGCGAGGGAACATGCTGATGCCGACACTCGCGGTGACCAGCAGCTCGTGGCCCTCCGCCAGAAAGCCTTCGTGCAAAGAATGGAGCAGGCGCCGGGCCATTTCGAGCGCCGGGGCTTGCGTTTGCAAGCGCGTCACCAGCACGCTGAACTCGTCGCCGCCCATGCGCGCCAGCGTCACGCCTTCCGGCAGGCTGCCGGCCAGTCGCTCAGCTGCCTGGCGCAGCAATTGATCGCCACATTGGTGACCCAGTGTCTTGTTGATCAGATTGAATCCGTCCAGATCGAGCACCAGGACCGCCAGCCCCATACCCTGCTTAGCGGCTGCCGCGAGGTCGTGTTCCAGCGTGCTTTCGAGTAGCCGGCGGTTCGGCAGTCCGGTCAGTTCATCGTGCCCCGCCCGGTAGCCGAGGTACTCGCTGGCCCTCTTGCGTTCGGTGATGTCGCCGCTGATCCAGCACCAATACGGCTGGCCCGAACATTCAAGGAAATGCAGTCGTACGTCCACCGGAATCAGCACTCCGGTCGTGGTAATATGCGCGCTTTCAAACACTTGCTCGTGGTGTCGCGCGTCCTCAATGCGCCGCCGCGACACTCCGGTGTCGAGTTCCCCGTCGATCTCGAGGAACGCCATCCGCAATAGCTCGCCTCTCGGATAGCCGAGCATCGAGCAGGCCGCGTCATTGGCGTACGCGATGCGGGCGTGCCGGTCCAGCCATATTATGGAGTCGGACGAATGGTCCACCGCGAACTGCGTCAGAAGCACCGCTTCTTCCAGCCGTCGCCGCTCGCCCTGCCAGGCCTCGCGTTCCGCCAATAACCCTTGACGCTCGGTGGCGTCACGCGACACGGAACCCACCAAGCGGCGGCCGGAGCCCTTTACAAAGGGAAATTTCAAGCTCAGGTAATGCCGCGCCTCTCCACTCGGAAGGACCACCGTCTCGGGCCATTCGTAAGCCACGTTCTCGCGCAGCACCGCGCAGTCATGCTGGCGTAACGCATCGGCTACCACGGCCGGCCACAAGCTATAGGTTTCGGCGCCGGCTAATTCCGCCAGTGGCTTGCCGACCAGCGTTGAGTACGCCGGATTCGCATAGACCAGAACGCCGTGTTCGTCCTGCAACAGGATCGGCAGCGGCGTGTGGTGGAGGCAGGCCTCCATCAGATTTTTGTTGTCTTGAGCATGGCACCGCGCCGCGGCCAGCTCACGCATCAGGCGCACGGCCGGGTAACCGGTCAGGACCAGCAGCGTGGCGACGGCCGTACAGCTTGCCGGCAGGGGAACGCGGAGCGTCAGCAGCATCGTCAGCGCCAGCACCGCGGCGGCAAGCAGCGGGAGGCAGGCCTTCAGCCAGACTTGCGGCGAGATCTGGAATCCGATATGGCCCGTCATCGTTCTCCACAAAAAGGATCGGCAGGATGACGCGACAGCTTTAACAGGCTTGCTGCCGGGTGCTTAGGGCGCGGCCGGCGTGACGGCGGTTTCTCGGGAACTGGCGGGAGGATGGTGGGCGCGCAGGGACTCGAACCCCGGGCCTCTTCCGTGTGAAGGAAGCGCTCTAACCAACTGAGCTACGCGCCCAACAATTTGAACTTTACTGGCGGAGAACGTTTTCGGCTTGCAGACCTTTAGGACCCTGTTTCACTTCGAATTCTACTTCCGAACCCTCATCCAGCGTGCGGTATCCGGCCGATTGAATCGCCGAAAAATGCACAAACACATCGTCGCCGCTTGCCCGCTGGATGAAACCGAAGCCTTTGGCCGCGTTGAACCACTTAACAATACCTTTTTCTCTCACTGACCTTAACGCTCCGCCTTCGATTGTCTCAGATTTTTTTTGCTGCTCGCAAGCCGGTGGCAATCCGCGAGCCAGGGTCAGTTGGTCTTACCTGGTTCAAGTTTGAAGGTCTTGATCTCATAAGGATGCAAATCAAAAGACAGCGTGTTATTCCGAAGATTTAGTTTTCGAATACTTTCCTCTATCAAATTCACTTCCGCCGCGGAGGCTACTCCGCCTGGCAGCCTGATTTTGACGTTGGCGGCGGGCCTGCCGTTGGCCTCGTAAACTCTCAGGACAATACCACCGGTCTCCCCCATTTTGACGGCGGAGGTGACGACGTCCGTCTCCGAGATCTCGAACAGACCCCATCGCTTCGGAAGCCTGCCAGCGTGCTCCGCGACGGCCCTGACGAGGAGCGGGTTGTTGAATTC
>DOZZ01000205.1:0-2236 GCA_003517725.1 Bryobacterales bacterium | reverse complement strand
CAAGCTCCAGCCCCAAATCCGAAGATACTCCCGGCTCGTATCCGCCGAAAAACCCGTAGGCGTTAATCCTCGCCGATCGCATTAAGGACAAGATGAGCGTGCCCTCGGCGACATTGTTGCCCGGCAGACCCCGATTCAGCAGTGCGATGCCTTTCGCACCGCCGCTCCAGTCAATCCAATTCTGCGCCGGAAACTCCTGCGCTGTAGGGCGTTCGATGGCGCCGAACGGGATCTCGTCGAAACGCTTGCCCGCGGCGATCGACGTGGGAACCAGCATACGGTACCGCACCGACTTATCGTTGTTCACAATCTGGGTTTCGATTTCGACGCGCTGAATGCCGCGGTACAGCCGCACCGTGGTGCCGAAAGTGCCATTCCCAAAGGGATGGGACACGTGGAACTCGGAAAACACCGGACCGCTTTTCGTCGACCCGTTACCACCTACCCATTCATCGCTCCAGTGAGAGCTTCCCGGGACGGGTAAACCCTGTTTGCGGGTCATGGCGGTAAACCTTCCGCCGTTTAGGGTTCCGTAGAGTTCCCAAAAGTCGCCGCCATCCTGTTCTTCGGCCACGACGTTGGCGGGCCGGCCGCCGATCGCATCCCAGGTTCCCGAAGGTGATTTCACTTCCAGCCGGGTTAATGCACCCGTCCACAGATCGAGAGTGGCACGATAGTATTCATTCTCGATCGACCCCGTATCCTGGTATCGCGTGTTGCTGGCTTGCGGGCCTGGGTTTACGGCCACCTTAGTGGCCAGTTGTTTTTCGGGTACGACCTGAAAGACCGCATAACCAACAGCCGGCACATCGCGCGCAATAAAGGAGATGGTTGCGTCTTTGATCCCACCGTCAGGGTATTTTTCGATATTGACGAACTGGACGGGAACGGATTGCCCGGACGGGTCAATCAGCCGAACGGACTCCACGCCGGGCTGGGAAAACCCAACTTTGACTTTGGCAATGTCAGTTCGTAACCATCCGAGGCTATTGAAAACTACGACAGGAATAGCTTCCACGCCGGCCGAAGTGGCGGCGCGGGTGTCGACTTGCGAAACGATCGCGTTGAGATTCGCGTCTACCATTTCGTCGCCGAGACTTTTCGCAAACTCATAGCCGCGAACCGTGTCGGCATAGACTTTATCCACCATGGTGCCGGAGGTGAGATCGTGGGCTTGGTTGAAAAGTACCGGTTCCCAGGCCCGCGCGAGATTCGGGTCTCCCGCGCTCAAACCGAGCCACGCACGTATCGCCGATAACTTTTCGGCTGTGGTTAGGGTCTGCTCGGCCTGCCGCATCCACTGCTTGATCTCAATGCGACTACTGTAAGTGCCTTGAAAAACCGGGTTCAGCTCACCCGTTATTACCGGGTGATCGGTTCGCTTTGCGACAATCGACTCAAAGTCCGTTGGCACCCCGAACCGCAGTGTCAGCGGTTGATCGGCTTGCCGGTTGTACTCGCCCGCCATTTGAGGCAGACTTACTTCCGGCTCGATAACATCAGCGCCCGCCAGCGCTACCCGGTCGGGCCCCTTGGAGTAGGTTCCGAGAGAGTCCCACAAGCCTTGGACTCGCGCGGTGAAGTCAAGTAAATTCGTCGGTGATGGATACAGGAGTCCGTAACCCAGAGGCAGCCAGAAGGCTGGAATCCTTGTACCGTCAATACCTTCCCAGGAGAATTCCGAGGGAGTGTCGTTACTGGGAACGCCGCGCTGAAACCAGTACGATTCATAGCCAGCCAGCTTCAACAATTGAGGCATCTGGGCATGGTGACCAAAAGTATCAATCGCCCATCCCACTTTAACGTCAGCCCCGAGTTCACGCTGGTAGTAACCCTTTCCATACAACACTTGCCGGATCCATGATTCGCCGCTGGGGATGTTCACATCGGCCATCACGTCATTCCCGCCGACAAGCTGCAGGCGTCCTTCCTTCACAAACTTGCGAAACTCCGCCGCCTCCCATGGATAGCGCTCCAGGAACGGCCGGACATAGGCGGCCTGATCGAGCACGAAAGAATATTCAGAGTGCGTCCTCAGCAGGTACAGTGCCTTCAGGATGTTCGGTAATCCAATTTCCAGATACTCTTCCCGCGTCTTGAAAACGGCGCCCTCCCAATGGGTATGCGGGATGACCCAGAGCGTCGGCTTCGAGGATCCGGTAGCACGGCGCACGCTACCCATGAAGAGGATCAGAACCACGCAAGAAACAATTCTTAACTGCCGCAAAAGCTTTCC
>DOZZ01000178.1 GCA_003517725.1 Bryobacterales bacterium | reverse complement strand
TGCAGCATCGTCACGGCGGCGAGACCGCGGACCCAGTCGAGATAAAGCAGCCGGTTGGCTGTTTTCATCACACCACTTTAAGCACGGCGCCTGCCAATCGGTCAGCGCTGCGGGTATTCCTGCTTGACGCCTTTGGGGAGTTTTAATTTCAACGCGGTATCCGGCAGATTCGGATTCAGCTTGAGGTTCGAGAAGGTCACCAGCCAGTAATCGTTGCCTGGCATGAAAATTTTGTGTTGCGCGGGGTAGCCCGTGGATTCGGAGAGCCACAGGCCGATCTTTTTTACGCGATGCAGCACTTCGGGCGACTTGGGCGTCAGCTCCATGTGCCCGGTTTTAACGCCGTTCACCGTCTCTTCGCCGATCCAATGGATCTCGTAGGCGGCCTCCAACTCGGCCCTGGTGGCGCCGAAGCCGAGTAACAGGAACTGTTCCAGCAGGCCGCGGTTCTTGCCCACGTCGTAGTTCTGGACGGTGGCAATTTTCGGCAAGTAGATACTGAGCGATTTCTCCTGCAACGACACCATCTTGGGGTCGGGCTGGGTCAGATTGATCAGCATCCGCACGTCGTGCGCTTTAACGCGTTTCATGCTGATGGTGCCGGTGGCGACGTCGTCTTCATTCACGACGTCGGTGTGGGAAAGCTGCCGGATGTTGCCGGTAACCGCCTTGAATTGCGAGGAGGCCTGATCCATGCGGTTCAGGACGTCGTTGAGGGTTTCGGCTCCGGCCGGCAGAGCCAGCCAGAGCGCCAGCAGGGCGGGCTTCAGAATTTTCATTTGCGGGCCACGGCCATATAGCCACGGATCTCCTGCTCGGAATCGAAGATCGGCTCCAGGTACGTGATGTCGTGCTTTTTGCCGGTTCGCCGCTGCAACTCTTCATTCACATGCTGGAGCCGGCCGGCTTCGCTCAGGTTAGCCGGAAAAGATGCCACCAGTTCGGGGTTGATCCAGAACACATTGCGTCCGTCGGAGGCGGGCAGCACCGCGATCTGGCTCGAATAGGGCACGCGCGGCTGATCGCGGAAAAAGGAGCGCGGCGTAGCGAACACGAACGCCACAATGGCGATCACGATCACGTCGTACTGCCAGCTGGCGCGGGGATAATCCCACAACAGCACTTTCTTGACAACGCCCAACACAACTTTAGTTTAGCCCAGGCGCTGGCGCGCTTCCGGGCGATCGGTTTCTTTCGACGCCAGTTCGATTTTATCAGACGCGAAGCTGGCGACAGCCAGGGACTCCTCCGAGAGCGTGTCATGCCACTTGGCCAATTCGCTAAACGGCACGAATTTTCCGACAAACGCGACATCGAAACCGGCCGCGATTTTCAAAATATTGTTGAGAGTAAGATTCCCGTAGTCCGGGTCGGCGGCCCGCGAAATGGCGCCCTGCGTCAGTCCCGAGCGTTCCGCGAGGTCCGACTGGCTCCAGCCTCTCTGTTTTAAGAGCACGCGAATTTGAGCCGGAATTCCGCGCTTCAACTGGGCCGAGACAAACGCTTCGCGATAGCTCTGGCTGCGCGAAAATTTTTGCCACAAATCAGACAATGCGCTCACGAAGAGTGGCCCTTCCTTGATCCAACAACCTCCGCCGCTTTTGAGCCGTCACAAAAGCATTCGGAGGATCATAAGTCTTCATTTTCTTCTTGCACCCGATCAGAATCGTGAATGTCCTGGCGCCTGGACCATAAACGCCCGCCGGCCTGTATTGCACGTTGGCGGTGGTGAACCGGATCTCAAAGAGACCATCGCGCAAGGGTTTTGAAAGAGGTCAACCCGCGCCAGTCTTCGGCGATCGACAGATTTTTCAACGTCACATCGAAGTCCGCCTGGACGGCTGCAGGTTGGCGCAAATACCATTCTTCGATCAGGTCATTCCCGGCCTCGGAACAATAGTCCATAAACCTCCAAATCCTCATGCTACGCCGTTCACTTAGAAAATGCAATATTGCATTTTATTTTTTACGGCCGTTTCCCTTGCAGTACGCCGGCCTCGAGCGATCCCACCCCTTCGATCAGCGCCCGCACGCGGTCTCCCGCTTTGATGCGCGCGCCTTTGGGGCAGCCCGTCGAAATCAGGTCGCCGGGATGCAGCGTCATGTAGTTGCTGTGGAAGCGCACCAGATCGAATGGGCGCGTGCGCATGTTCCGCACGAAGTCGCGAGAACACACCGCGCCATTGTGCTCGGTGATCACTTCTAGCGCGTCCACGTCAGGAACCTCTTCGGCCGTCACGACCACGGGGCCAAAGCTGAAAAAGGTATCGCAGCTTTTGGCGCGCGTTAAGTAGCGCGGATTTTTGCGCAACACGTCCAGCGCGGTCAGATCGAGCGTGGTGGTGTAGCCGAAGATCACGTCGCGCACTTCGTTGGACTCCAGGTAGCGGCAGGTTTTGCCGATGATGACGCCCAGTTCGCCCTCGGCATCCACGTCGTCGGTGATGTCAGGCGGGGGCAGATAGATGTCGCCGCCCGGCTGGAACATACAGGAGGCGGGCTTCATGAAGCTGCCCGGCTCCTCGGGCTGCACCGCGTTGATGTCTTCGGCGTGCGATTTGTAGTTCAGCCCGATACACCAGATTTTGGGAGGCACGGCGTAGGGTAGCCGCGGCGTCACCTGGTCGAAGCGCAGGCACGCCACGTTATGCGTCGGGATATCGACAATGCCGGTGCGAATGATGCCCAGCATGTCGTTGGGCAGATGCAGATGATACAGGGCATTGATCTCGAGGATGGGGGCGATGCCCTCGCGGGTCACGACGCCGGCGTGGTGCTGCCCGCTGTAGGAAAACGTGATGAGCTTCATGCGCTGGCCGAATCCATCACCATACTGTATCCCGGCCGCGCACCGCTTAGGATGATTGGTTATGCACCGCGTGCACCAGGCGCCGCACCGGAACCTGCTCGTAGCTGTCGAACAGAATCATCTCGCCGTCGCGCCAGCTGGAATAAACCCATCGCGACAGCAGCGCCAAACTTTCCTGCCGCTCGCGGGGCGGTGCAATGCGCGCGGCGGCCGCATCGATGTGCTGGCGCAGCCGGCGGTCGAGCGAAACGGGTTTACCGTCGGTAGCCTCCAGCGGCAGCGTCTGAAAGCCTTGCCAGTGCCCGGCGCGCAGGAAGCCCAATTCCACGGCCCCGGCCGCGGCCGAGCGGGTGATCGTGATGGCGTGCAGATGATCGATATCGCGCGCCAGCTCATCGCGCAGTTTCAGAACCTGCTCGACCTTTTCAAGACGCCGGTGCTGGCGCGCGGCCTCCTCGAAATCCATCTGCTGGCTCGAGCTGTCGCGCGCGGTCTGGATGGTATGCAGAAGAGAGCGGCCGCCGGTTGACAGGAACTCGGCCGCGCGCCGCACTTCGCCGGCGTACTCGTCGGCCGAGACGGCCTGCTGGCAGGGCCGCGCGCACAGGCCCATTTCGCCATACATGCAGCCCGGATGGTCCGGCGCGGGATGCAGATCTTCCAGGCAGCGGCGCACCTGGAACAGATCCAGAAAAGCGGCCTCGAAGCGTTCCGCGGAAACGCGGCTGCGGAACGGGCCCAGGCACAGCGACCGCGCGCCGGTGGTGTGTGTGGTGACCATGGTGCGTGGGAACGGGTTGTTCAAAGTCAGCTTCAGGTAAGTCGGCAGGCGCAGCCGCAGTGTCTCGAGATAGTCGTCCGGAAAATGTACGCGCGCCAGCTCGTAGAGGCGCAGCGCGGCTTCAAGGCTGGAGCCGGTCAGGCAATATTCGATGGTACGGACGGCGTGGCGCAGGTTCAGCAGGCGCGAGGGCGCGGCGCGCTCGCCGAGCAACCGCAGCAGGCGCCGGCGCAGTAGCGTAGTGCGCGCCAGGTAAGGGCGGCCCTGGGCCGGATGCAGCAGAAATACAGCGGGGACGTCGGGCAGTCCGGTGACCGCGGCGTCCAGTTGGTCGAGGTCGCCGTCGCAAGCGATCCGTTGCATCTCAATTGGAACAATACAACGGATTCAAAAGGGCGGGTTGGCGGCGATCCGATGCTGATGCCTCGAATGATTCTGGTTGCCCTCACCACGCAGGGCCCTTTGCGGCACACCTGCCCTCGGCATACGCAGGGTCGAAAAAACTCGTCCTAATGGACCTCTGTCGGTACGTGGGGCGGGC
>DOZZ01000023.1:7277-16379 GCA_003517725.1 Bryobacterales bacterium | reverse complement strand
TTTACCGCCGCTGATGCCGCCTATCCACCAACCCGGGCTACAAGGAGTTACATGAGTGAAATGCGTCTGGACCGGAGCAATCTTCCGGCCCTTCCCTCAACTTACAGCGTCAGCCACATCACGGCCGAACCGGAGGCGAGGGAGACCACCGTCCCGCTGACCCATTACGTATGGGTGCTGCGGCGCCACAAGTGGAAAATTCTGGGCTTTGTGCTGGCCTGCTGTATCGCCACGCTGCTGGTGTCGACCCGGCTGACGCCGATCTATGCCGCCACCGCCACGGTCGACGTGGACCGCCAGATGCCGACCAACGTGCTGGGCCAGGATTCCGGCCGCGCGCCGGTCAACGACGCCGACGAGTATCTGGCAACCCAGATCAACCTGATCAAGGCGGACTCGGTGGTGCGGCCCGTGGTGCAGAAGCTGCGGCTGCGCGAAGTCGACGGAAATGACCTGATGGAAAATACCAGTGAGGCGCGTTCAGCGGCCGCCGAGGATGCCCCGGTGCGCCTGAAACGCCTGGAGGTGATCCGGCCGCCCAACACGTACCTGCTGCAGATCACCTATCAGTCCGCGAACCCGCGCCTGGCGGCCGAAGTGGCCAACGGCGTGGCGAACTCTTTCCTCCAGCATTCGTTTGAGATTCGCTTTAAGTCGTCCGAGAGCGTTTCGCAGTTCATGACTAAAGAGCTCGAAGAGCTCAAAGCCAAGATGGAGCGCTCGAGCGATGCCCTGGCCAAGTTCCAGCGTGACTTGTCGGTGGTGAATCCGGAAGAGAAGACCAGCATACTGTCGGCGCGGCTGCAGCAGTTGAACACCGAATACACCAACGCGCAGACCGACCGCGTGCGCAAAGAAGCCGGCTTCAACGCCATGCAGTCGGGGCAGATGGAAGCGGCGCTGATCTCGAGCCAGGGGCAGTCTCTCAAGAAGCTGACCGAAGCCTATGATGAAGCGCAGTCGCGGCTGGCCGACGTGAAGCTCCACTATGGCATCAACCACCCGGAATACCGAAAAGCGCAGGGCCAGGTGGCCGAGCTGGACCGCCAATTGCAAACGGCCAAGACCAGCATCACCGAACAGGTGGCCATCGAATACCGCACGGCGACGCAGCGCGAGCAGATGTTGAAGCAGGAACTGGCGCGCACCAAGTCCGAATCGGATGCGCTGAATGCCCGCTCCTTCGGCTATGAAGAGTTGAAGCGCGAGGCCGAGGCCGACAAGAAGCTCTACGACGAGCTGATCCGCAAGATCAAGGAAGCCAGCATCAACGCCAATTTCCAGACCAGCAACGTGCGCATCGCCGACTCTGCCCGGCCGCCGCTGAAGCCGGTGTTCCCGCGCACCCGCCTGAATGTGCTGATTGCGTTTTTGTTCTCGACCATTCTGGCCATCGGCGCGGCGGTGATGAGCGACGTCCTGGACAACACGCTGAAAGATCCGGAGCAGATTGCGCGCACCCTGAAGACGCAGGTGATCGGCACGCTGCCGTCGATGAAGAGCTGGCGCGCGCGGCTGGGCCCCATCGCCAAGGGCGGGGCCAAGGCCGAACTGGTGCCGCTGGGCGAATTGGGCGACCGCTATGCCAGCGGCTACGACGAAGCCGTGCGCACGCTGCGCAACTCCATTTTGCTGACCGATTTCGACCGGCGGCTGCGCTCCGTGCTGCTGACCAGCGCCTCCCCGTCGGAAGGCAAGTCAACCGTGGCGGCGCACCTGGCGGTGGCGCACGCCGAGCAGAAGCATCGCACGCTGCTGATCGACGGTGACTTGCGGCGGCCCAGCCTGCACAAGTTCTTCGATATGCCGATGAACGCCGGGCTCTCGAGCGTCGTCCTGCAGAGCGCCAACTGGCGCGAAGTGGTGGTGCCGGCCGAGAACGTGGCGGGGCTGGACGTGCTGCCGGCCGGGCCGCCGTCGCGGCGCGCCGCGGACATGGTGGGCAATCGCCTGCCGCAGATCCTGGAAGAAGCCGCGCTGGAATACGACCTGATCGTGCTGGACGCGCCTCCGCTGCTGGGCTTCCCGGAACCGCTGCAGATGGCCGTCAACGTGGATGGCGTCATCGTGGTCTCGGTGGCGGGCCAGACCAGCCGCAAAGCCGTGGCTTCGGTCCTGTCGACGCTGCACAGGTTACGCGCTAACGTCGTCGGGCTGGTGTTGAACGAAGTGCGCAAAGAGATGAGCGATAGTTACCACTACTACGGCAACTACGGCAAGTATTACCGCGCCGAGAACGAGAAACGCGCCAGCTAGCCACCATGTCGTACACGGCCGGCCCATTTCCCGCCACGGCGGAACAGTTGTACAACGCGGCGCGTCCGGCGGTGCGCCAGTCCCGGACGGCCTACCTGGTGGTCTTCCTGGCGGGCCTTTTGTGCTGTATCCAGAGCGACACCGTGGGCATCACGCTGATCGGCCAGATCTACATAGGCGAAGTGTTTCTGGCCGTCTACGCCTTCTGGAGCGTGCTGGGCAATCTGACCAACCGTGCCTATTGGGAGCGTCCCTTTGTATGGGCCCTGGTAACCCTGGGCATCTCGTTTAGTGCTTACATTTTCTCCGATCTGTTAAACCAGACCCCGCTCACGAACCTGCTTCGGGGTTGGGCGCGGATGGCCTTTCTGGCTTCGGATTTGATCGCGCTGAACGCCCTCACGCGACGGCACCCGCTGCGTATTCTGGCCTTTATCACCGGGATGGCCGTCGGATTCCTGGTGACCGTGGAGAAGCTTAGCTTCGACCCCTCTTGGTACAAAATTGGCATTGCCACGCCGGCCCTGTTGATCACCCTCAGCCTCTTTTCCATCATTCGCTACCGCTACCGGTATGCCTTGGTGGTGGCGGTCTGGACCGCGCTCGGCGTGCTGAACTTTTTTCTCGATTTTCGCTCCATGGGCGCCACCTGCTTGCTGTGCGGAGCCGTTACTCTGGCCAAGATGGTGGCGGGCGTCGGGTTGCGCTCGCTGTACGCCATCGTGCTGGCATTCAGTTTGGCAATCGCCGTGGCAGCCGGAATCTACAGTTACATCACTACTCAGGACGTCTATGGAGAGCGCCGCTCGCAATCCAACTCGTGGCGTGTGGCCGCGGCCGAGGGGGCCATTTATGGAATTTCCCAATCGCCCTGGATCGGCAATGGTTCCTGGGCCCGGACTTCCGATACCGACGCCGTGATTCACGCCACCTTCGCGGAGGTCAATGGCAAGCGCCTGACCAACGATCCCGGCGTGGCGGGCCACTCTCAGATTTTACAGGTTTGGTATGAGGCGGGCGTGCTGGCGCTCGTCTTTTTCACCTTCGTGTTCATTTTTGGCGTAAAGACTCTGTGGGATTCCGTGTTCCACATCAGGATGAACGAGTTGTTCGGGGTGACGCTTTACTTCACCTTCAACGCCATCATCAGCTATTTCATCAGCCCGTTCGGCGGCCTGGCGCGCTTTTTTATGGCGCTCAGCCTGTGCTTGTTCATGATCCAAGGGCGGCTGCTACGACAACAGCGCGCCTCGCTTCAACGCTCTTTTATTGGCTTGGCGGGCGATCCATAGCAAACCATCCCGCCGGGCAAGCTGCGCAGCACAGTGCTTCGCGTGCCGACCACCGCTCCCGCGCCGATCGTGACACCCGGTCCGACAAACACTTGATTGGTTATCCATACCTCGTCCTGGATAGTAATGGGCAGCGCCTGAATGGGAAAATCCACCCGAGAGTAATCGTGCGAGCCCGTGCACAGATAAACATCGTGCGCCAAAGCCACGTCCGACCCCAAGATAATATCCGCCAGATTATACAGAACGCAGTCATCGCCCACCCACACGTTGTCGCCCACCGTCAACTTCCAGGGATAGGTCACCCGGACTGTCGAACGCAGCCGAACATTCTTCCCGAGCTTCGCCCCAAACAGGCGCAGCAGAAACGCACGCCATCCGAATAAGGCCTGAGGAGAACATCGGAACAGGGTATCCTGGACGATCCACCATAACTGAACCAGCCACGCGGAGCGGCCGCGAAACTGCGGTGACAACCGAAATTGGCTTAAGTCCTGGTATCTTCTTTCTGACATGGAAGAAGCTCTAACTGCCCATCATCCATTGAACCGTGCGGGATATGCCTTCCTCCTCGGTAAAAGGAAGTTCTCCCACAACGTGCCGCGTATCGTTGATGTCATATACCATCTGGGCGCGCAGGTTGTTCAGCCGGAATGAAGTTAAGGGAGGATTAGGAAATCCAGACTTACTCAGCACATCACCCGCGCGAGCCATTAACTTCATGAGGCTCAAGGGAACCTCGCGGACTTGCGGAGCCCCAAAGCACGAGCGGATACTTTCGGCCATCGATCGGACTTCGATCGGCTGATAGTCCGCCACATACAACGTTCGCCCGTTTGTTAACTCCAGAGGCGAACGGCTAAAAGCCCGGATTTGATGTACGACATTGCCGACAAACCCGTAGGTCTTATAGATCGCTTCCCCCCGAGGATGCACGTAATAGCCCTTGCGAATAGCATCGAAAAAGTTCTTATACGGCTTATCAAACCAGGGGCCCCAAATCGAAGTTGGGCGCACGATAATCCAGGGCACGGCAAGTCCGCTGGCTCGTACGATCTTCTCACCCTCGGCCTTACTGCGCCCGTACATTGTAAATGGACTATATTCGTCATCCCGCGCCGGCCTTTCTTCATTGCGATGAACATATCGCGACGAAGCGAATACGACTCTTTCCACGGAAGGAGACCGCTGAACCGCCTCGATCACGTTCCGGACTCCGTCGGTGTTGTCCCGGTAATCCTCCAGTGTCTTTCCATCTAAGTCGCATCTGGCCGCAAGATGCACCACAAAATCCGGTCGAAACTCTTGCATGGAGTTTTGTAAGCTCGCGGCATCCAGAATGTTGCCCTCGCGCCGAAATGGCTCAAGCTTGGAATTTCTAGAGGGCCTGTCATCGAAGTTGACTACCTCAATAGAATCCGCAGTTAAAGATTCCACCAGATTGGTCCCGATAAATCCCGAACCTCCGGTGACAAAAACACGCTTCACAACTGCCCAGTATAACCCACGGTGAACGCCGCTAAAAGTTCAAGTAAGTGAGGTGGCTCACAATGTAGTGCTTAATGAATAGAGCCAACGTGCTCAAGCGTTCACACTGGAAAGGGAACCCGTACGCCCATTAAAGTAATTCGCCGATCCTTCCGAACTATTCACCGGGAGTGTAATGTGCAGAAACGCGGATTAGTTTTCACCTACCTGGCTGGCTGGTTCCTGATGTGTACGTTCGCGGCGCGAGGCGCGGAACCGGGAGCCCCAATGTCGCCCTTGTTTCTGCGATCGGCGCGGTCCGACGCATTCATCCTGGCGGGCCCTTCGGAAGTGGCGCGTCTGGATGCCACGGGCGTGGCATTCGGCGGCGACCGGCGGATTGCGGTGCATTTCCTGGGCGCACGCCCGGAAGTGCAACTTACCGGGGCGTCGGCAGTGGCCGGACGCGCCAATTTTCTAATTGGCCGGGACGCTTCTGCCTGGCGCACCGGCGTGCCGCTCTATAGCGCCGTGCAGTACCACGACCTTTGGCCCGGTATCGACGTTGTGTACCGCATGGATCGGGGGCATCTGAAATCGGAGTTCCGTGTGGCCCCCGGAGCGTCACCCGCGGAAATTCGCTGGAGCTACAACGCCAACGCGGAAGTCGTTATCGATGCCAAAGGCGCTCTGCGGATTGCCGCCGGCGATGCGCGGCTGGGCGAGGAGGCGCCGGCGGTTTTTCAAGGCGAGCACCGCGTGGCAGGAAAGTTCGTGGATACCGGCTCCGGCGTGTACGGATTTTCGGTGGGCCAGTATGACTCGGCGCAACCGCTACTGATCGACCCGGTTGTGCAGTACAGCAGTTTCGCCGGAGGCAGCGCGCCTTCCTCCGCCACCGCCATCGCCCACGACATAACGGGTGACAGCGTGATTGCAGGGTGGACTGCTTCGCTCGACCTGCCGGGCTCGCCGACGGCGATCGGCACCGGTGGCAGCGTGGATGCGTTTGTGGCCAAGGTCAACGGGTTCGGAACGGGGCTGATCTTCTGCACTTATATCGGAGGCTCGGGCGATGACCGGGCCTACGGCATCGCGGTCGACAGCAACGGTAACATCCTCGTGACCGGAGCGACCACCTCACGGAATTTTCCAATCACCGCCGCGTTTCAATCCAAACCGGCCGGCGGCCGCGACGCTTTTGTGATGAAACTTGACGCCACCGGCAAGAACGTCGCGTACTCCACATATCTGGGCGGCAGCGACGCCGACACCGCCTCGTCAGTGGCCGTGGACGCGGCCGGCAATGCCTATGTTACGGGCGATTCCAGGTCATTCAACTTCCCCGTGCTAAATGCCTTCCATGCGCAAAACGCGGGGGGGCTGGATGCGTTTCTCACCAAGTTCAATGCCGCGGGCCAGATCGTTTTCAGTACGTACCTGGGCGGATCCGGGGACGACCACGGATCTTCGGTTGCGGTGGATTCCAGTGGACAGGCGCATGTGGCGGGTTCGACGTATTCACGCGACTTCCCGGCCGTAAATGCCTGGCAGCCGGCGACCGGCGGCAATCAGGACGCTTTCCTCACCAAGTTCAACGCCTCGGGGTCGGGCCTGGTCTACTCCACTTATTTCGGCGGCAGCAACGGCGTGACAGGTCAAAATGAAATCGCGAATGCCGTGGCTCTCGACAACGACGGCAACGCGTATATCGCGGGCCAAACGGCATCCATCAATTTTCCGGTCTCCACGAGCGCCTTCCAAACCGTTTCGAACGGCGGCCTCGACGCATTTGTCGCTAAGTTCGCAGCCGGCGGCGCAATGGTTTACAGTACCCTGCTGAGTGGTAACAGCGTGGACGTGGCAACGGCGCTGAGCGTGGGCCCCGCCGGGAACGCGTTTGTCGCGGGCTACACGGCGTCGCGCGATTTCCCTTCCCTGTTGCCGATCCAGGCCACCAACAACGGTATCTATAATGCGTTCCTGACGCAGCTGGACCCATTGGGGCAGTCGCTGCGCTTCAGCACTTTTTTCGGGGGCTCGAATTCCGATCAGGCAACTGCCGTGTCGATCGACAGTTTGGGCGCCGTGCTGCTCGCCGGTTCGACATCTTCCTCTGATTTCCCGAGCAAGCAGGCGTTCCAGCCTTGGTTGAAGGGCTCCATGAACGGATTTGTCGCGAAAATTCCCATGGGCTGGAAAATGGGCTGCTTCCTGAGCGGTTACTGGCTGTTCGATCGCGAACGCGATTTCGGATGGGACGGCCAAGGCGGCACTCTGGGCTCGTCCTGGTTCGGGACCACCAATGACATTCCCGTGTTGGGCGACTGGACCGGTACGGGCCAGGTTCGTATCGGCGTGTTTCGCTCAGGAACCTGGTACCTCGACATCACCGGCAACGGGAACTATGATGCCGGCTCGCGGTCCTTTGTTTTTGGCCAGCTGGGGGACTTACCGGTCGTCGGCGACTGGAACGGAACCGGCGTCATCAGCGCCGGTCTGTTCCGCAACGGATTGTGGATTCTGGATCTGAGCGGGCATTTGCAGGGCACGCCGACGGGCCAGGCCGATCTGCAGTTCAACTTCGGGAGCTCGACTGGCCAGCCGGTAGTCGGAGACTGGAGCGGCGCGGGGCGGACCCAGATCGGCGTGGTCAGCGGCGGCGTGTGGACACTCGACATCAACGGAAACCATGCGGTCGACGCGGGCGATGCCGTCTTTACCTTCGGGCTCTCGACGGATCAGCCGGTGGTGGGCGACTGGAACGGATCCGGCAAAGCTCTGCCTGGGGTGGTGCATACCGGCGTCTGGGCGCTCGATTACAACGGAAATTATGCAAAGGATTCCTCGGCCGCGGGCGACCTGAATTTCAATTTTGGGCCGGGCAACTGCCTGGCGGTCATAGGCCGCTAGCGTGGGCCGTGAAAGTCCACGTGTATCATGGCGTTATGGAAGCCGTCACCACTGCCTCAGCCTCCGAAGTCATCGCTTTAGAGCGGCAGTACCTGTTACAGAACTACGCCCGCTACCCGCTGGTGCTCGATCACGGCGAAGGAGCCTGGCTGTGGGATACCGATGGCAAACGCTACCTCGACTTCATCGCCGGCATTGGGGTGAACTCGCTGGGGCACAATCATCCGGCCGTGGTGCGAGTGATTCAGGAGCAGTGCACGCGGCTGATCCACACCTCCAACCTGTACTATTACGCGTACCAAGGGCCGCTGGCTAAGAAGCTGGCGGAAGTCAGCGGCCTGCAGCGGTCTTTTTTCTCGAACAGCGGGACCGAGTCGATGGAAGGCGCGCTCAAGATGATCCGCTCGCATGGACACCGCGGGGGCTCCGACAAATACGAGGTCATCGCACTCGAAAATTCGTTTCACGGACGCACGCTAGGCGCTTTGTCGATCACGGGGCAGCCGCAATACCGCCGGGATTTCGAGCCGCTACTGCCGGGAGTGCGGTTTATCCAGGCCAACGATATCGAGGCCTTGGAACAGGCCTTCAGCCCGCGCACCGCGGGTATCGTGATCGAGTGGATCCAGGGCGAAGGCGGCATTCACCCGATGTCCCATGCGTTCGCCCAGCGGGCACGCGAACTGGCGGACGAGTACGATGCCCTGCTGGTGTTTGATGAGATCCAGTGCGGCGTGGGCCGCCCGGGCACCTACTTTGGCTACCAACTGGCGAATCCGGTGGTGCTGCCCGACATTATGGTGGCGGCCAAGCCGCTGGCCTGCGGGCTGCCGCTCGGTGTCATCTGCGCCAACGAACGGGCAGCGGCTTCCATCGCGCCGGGCATGCACGGATCGACCTTCGGAGGGAACGCACTGGCCTGCGCCGTGGCTCTCGAGTTCTTCGACATTCTGGAACAGTTGCTGCCCTCCATCACCCGGGTCGGCAACTATTTCCGGCAAGGCTTGCGCGAGATGCAGAAGCGCTTCGCGTTTATCACGGATGTCCGGGGCTACGGCCTCATGATTGGGGCCGAACTCTCGATGCCGGGCAAAGACATTGTCGAGGGCGCCATGCGGGACGGGCTGCTGTTGAACTGCACCCACGACACAGTGCTGCGCTTTCTGCCGCCGTA
>DOZZ01000023.1:0-7104 GCA_003517725.1 Bryobacterales bacterium | reverse complement strand
GGTTTAGTTCTGACGGTGCGATCCAGTACACTAAGATTAACGGAGCCTAATATAGAATGCAGTTGCATGCAGCCGCCATCTTTCTGGCGTGCGTCGTAGTAGCAGTTCCCTCTTTTTCCCAGGACATCGCCTCCCAGCGCCCGAAAGCCGGTCCCGTGGGAATTTTCCACGAAGCCGATTTGCGTCCCGGCATGAAGGCGACGGCCTGGACGGTTTTTGAAGGCACGGTACCGGAAGCCGTACCGATCGAGATCATCGGCATTTGGAAGAACACGTGGGGTCCGGGGCAGGACGTGATCCTCGGCAAAATGGGCGGCCGGGCGCAGCGCACGAACGTCGCGGGCGGGATGTCGGGCAGCCCGGTGTACATCAACGGCAAGCTGTTGGGAGCGGTCGCGCTGCGCCTCAGCGTGTTTTCTCCCGACGCGATTTGCGGTATCACGCCGATCGACCTGATGCTTGAAATCAACGACCTGGATAAGAGCCGGCCGCCGGATGCCAAGATCCCCGGCAAGGCCTCAATGACGGCGGCGGCCACTCTTCCCTCCGGCCTTCTGCCCACGGCAGCGCAGAGTTCGCCGACGATGGTTCCAATCGAGACACCGCTCAGTTTCGCGGGCTTTTCAACCGAAACCCTGGAGCAGTTCGGTCCGATGCTGCACCAGCTTGGCATCACGGCGGTAGCAGGCGGCGCGGGTGGCGCGTTGAATTCCTCGAAGCCGGCGCAGGACTGGCAGCATGCACTGAATCCCGGCGAATCGGTGGCGGGAGTTCTGGTCTCGGGCGATATGAGCGTCACGGGATTAGGCACCGTGACGTACAACGATGGCAAGCACATTCTGGCGTTCGGTCATCCGTTCTTCAATCTGGGTCCGGTGGAGATGCCGATGAGCAAGGGCGAAGTGCTGATGGTGCTGTCGTCCGCCTACCAACCCAATAAGTTTGCCAACGCCACGGAGATTGTCGGCGCGCTGCATCAAGACCGCCACAGCGGCATTATGGGCGTGCTGGGCGAGCAGGCGCCAATGATTCCGGTGACCGTGAATGTCCGTTCGCTCGGCGATGACGGCCAGGTGCACGCGCGCAAAGTTTTTCACATGAACGTCTTCGAGCATCAGAAGTGGACGCCATACCTGATGATGATGACCCTGTTCAATTCGATCTCGGGCTCGAACGAGTTTGTGGATGAGGCGACGTACCGTCTGAGCGGCAAAGTGGAATTCGAGGGGCTGCCGGGACTTTCGCTGACCACCATGCAGACCAATGGCGAGAATCCGCTGCCCGCGCCCATGGTGCTGGCGGGATGGTGGGGCGACCATTTCAATCGGCTGTTTCTGAACTCGGTCAACACGCCCAAGCTGAAGAGTGTGGACGTAAACGTGGATCTGGTGGCGGAGCGGCGTGTCGCGACCATTGAGAACGCGTGGACGCCGCAGGTGGATGTGCGGGCGGGCGACGAACTGCCCGTAAAGGTATTTCTGCGGCCGTATCGGGGCGAAAGAATCGAGCGGGCCTTCACGTTGAAAGTTCCGCCGGGACTGTCCAAAGGCCCGCACCGCATTCTGCTGAGCGATGCCGACACCGTGAACCGGTTTCAAAATATCGCCGGGCTGCAGAACCGCTACATCGAGCTGCCGCAGGTGGTTTCGTTGATGAACCAGGAGCGCAGCAATAACCAGCTCTACGTGTCGGTGCTCAATCCGAGCCCGACGGCCTATTACGACGACAAGACACTGCCGAGCCTGCCGGGTTCGGTGCTCAACGTAATGCAGTCGGGGCGCCTGACGAGCCAGGCCATGCTTACCGCTCCCGAAAGCGCTTTTGAGCAGATGTCACTGCCGTTCGATTACGTCGTCAACGGCTCGTACACGCTCAACATAAACGTTAAATAGTAACTTTCATGAAGCTGATTTGGAATAGTTTAGCCGTTTTCGCGGCTGTGACGCCGATGCTGTGTCTGGCGGGCAGCACGCGAACCTGGGTGCAATCGACCGCAGCCGAGTTTGAAAAGGGCGATCTGCATGGCCTGGCGATCCGCAGCGATGGCCGGCTGACGCTGGCGCCCGTATCGCGCGAAATTTTTGACGCGCCGGCAGCGTACCTGTGGGCTTTGGCGCGCGATTCAAAAGGCGTGGTGTATGCCGCCGGCGGCCCGGGCGCGAAGGTGTTCCGGATCGATGGCGGCAAGAGTTCCGTGGCGGCGCAATTCGATGCCCTCGAAGTGCATGCGCTGGCCATCAACAGCCGCGATGAGGTGTTCGCCGCGACGGCTCCGGACGGGCGAATTTATCGCATTACGGCCAGCGGGAAACCGATTGAGTTCTACAATCCGCGGCAGAAATATATTTGGGCCATGGCGTTTGATGCCGCCGGCAACCTATTCGTGGCGACGGGCGACCACGGGGAAATTCACCGGGTGACGCCGGATGGGCGGGGCTCGGTCTTTTTCAAGAGCGATGACAGCCACGTGCGCTCGCTGGCGCTCGGTAAGGACGTGGTTTACGCCGGCACCGACCCGAGCGGTCTGGTGATCCGCGTGAGTCCGAAGGGTGAAGGGTTCGTGATGTACCAGATGCCGAAGCATGAGGTGACGGCGCTGGCGCTAGGGCCGGATGGATCGCTGTACGCGGCGGCGGCGGGCGGGCCGGGCGCGGTAAGCCTACAGCCGGAACACCCGGCGGCCACAACGTCAACGGCGGCCATGAGCGCCACGACGGGCGCGCCGCCTCCGCGCCCCGCGGCGGAGACGGCGCCGGCCCCACATCAGGCTCCGATCTCCGGCGGATCGGACATTTACCGCATTCAAAAGAACGGATACCCGACGCGGCTGTGGAGCAGTTCGCGCGATGTGGTGTACGCGCTCAGCATCGACGAGGAAGGGCTGCCCGTGGCCGCCACCGGCAATCGCGGCGCGTTGGTGCGCATCGATTCGCCGACGCGCTCGACGGTGCTGCTGACACTGCCCTCAAGCCAGATTCTGGCGCTCGCGCCGGCCGGTAAGGGCCAGTGGATTGGAGCCACGGGCAACGTTGGCAAAGTGTACCGGATTGGCCCGCAGCTGGAAAAACAGGGGACGTGGGAGAGCGACGTCTTCGATTCCGGGGCGTTCTCGAGCTGGGGCCGCGTGGTGGCCTACGGCGACGCGCGAGGCGGAACCATGGAAGTGCAGACGCGCAGCGGCAACCTGGACCGGCCCAGCCGCGAGTGGAGCCCGTGGTCCGCGCCCGTAAGCGGGAAGCTGGGAGGCCGCACAAATGCGCCCGCCGCGCGCTTTGCGCAGGCGCGGGTCACGCTGAAGGCCGCGCCGGATCGAACTTCGCCGGATCTTGATTCGGTGGAGCTGGCGTATCTGATGCAGAACATCGCGCCGGTAGTCGAGGACATCGAGATCACACCGGCCAACTACAAATTTCCCGCGGTTACGCCGGCGCCCACGACGCCCCGCTCTCCGGCGGCGCTGAATCTGCCGGCCATCGGAAGGCGCGCGACTGCGTCCGGAACCGGGCTCGACACGGGACTTTCGTCGTTGGCCTATGCCAAAGGCTGGATCGGCGCGCGGTGGACCGCGACTGACGAGAATGGCGATCCGCTGAGCTTCGTGGTGTCGATTCGCGGCGCTGGCGAGCAGACCTGGAAGCCGCTCAAAGATCAGATCGGCGACCGGCACTACAGCTTCGACTCCACGGCTTTTCCGGATGGCGAATACCGCCTGCGCGTAGTGGCTTCTGACCAGCCGGGCAATACGCGGGCGGATGCGCTGACCGGCGAAACTATTAGTGCGCTTTTCACGATCGACAACACACCGCCGCGGATTACGGGACTGCGCGGCACGCGGACTCGCGACGGCATGCAGTTCCGGTGGCACGCCGAAGACGCTTTAAGCGTGGTGAAGCGCGCGGAGTACGCGGTCGATGGCGGCGATTGGCTGCTCGTGGATCCGGAGGGAAAATTATCGGATTCCCTGAAGTTGGAATATGCGTTGGACGTGACGGTGACGCCGGGCGAACATACGCTGGCGGTGCGGGTGACCGACGACGCGGATAACGCGGCGGTCGACAAGCTGGTGGTGCGCTAGAACTATTTGCCCGATTTGCCCATGCTGTCGGCGACCTTTTTGGCCAGGTTGTTTACCACCTTAGCTTCGTTGCGCGCGACTTCGGAGTAGGCAAACTTCAAAAGCTGGTCTTTGCGATTTAGAAGGATCTCGCGAATCTGCTGTTGCACGCGCGGGTCGGACAGCTCGTGCTGGCCGGCCGGCTCTTTGGAGATCATCTTCAAGATGCGGTAGCCGTCCTGGTTGTGCAGGATCGGCGAGATCTCGCCGGCGTTCATGCCCAACACCAGTTTCTTCAGGTCGGGATTGTTCTCGAAGGCGGATTCGCCCAGCGCGCCCAGGTCGCCGCCCGAGGGCGCGGTGTTCTGGTCTTCGGAATAGTTTTGCGCCAGGCTGGCGAAGTCTTCGCCCTGCTTCAGGTGCGCTTCAATGGAGGCGATCTTGCGCTTGGCCTGTTCGTCGTTTTGCGCCTTGTCGTTTTTGAGGTTGCGCACCGCCGAATCGCCCGTGGAGGTTACGACAATCTGCGCCAGGTGCAGGCGGGGCTCGGGAAAGTCGAAGCTCTTTTTGTTGGCCGCGTAAAAGTTCGAGACGTCGGCGTCGGTGATATTGATCTTCGAGGTGATGTCTTTGTTGATCAGCTTCTGCAGGCTCAGGTCGCGCCGCAGTTGCGCGCGAAACTCTTCGAGCGTGACGTTGCGGCTCTTCAGCTGGCGGTCGAACTCTTCCTTGGTGTAGGGCGACTTGATCTCCGTCAGCTTCGATTCCAGTTCGGAATCGGTCGCCATTAAGCCCATTTTTTCGGCACGCTGCAGCATGATCTCGTTGTCGATCATGGTGCGCAACACGTCGAGGCGCTGGATCTGCACCTGGTCGTCGCTGGCATTTTCGGCCCCCGCGACCATCCGCGTTTTGAACATGCGGTCCAGGTCGGCATAGGTGATGGGGCGGCCGTTTACGGTGGCGGCGACGTCGGTGGAAGTGCCCCGTCCGCAACTCAACAACAGGGCGCTCGCAAGCACCACGCATCCTAAACGAATTAGCATCGACCAGCCCATTATAATTACCTCGGAGGTTTTTCTTTTGAAAGTTGGAATTATCGGGACCGGCGCCATCTCGCACAAGCACGCTCAGGCTTATCGCAACATCGGCTATACGGTGGCGGTCTGCACCAACAAGACCGCCTCCAAAGGGCAGGAGTTCGCGCGGCAATATGGCGCCGAGTTCGTGCCGGCGTGGGAGGATGTGTGCCGCTACCCGGGTCTCGATTTCGTCGACGTCTGTACCTTTCCCGACTTCCGGATTGAGCCGCTGCGCTTGTGCGCCTCGCTGGGGCGGCACATACAGGTGCAGAAGCCGATGGCGATCGATACAGCCACGGCGCGCGAGATGCTGCGCATCGCGGCGGACGCGGGCATTCTGCTGGGCGTGGCCAGCCAGCACCGCTTCGACGACGCCAGCCTGTTTTTGATCGAGGCTATTCGCGCGGGCCGTCTGGGGCGTCTGCTGCAGTGCGATTGCTACGTCAAGTGGCATCGGTCCGCCGAGTACTACAGCCGGCCGATCAAGGGCAGTTGGGCCGTGGAAGGCGGCGGCGCGCTGATCAACCAGGCCATTCATCAAGTGGACCTGCTGCGCTGGTTTGCCGGGCCCCTCGACGAAGTCTTCGCATACTGGCAGCTGGGCGCGCTCCATGCGATTGAGTCGGAGGATGTGGTGAGCGCGGTGGTGCGGTATAGCAACGGGGCGACCGGTGTGATCCAGGCCTCAACCGCGATCTGGCCGGGTTACACGGAACGCACCGAGATCCACGGCACTAAGGGCACGGCTGTGATTGCGGGCGACCGGCTGACTGTGTGGGATGTACGGGACGATGCCGGTGAGCCGGCGCCACTGTCCTCGAGCGTGGCGTCGGGGTCGTCGGACCCGATGGCGATCTCGCTGGAATCCTTCGAGCGGCAGTTTCGCGATTTTGGACAAGCCATACGGGATCGGCGCAAGCCGGCGGTTGCGGGCGAGGAAGGCCTGGCGGCGCTCGAGGTGGTGGAAGCAATCTACCGGTCTTGCCGTGCAGGGGAAAAAGTAAAGGTCGGGTGAACCTCCGCGACCACAGCCCTGGCATGGACCGCAGTCATTTGAAATAAGATTTTCCTTCCCAACCGATTGCAATTGCAGTACGGTAAATGGGACGTCAGTCAACAAGGAGAATTTTCCATGAGAACGATCGCGGGTTTAGTTTTACTTGCATTTGCGTGTTTCGGCCCGGTCTACGGGCAGGAAAAGAAGGCCGCGGCCGCCAGCGTTTCCGACACCCTCAAACAGATGGAACACGATTGGCTCGACGCGATGAAGGCCGTTGACATAGACAAGCTTTCCCCGATGATTGCCGACGACTGGGCGGGACTGGGCCCGGACGGCGTCAAGCAAACCAAACAGGGTTATCTGGACGATGTAAAGTCCGGCAAGTCCAAGATTGAGACGTTTGAATTTGGACCTATGAGTGTCAAGGTGATCGGCTCAGTCGGTGTCGTCCAGGGCAGCGACACCGAAAAAAGCACATACAAAGGCAAAGATAGCAGCGGCAAATGGGTGTGGATGGACGTGTTCGCGAAACGCGACGGCAAGTGGCAAGTGGTGCGTTCTCAGACCGCCAAAATCAAGTAGCGCTATTCATCGAAGGTTCTAAGCCGCACTCCCAGCTGTAGGCTTTCCAGCTTGTCCGTTGAGAGCCACGATCCCAGTGGGCGGTTGGGAACTGGCGGGGCGCGGTGGATCTTCGAGGCGTCGGGGGCATGGCGCAGGGCCCATTGGTATTTCGTCGTGCCCTTGTTAGCCGCCACGTGGAGGATGCCGGTGACGTTGGTGTCCACCAGCCTGGCTAATATCTCGGCGACATCGTCGACGTGCGTGGGCTGGCGCAGCGCGGTGTCGTCCAACGTGACTTCTTCGCCGGTCCGGAGCTTCGCCGCGAATTCGGGCCCGTACAGCAGCGGCAGGCGCACGATGAGAGAGCCGGGCGCCGCGGCGGCGATAGCTTCGGCCTCGGCTTT
>DOZZ01000247.1:10624-11925 GCA_003517725.1 Bryobacterales bacterium | reverse complement strand
GCTGGTTTCGCGCGGCTCGCGGGCGGGACGGGACGCTTCGCCGCGGTCGTCGCGGGGCGAATAGAATTTGGATTCGGGCAGACCGCCGGGCGTACGGCGGCGGCGCGAGCGGCGGCCACGGCCGCGACCGGCATCCCGGCCGGAATCGCGGGACCCGCCCTCGCGGCGCTCGGCCGGGGCGGGCGGGAAAGCTGCCGGGGAAACAGAGGTCTCGCGGGCAGCGGAGGGGCCGGCCTCGTCAGTTTCGGCGCGCTGGGCGACGATCGGGGTTGCGGCTGCCGGTTCGCCTTTTTCAAGGCGCAGAACCTTTTCCTCGACGCCCGAGACGATTTTGTCGTACTCGTCGTTATCTTCGAAGAAATCGGAAACGTAGAGGAAGGCATCGCGCTCCAGGCCGATGTCCACGAAGGCCGATTGCATACCGGGGAGCACGCGCGTCACGCGGCCTTTATGGATACTGCCGGCGAGCGTGTATTCCTTCTCGCGCTGGTAATAAATCTCGACTACCTGGTCATCTTCCAGGATGGCCACACGGGTCTCATGACGCGTGGAGGAAACGATAAACTCTTTTGACATGCATCTCTCCGACGGGCGCTTTTGAAAGCGACCGGAGCGAAGAGGAGAGGATGTACCCACGCGTGGGTGTAACCCGAAATGGTCGAACCACCGCTCACGCTCCAGGCGGCTGGAGGTACAGCTCAACAACCTGCCTGGCGGGGAACCGCTCCTCATTTGGAGGGCTTACTTCAAGCCGCGCTCCGAGGTCTTTCTGGCTCCCAATCAATTACTTATAGCCAAATCCTAAACAACTAATTCACAAAACGACGCAATCTTACGTTATTCACCAGTCCCAACATCAGGAAAACCGACCAGACGCTGGAACCGCCGTAACTCATCAAAGGCAGCGGAATACCCGTGGTGGGCATTCGCCCCACCACCATTCCGACGTTCACCAACAGGTGAAACAACAGCAGAGCGGCGACGCCCATGCAGATATATACGCCGGCATGATCCGGCGAAGTCTGGGCATTTTGCACAATCTGCAGCAACAACAAAAAGTACAGCGACAACACCACCATGACACCGACAAAACCGTGTTCCTCGGAGAAGGCGGAGAAGATAAAATCGGTATGCGGCACGGGCAGGAACCGCAACTGGGTCTGGGTTCCCTTGGTGACGCCTTTTCCCCACATTCCACCGGCGCCCACGGCAATCTTCGACTGAATTACCTGATAGCCGGACCCTTTGGGGTCGCGATCCGGATCAAGAAAACTAACCAGCCGGTCCTTCTGATACGGCTT
>DOZZ01000247.1:7844-10461 GCA_003517725.1 Bryobacterales bacterium | reverse complement strand
CCCATCGCCAGGATGGGCAAATACGTCAACGCAGTCCCGAGGTCCGGCTCCTTCATGATCAGGAGCATCGGAACCAGCACCAAACCGCCGATCTTCAGCAGCTCTTTCAGATCGAGGTTGCCAGTACGGCGCTCGGTCATATAGCGAGCTACCAGTAATATTATCACCAGTTTCGCGAATTCCGAGACCTGTAAATGCAGGTTGCCGGGTAGGCGAATCCAGCGAGTCGAGCCAAAGGCGCGTTGTCCGATCAACAGAACGGCCAACAAGAGCGAGACAGAGGCAATGTAAAGCGCCGGCACTTGGGCCATCAAGGTGTGGTAATCGATCGAAGATATGATCCACATCAGGATGATTCCGAGACCGATATAAATAGCCTGTTTATACCAGGATCCCTGAAAACGTTCGAGCGTTGCGCTATAAATTTGCAGCAAGCCGAGACCGCAGATCACCAGGGTGACGGCCAGGAGAGGCCAATCGAAATCGCGGAACCAGCGGCGTTGCGGCATCAGTTTTGGGAAAAGGAACGGATCAGCATCGCGGGCGTGATCGGGGGTGAGGGCTTGCGCTGTTCGGTGATATGCAGGGCGGCCTTTTTGTCGAAATACGCTTTGATGACATCGCGGGCTGCCGGGGCGGCGAAGTTACCGTGCACGGCGCCTTCAAACAGCACGGCCACCACGATCTCGGGGTTCTGACGGGGCGCGAAGGAGACAAACCAGGCGTTATCCTTCAAGTCTTTGTTGCCTTTGGCCACTTCGTTGGAGGCCACCTGGGCCGAACCGGTTTTGCCGCAGATATCGAGGCCCGGAACGCGCGCGCTGGCGCCGGTGCCGAACTCGTTGACGACGCCCCACATACCGTCTTTCACGGTGGCGACGTTGTCCGGGCTCAGGGTCCAGGAATGCGGCTTTTCGGCGGCGGTCTCGCTGCGCAGCATGTGGGGTTTGTGCCAGATGCCGCCCATGGCGATGCCGCCGATCATCCGGGCTAACTGCAGGGGCGAAACGGTGAGCGCACCCTGGCCGATGGCGACCGAGATGGTCTCGCCGGGATACCACTTCTGGCGGTAGAGCCGGGCTTTCCAAGCCGTGGACGGCACGGTGCCTTCGGCTTCGCCGGGCAGGTCGATACCGCTGCGATGCCCCAAACCGCCCTCCTGGGCGTAGAACGCAATCTTGTCGATGCCCATCCGGTTGCCCAGCGTGTAAAAGTAAACATCGCAGGAATTGACGATGGCCTTGTGCATCGAGATGGTGCCATGGCCGCCCTTGCGCCAGCACTTGTGATAGTGGCCATAGAAGGACGCGCCGCCGCTGCAATGGACGTTCCATTCCGTGTCGACCGTGCCGGTTTCGAGGCCCGCCAGCGCCATCAGCGGCTTGAAAGTGGAGCCGGGGGCGAGCTGCGCCTGGATGGCGCGGTTGAGCATGGGCTTGCCGGTATCCTGCATCAGCTCGCGCCAGTCGGCGTTGTTGATGTGGACCCGAAACTTGTTGGGATCGAAGGCTGGCCGGGAAACCATGGCCAGCACTTCGCCGGTGCGCGGATCGAGGGCGACGATGGATCCGCGGCGGCCCTCAATGGCCAGCTCGGCGACGGCCTGCAGGTCGAGATCGAGTGTTAACTGGAGCGCTTTGCCGGGCGTGGCTTCCTTGAAGCCGAGGACTTTGCGCTCGCGCCCCATGTTGTCTACGATCACCTGGCGCTGTCCGTCGACGCCGGTGAGCACGTCGTTGTACTGGCGCTCGATGCCGAATTTTCCGACGATGGCGCCGCTTTCATACTTGGCGTACTCGGGATTATCGAGGTCGTTTTCGCTGATCTCGCCGGTGTACCCAATGACGTGGGCGGCCATTCCGTTTTGCGGGTAGAGTCGGCGCTGGGCTTCGATCTTCTCCATCTCCGGATAGAATTCAGACCCGCGATGGGATTCGACAAAGGCCAGGTCGGCGGGCGTTAGTTCTTCCTTGATGACGACCGGTTCGTACTTGGGTCGGGAGCGATAGCGCTCGAGCTTGAGGCGGATGTCGGCGGGATCGAGGTGCAGGCCGGCGGCGATGCCGTCGATGTGCTCGGGCTTCAGCGTTTCCCGCGAGAGTATGAGGCGCCAGGAGGAGTGGTTGTCAACGATAACGCGTCCATCGCGGTCGAGGATCTTGCCGCGGGCCGCGATGATGGGCAGGCTCTTGATGCTGTTCTGGAGGGCAAGTTCGGCGTAGCTGCCTTGCTTTTTAATTTGCAACTCCCAAAAGCCGCTGATGAGGAACAGGAAGATGGCTACCGAGGTGTATTGGAAAGCCGCAATTTTGGTAGCGGCGAAACCGGCGCCTTCCTGGCGCACGGGACCGGCTTCGCCAAAACCCTGCTCGGTGTTCGGAGGAGAGAAAAGATTCACGCGCGTGGCTTCTACAATTCAGTCTATCGGACGCCAGCCTACTCGCGCGCGGCGCGGCCCATCGGGGTTCGTGGGCTGTCTTTCAGGGTCCGCGGCCCACGCAAACGAAAAACTTTGTAGTGTAGCTTTTAAGCTGCGGGCGGCTTCAGCCGGCCTGCCGCTTCCAGCAGCATTCACCACGAGTTCTGAAAGAGTTCTGAAAGGGATCTGAAAGGGATC
>DOZZ01000247.1:7503-7667 GCA_003517725.1 Bryobacterales bacterium | reverse complement strand
TAATTCGCGCTACTCGTAACGAGGAAAGAAGGTGATGAAAGTGTTGAAAGGTGCTGCAGGGGCCGCCTGATCTGCCTCTTTTGCGTGAATCGGTTGCTTAGCAGAATGCGCAAGCAACCCTTCGAAGTAGTCCTATTGCTCTAGGAGTCATCGCGAGTTTGCGC
>DOZZ01000247.1:1514-7284 GCA_003517725.1 Bryobacterales bacterium | reverse complement strand
TCCGCCCGCTGCGCGAGGTGATCAATTACGTGCGGTCCCGCAATTTATCCAGCAATTGAAAAAGAATCACGCCGATGATCGCGTTCAGCAGCGCCATCAGAAGCTGCCGCCGCATCTCGAACAGCACTGTCTGCGCCAGTAGCGCGCGCTGCAGCACCCAGTAGAGAAACTGGTGGAACAAGAAAAACATGTAGGTGACGAAGATGCGGATCAGCGGCTGCTCGGCGTCAATCTTGAGTCCGATCGAAGCCGCGAAGTAGCCGACCAGGGTCTTGCAGATGCCGTACATGCCGAGCGGGTTGGTCATCAACGAGTCCTGCGCGAGACCCATGACCGCGCCGACCAGCAGGCCGCCCGATGGGGAGCGCCGCATCATCGCGAGATAGATGGTCACCAACAGTGGCAGGTCGAGATATTTGAAGAAGTCGAAGAACAGCCGCAGGTAGACCTGGCACAAGATAGCCAGCAGCGGCACGGCAAACATGACCCACGCGCGGAACCGGAAAATACGGGTATCGCGATGGTCGAAGAGCCGTTCGCTGGAGTAATCCATTAGTTGTTGGCCGGAGGCGGCGGCTCGGCCTCGGTGGGCGCGACAGGCTCGACGACCGGCGGCTTAGGCTTAGGCGCGGCAGGCTTTGGCTGCGGGGCTGGATTGACGCCCGGCTTCAGGTTGAAGTTGGGGATAGCCCCTTCGCCGAACTTGTGATTCTGGGCGGCGCCGATGTCGCGATATTTCTGGCGCAGGCGGTCGGCGTCGGTGAGCAGCGACGCGGCGGGCTGTGGCGTGGAGGCGGCGGAGTCGGGCGCGGGCGTTCCGAGATAGACCTGGGAGGCCGCGACTTCTTCCTCCGGGATGGGCTGGTGCACGCCTTGCAGGATGATCAGCACCTCCTCGGGGCCGCTTTGCAGGCCGCTGGGGTCGAGGTAGATTTCTTTAGAGTTGGCGCCGGGCTTGACGACCGTGACGCGGCCGACGGGCAGGCCTTTGGGAAACACGCGATCGTCGCCCGAAGTGTAGAAGACCTCGCCGACGTCGACCTTCTCCTCATTTTGCACGAAGTCCACTTTGCAGCGGCCGCCGCCAATGCCCTTCGCCACGCCGCGGACCTTGTTGCGCTGCGAGATCACGCCCGCCGCGAAGCCCGGATCGGTGACCAGCAGGGCTTGCGACGCGGTGGGGAAGGAGCCCACCACCTGTCCCACGATGCCGTCGGGGGTGACGACAGCCATGCCCTTCTGAACGCCGGCAGAGGTGCCGCGGTCGAGAAATACCACGTTGTTGGAGACGCCGCCGGCGGCGCCGATCATGCGGGCCGCGATCATCTTCGAAGGGTTGCGAATTTCAAAGGCGCTAAGAGCTTTGGCTCGCTCGGCGGTCGCGAGCTCGGTTTGCAGAAACTGATTTTCGAGTTTGAGCGCGCCCATCTCCGTGCGCATGCGGCGATTCTCATTGCGGACATCGCGCAGCGAGACGTAGTTCGAAAAGAAGCCGGCGACAGTGCCCCGCACGGTCTCGGCGACGTTGGCGATGGGGGTGACGGCCGTGACGGCCCAGACGCGGATGACGCGCACGTGGCCTTCGTTCTTGACCTCGTAGGCCAGCAGCACGAACTGCGCGGCGATCACGATCACCAGCAGCAGCGTGCTTCGATAGCGGTTGATCAGAGCGTCCATGGCGCGTTCCTATTCGCCGCCCCGCCGGCCGGCGGCGCTTAATCGATCGAAATCTTTCGCAGCAGCTTGAAGTCGCTGAGCATTTTGCCGGTGCCGAGCACCACCGATGCCAGCGGATCGTCAGCGATCGAGACGGGCAGCCCGGTCTCTTCGCGAATGCGTTTGTCCAGATTCTTGATGAGCGCGCCGCCGCCGGTCAGGACGATGCCGCGGTCGCTGATATCGGCGCTCAGCTCCGGGGGCGTGCGTTCGAGGGCCACGCGGATAGCGTTCATGATGGTCGCGATGCACTCCGACAGAGAGTCGCGAATCTCGCTGTCGTCGATCGTGAGCGTCTTAGGCACGCCCTCGATCAAGTTGCGCCCTTTAATCTCCATGGTGAGCGGCTTATCCAGAGGGTAAGCCGAACCTATTTCCATTTTAATGGCTTCGGCGGTGCGCTCGCCGATGAGCAGGTTGTACTTGCGCTTGAGGTACTGCATGATGGCGTCGTCCATCTCATTGCCGGCGATGCGCACGGAACGGGAGTAGACGATGCCCGAGAGCGAGATGACCGCGACGTCGGTGGTGCCGCCGCCGATATCGACGATCATGTTGCCCTGCGGCTCGGTGATGGGCAGACCGGCGCCGATGGCCGCCACCATGGCCTGTTCGACGAGGTGCACTTCGCTGGCTTTGGCGCGGTAGGCCGAGTCCATCACGGCGCGCTTTTCCACCTGCGTGATTTCGCTCGGCACGCCGATGACGATGCGCGGATGCACCAGCATCTTACGGTTGTGCGCCTTCTGGATGAAGTAGTTCAACATCTTCTCGGTGACCTTGAAGTCGGCGATGACGCCGTCCTTCATGGGCCGGATGGCCACGATGTTGCCGGGGGTGCGGCCCAGCATCTCTTTGGCTTCCTTGCCGACGGCTTCAATTTCACCGGTGTTTTTATTGAGCGCGACTATCGAGGGCTCATTGACGACGATGCCTTTGCCCTTGGCAAAGACCAGCGTGTTGGCGGTTCCGAGATCGATGGCAAGATCGGACGAGAAGAGGCTGAAAAGGGAGCGAAAATTCATGTATGCGGTTCAAATCAAAGGGAAAAGGTTTTGCGCCTGAATTAGATTAGATCGTAGCACAGGGGCTTCGGCGGAGGGCCTCGCCAAGGCTATCATTAGACGGAGCCGATGCGCATTATTGACGAGGATTACTACAACACCGACGGCAACGGGCTAATGCTGATCGTCGAGCGGGAAGACCATCGTTTTGCGGAGGCGGCGGGGCCCGAAGGCCCCTTTATCGGGACTGAAGACACCCAGGCGGCGGCGCCCGGAGCACAATGGCTGGAATCGCCCAATGACGTGATTGAGGCCTGGTACGGCACCTTTCACGATGGCGGTCAGCTGATTCGTCCCAATGTGCCTCAACAGGATCGCGAGTGATAGACCGGCGCGGATTCCTTGTGGCGGGCGCGGCGATGGCGGCCGCCTGCCGGCGCGCGAAAGCTCCGCGCTATAACGGCTTCGCTTTCGTCTCGCTCCGCGATGAGAAGGCCATCGCGGCCGTGAGTCTGAGCAGCTTTCAACTGGCCAAACAGATTCCCGTGGATTCCGCGCCGGGGCTCTTGATAGCGCACCCGCAAGGAAATCGTGTGCTGGGCCTGCTGCCGTCGAGCGGAACCATTGTCGAGATCGACGCGCGCACGTTAGCGGTCGAGCGGCGCTCGCGAGCCCTAGGTCCAGCGGTGGACATGCGGCTGGCTACGAACGGGCGGCTGCTCTGGGTGCTATTACGTGATAGCGTGATCGCCTGGGACCTGGACCGCTGGCAGCGCGTGACATGGATCCGGCTGCCGAATGCGCCGAACGGCATGGACCTCGACGACTCGGGCAGCCGCGTGGCAATCGGCATTCCGGACGAGCAGTCGCTAGGCATAGCGGAGCTGCGCAACGGCAAGCTGCTGCTGACACCGCTGAGCGCGGCCCCGGGCTTCGTCACGTTTCAGTGCAAGGGCAAGCTGGTCTACGCCGGGCTGCCCTCGACGCGGCGCATTGCCGCGGTGAACACGGAAGACGCCCGGCACCTGGTGGATCTGCCGGTGCCGCTGTCGCCACAGCATTACTGCACCAACGCGGATGGCGGCCAAATGTTTGTCAGCGGCGAAGGCATGGACGCGGTGGTGATCGTGAGCCCATACCAGACCGAGGTCGGCGAGACCGTGCTGGCGGGCAATGCGCCGGGGGCCCTGGCGGCGATCGCGGGGAGCACGCCTTATCTATTCGTGGCGAATCCCGAGGCCGGCGACACCACGGTGATCTCAATCGATACGCGCCGCGCGGTGGCGCAGATCCATAGCGGCGGGCGGCCGTCGGAGATTGCGTTTACGCCGGATGGATCGTATGCGCTAATTCTGGACACGCTGTCCGGGAACCTGGCGGTGTTCCGCTTGAATGTGCTGCAGACGGCTACGATTCAGGCGCGAAGAAGCCGTCTGGCGCCGCTATTTACTGTGGTGCCAGTGGGCGCTGGGCCGGTTAGTTTGTCCGTTTGTCCGCTGGTATAGCGGGTTAGATGCGCTTCCCTCTGCATGGTTGTCCTGGCATCAGGAACGTCTGTGTAATTGCGCCTTCGCCTGCCAGCGTAAACGTGCCGAAGTCTTTGCACCAGTGCCCACGCGGTCGACCTATCCTTCACTCGATTTTGAAGATGACTGCGAACGGCCTTTGGTAGCTTGGCCCAGCCGATATACGGCATGGGTCAGTCTTTATACTCAACTCCAAAAACTTCCTTCTCAATTTGCTTCCATTGATGATGCGAGGCTTCGGTACCGCCTTCACGCTGGAAGCTACGAATCATCTGCCGCAGCTTTCGCTCTCTGGCTTCGCCAACTTGTTCGACCAGGGCTTCGCCGGATTGGAGCATTGAAACCATGTGTTCGTTGTTGATGGTTTCGGCGGCTTCCGAGAAGGTGTGCGCTCCAAGAGATCGGGCGGCTTCGATGAGGCAATCTACCGGAACGTTCATGGAACCCTCTTCATTGAGATGCCCCATCTGAAGGACTTTATCGCCGAATCGGCTTCTCATCTCTTCAATTTCCTCACGTGAGATTACGATGTCTTGTTGCGCCAATTCATTTAGGAACTGTTTAAACGTCAACATCTTTCATCGCCTGCGAACCGGGTCTGACGGTTTTCGCCGCTCTCGTCCCAAAAAGGCGCCAGACGACCTACATTATCGCAATACCCACACACCTGCAGGGGGATCAACCTGGGCATTAGCTTTGTCGCTGGCATAAGAAATAGAAGCACGTCCCCACCGGCCAGCACAAACGTGATTATTAAATAAAACATGCCATCGTTTTGTTGTGATACCTTTGACCGACGATTGTTAGCGGAAGTCTCGCAAAGGAGCATCACCACATGAACGTTCGAATCGCTTGTATCCTCTTCGGTCTGGGAGCCGCGCTGCTGCCCGGCCAGGATGTCGTGAAAATCGCGCCCGCCGGGACCGTGAAGGTCGAGTACGAAGATAGCCAGGTGCGGGTGCTCCGCTTTAAAGAACCGCCCGGCACCAAAATGGCAATGCACTCGCATCCGCCTTACGTTTCCGTTGGCCTGACGAACGACGTTGCGAAGTATAGCTTTCCCGACGGTAAAACGGCAGACCAGGCGGGCAAACCCGGCGACGTCCAGTTCTCCAAGGCCGTCACCCATGCCTCCGAAAATACGGGAAAAACCAAGGCTGAGGCGATCTTTGTGGAACTGAAGACTGCGCCTGCCGGGACGGTGCTCACGGGCGAAGGCGACATGGTCGCGGCCAACCCCGCCATGTCCAAGGTGGAAGCTGACAACGACTATGTGCGCATCACGCGTGTCACGGTGCCGGCGCACGGTAAGCTGGCGATGCACTCCCACCCGTCGCGCTATGTGGTGGTGTATGTTTCGGGAGGACACATGAAGACCACCACGGCCGATGGCAAGGCACAGACAGCCAACCTCGCGCCCGGCACGGTGCGCGCCAACCCTGCCGGCAAGCACTCGAATGAGAACCTGGGCAACAAACCCACAGAGGCTGTTGTCATCGAGCTAAAAACAGCGGCGAAGTAAGC
>DOZZ01000247.1:0-1437 GCA_003517725.1 Bryobacterales bacterium | reverse complement strand
TGCTCGGGATACCGAGCCCCTTGCACCGGAATTTTGGAAGCTGCGCTTTCGATCTCACCGAGATCATCCGGCGTGAGTTCGACTGCCGCTGCTCCGATGTTCTCTTCAAGCCGCGCCAGCTTCGTGGTGCCCGGGATCGGTACAATCCACGGCTTCCGGGCAAGCAGCCAAGCGAGCGCGATCTGAGCAGGTGTCGCCTTCTTCCGTTCTGCCATGCCGCCGAGCAGATCGACCAGGGCTCGATTCGCTTTCATCGCCTCCGGCGTGAACCGAGGCAGGATGTTGCGGAAATCGGAGCTGTCGAGCTTCGTGTTTTCGTCCATTTTTCCCGTCAGGAAGCCTTTCCCCAGCGGGCTATACGGGACGAATCCGATCCCGAGTTCCTCAACCGTCGGCAGGACTTCCGCCTCGGGGCGTCGCGTCCACAGCGAGTACTCGCTCTGCAGCGCCGTGACCGGCTGGACGGAGTGAGCGCGGCGAATCGTCTTCGCGCCTGCTTCGGAAAGTCCGAAGTGCTTGACCTTGCCTTCCTGAATCAGGTCCTTCACCGCCCCCGCCACATCTTCGATCGGCACGTCCGGATCAACACGGTGCTGATAGAAAAGATCGATGGAATCGACCCTGAGCCGCTTTAGCGAGCCCTCGGCGACCTGCCTGATGTGCTCCGGCCGGCTGTCCAGCCCGGCCTGTTTGCCAGTGTTCGGATCAAGTTTGAATCCGAACTTGGTGGCGATCACCACCTGGCCACGAAAGGGAGCCAGGGCTTCGCCCACCAGTTCTTCGTTGATGAACGGGCCGTACACTTCCGCGGTGTCGAAGAACGTGACACCGCGTTCGACGGCTGCCCGGATAACCGGGATCATCTCCTGCTTGTCTTTGGCCGGGCCGTACCCAAAGCTCATGCCCATGCAGCCGAGCCCGATCGCCGAAACTTCCAAGTCGCTTTTCCCAAGTTTGCGCTTCTGCATTGTTTCTCTGTTTCGGAACCGTTTTTCTATTTCCAGGTTAGAGTCGAGCGCCGCGGAAGCGGTATCCGGCTTCGGCGGGAGAGCGCCCAACCTGAGACTGATCCGGTAAATCACAGACCGCGTTCGCGCTCGTATTCGGCCAGGGGTTTTACGCGGCCTGCCCTAACATCAGCAACCCCGCGGTCAATCGAGGTGAGAACCTCGGCATCGAGCGGAGGCCCATCCTCGTCGGCGGCATGGCGGAGATCCTCGAGCCAGAGGCTTGCAAGTTCCGTCTGCTCTTCCGGTAATTCGTCGACCAGATGGTGGAGCGCTTCCCTCGTCGTCATGTCTGGAACCTCCTTGCCCCTATCTTAGCGCCGCCGCCAGCGTTCAGCGCCGTTGTTGCCCAGTTGCAAAAAGCAGGCGTGACTTCATGCCAGGAGCATCGTAGTCCTGGAGATTCGCACTGCTGTCCAAAACAGGACAG
>DOZZ01000175.1:32149-32279 GCA_003517725.1 Bryobacterales bacterium | reverse complement strand
CTCGGTCACCGATTTTCTGGATTTTCACGTGGCCGACTATCACTGGTATACGTTCAACCTGGCCGACACCGCCATCTCGTCGGGGGCCGTTCTGATTCTGCTCAGCATGCTGCGCGCGAGCCCCGCCCGC
>DOZZ01000175.1:27690-31791 GCA_003517725.1 Bryobacterales bacterium | reverse complement strand
CGCCTCGGCTGTTTCGCGGCCGGCTGTTGCTGGGGCCGCGAATGCGACCTGCCCTGGGCCGTCACCTTCCGCAACCCCAACGCCACCACCGGCGTGCCGCTCAACCGGCCGCTGCACCCCACGCAGCTCTACGAAGCCGGGGGCGAGTGGATCATCATGCTGGCTCTGCTGTGGGCTTTTCGTCGCAAGCATACTGCCGGCCAGATTATTGGCCTGTACCTGATGCTGTATGGCCTGCTGCGCTTCGTCGTCGAATTCTTCCGCGCCCACGACAGCTCCAATCCCCTGGGGCTTTCGCTCTCGCTCGAACAGTGGCTGGCGCTGGCGCTGGCCTGTGCCGGCCTGTTTCTAGTAGTGCGTAAGCCGCGGCGAGCCGCGGTGGGCACTACAATAGCAGTTTGACTCCACCGCAGAATCCGCCGCCGCCGGTGGAACCGATCGCCGTCGTCATCGTCTCGCGCAACCAGCGCGAAGCCCTGGAACGCTGCCTGACGGCGTTAGCCGCGCGCCCTGGCGAGATCCGTTCGGTGGTGGTGGATCTGCACTCCAGCGATGGCTCGCTCGCTGTCGAAGAAGCGTTCCCTGCGGTGCAGTTCATCAAACTGCCGAAACACTTTGGGACCACGAAGGCGCTGAACCTGGGCATCCGCGCGGTAGCTAGCGATTTTGTGCTGCTGCTGCCCGCGCCAGTCGAGATCGCCGCTGACCACGTGCTGCAACTGGCCGCCACGCTACAGGTCTCGCCCGAGACCGGCGCGGTCTGCCCGCTTTGCCTCTCCGAGTCGGGGGAAGCCCTGCCGCAAGTGAGTGATTTGCCCGCGCCGTCGCAACCCGATCCGCCGCTGCGCGCCGCGCGTCCGGGCGAGACCGTCGCCTGCGCCACGGGCCCGCTGATGGTGCGCGCCTTTCTGTTGACCAGTCTGCAAAAGATCGACGAGCGCTACGGCGACTACGGCAGCCAGCCCGAGCTCTGCGCCCAGGTCCGCCGCAACGGTAAGCGCGTGGCGGTGGATTCGGCGGCCCGGGCCGTGGCGTTTCCACGCGACGAATCGGGCTCGCTGGCGCGGGCCGACCGCCAACTGGGCGCCGCGGCATTCCTCGGCAAGCACCACGGCATCGTCAACGGCCTGCTGGCCCGCATACGGTTTGTGCTGGCAGCGCTGCTTACGTTCCAGGTGGGGACGCTGCGCTACCTGTTGATGGGCCAGAAGATCGACGGGACTCAGTAACGTGGCACGCCCGAGTCGATCTGCAAGCTCCACAGGTCGATGCCGCCGGCCATGCTCCAAGCCTGCTCGATGCCATGCTCCCGCAGCCAGTTCGCGACGTTCAGGCTGCGCACGCCATGGTGACAGAAGACGATCACGGGCCGGTCGTCGTCCAACTCCGCCAGCGCCGCCGGAACTGAGCGCATTGGGATCAGACGGGCGCCCTCGATGCGCGCGATGGCGAACTCCTCGGGCTCGCGGACATCCACGAAGCTGAAGTCGTCGCCCGCGTCGAGCTTGCGCTTCACCTCCGCGGCGGAAATTTCAAGCGAATCCGGCATTAAGCGAGTGGTCCGCCAATTGCATTAGCGACGCTTCCGTTGAAGTTCCCGAATGAGAGAAAACCAGGGGTTTTGAGGACCAGCATGCACGTTGCCAGTGTAGCAGCGGCGGCACAGGCGGGCCATCCCCTCCCGGCTCCGGGAAAGTTCCTAAACGCTTGTTATAATCGGACTTACAAAAACGCAAATCCTATATCTCATCGAACATGAAGCGCTCTCTGATTTTCCTGACCGCGGTGTTCGGGACGGTTTCCTGCGTCCTGGCCGCTGACTTCCACACCGGCCAGGCTGCCCGCCTGGTGATCGGCCAGACCACTTTTAGCGACGGCGCCACCGGCACCAGCGAAACCCAGTTGGGCGCTCCCAGCGGCGTCGCTTACGTCAACAACCAGCTCTTCATCGCCGATTCGAACCGTCTGGGCGGCACGCCGGTGAACAACCGGGTGCTGATCTACTCCAATGTGTCCGGCCAGCTACCGGCGGCTACCGACACGCTGACGCCGGCCACCGGCATCCACGACACCTGCGCGGCGTGCGTCGGCGTGGCCAACGTGGTGCTGGGACAGCCGAGCTTCGCCACCAGCGATCCGGGGCTGACGGCGAGCGGCATGCGCACGCCGGCTTCGGTGGCCAGCAACGGCAAAGTGCTGGTAGTCGCGGACTCCGATAATAATCGCGTCCTGATCTGGAACACCATTCCTAGCGCCAACGGCACGCCCGCCGACGTCGTGATCGGCCAGCCCGACTTCACCCACGCGCAGACCGCGTCGCCGCCCACCGCCAAGAGCCTGCGCGGCCCGCAAGGCGTCTGGATGCAAGACGGCAAGCTGTACATCGCCGACACGCAGGACAACCGCGTGCTGGTCTACAACTCGATTCCCACCGCCAACAACGCGGCCGCCGACCTGGTGCTGGGCCAGCCCACTTTCACCACCTTTGTGAGTCCCGACATCACGAAAACCAATGTGGACCCGACCGCCAGCAACATGTCGAGCCCCGTCGCGATAGGCTCGGACGGCCATCATCTGCTGGTAACCGACCTGGGCCATAACCGCATCCTGATCTGGAATTCAATTCCGACCCAGAACAATCAGGCCGCCGACCAGGTGCTGGGGCAGCCCGATTTTGTGAACCAGGTGCCGAATTATGCCTCGGCCCTGTGTCCGTCGAACGGCACAGACCCCGCCACCAACAAGCCGGCGTACCCGGCCCGCTGCGGCGCGACGCTGAGCTTTCCGCGGGCCGCGATTACCGATGGCACGCGCCTGTTTGTCGCCGATGGCGGCAATGACCGGGTGCTGGTGTATTCGCAATTCCCAACGGCCAACGGCGCCACCGCCGACGTGGTGCTGGGCCAGACGGATGCCTTCGTAAACAACTCCTCTTCCAATACCGACGCGTTCGCCACGCCGGTTGCGCTGGCATGGGACGGTTCCACTAATCTTTACGTGGGCGACACCTTCAACCGCCGCGTGGTGGTCTACAGCCCCGGCGAAGATGAGATCGCGCTGAGCGGCGTGCGCAACTCCGCCAGTCTTGAAATCTACGCCATTGGCCGTGTGGTGCTGGCCGGAACTCCCGCCAAAGATAACGTCGTGACCCTCACGATCGGAACCACGCCCTATGCCTACACGGTGAAAGACAAGGACACGTTGGCCGATATCGTGGCCGGATTGACCGCGCTGGTGAACGCCGGCAACAATCCCGACGTTCTGGCCATCCCCAACACAGTGGCGGATGCCGTGGTACTGACGGCGCGCAAAGGCGGCGATGCCGGCGTGGGCATTACTTACGACGTCACCTTTTCCTCCGGTACACAGTTGACGCGGACCACGGCCGGCCCCGCGCTGACTATTAACCTCGCCAGCGCCACGCAACTTGGTCCCGGCAGCTTGATCACTATCGAAGGCAAAAACCTGAGCGACCAGACCGCTGCCGCGGATCTCAGTGGCGCGCAAGGCAACTACCTGCCGATGGGGATGGGCGGCGTGGAAGTCTATATCGACGGCAACCGGGCGCCTTTGCTGTACGTGTCGCCAACGCAGATCAACACCCAGATTCCGCTCGAAGTGCAGGACCGCACCAGCGTCAGCATCTACGTCAAGACCGTCAGGAACGATGGCTCGATCACGGCTTCGACGCCCGTAGGCGTGCAAATTGTTTCCGCCAATCCAGGCATCTTCGCCTTTCCCGGTTCGGATCCGCGGCCGGGCCTGGTATTTCACGCCGACAGCAACGCCACCGGCCTGATTTCAGTGGACGGCGTAATCAAGGCTGGCGACGTGGCGACGGTCACGGTCGGCGGCAACACGTATACCTACACCGTGCTGGCCACCGATACCCTGGAATCCGTGCGCGATGCGCTGCTGAAGCTGATGGCCAATGACCCGAACGTGGTGGCGGCCGCGGCTAATGAATTCTCGCGCATTTTGCTGGAGGCCCGCCCCGGCGCCGACAGTGTGTCCTATGGCGTCTCGGTCAACAGTGGCGGGGTGTTGATTTTGACGGCATTCAGTTCCGCGCTGTGCTGCGCCAGTACGAATGGCGGCACG
>DOZZ01000175.1:19120-27557 GCA_003517725.1 Bryobacterales bacterium | reverse complement strand
GCGCCCCTGGTGGGCGATCTGACGGGCTTCCTGTTTCCGTCCTATCCTTATCCGCCGGCGACGCCGGTCGATTCCGTGCTGGCCGGGGGCTCCGCGGCCAACATCATCTCCGCCAGCCTGGTTCCGGGGTTAGTGGGCGTCTGGAAAGTAAGCTTTCAACTGTCCGCGAGCCTGCCGACGGATCCGCAGACACAGCTGTCGATCGCGCAGCAGCTCTACGTCAGCAATGTCGTGACGTTCCCGGTAGCTACGCCATAAATAGAGCCACGCCTTAGACTTTGCAGGTTTCGTAGGCTTGCCGCAGCGAGGCAATCGGGTCTTTCGCGATCGGCACAAACTCGTGCGCGATAAAGCCCTGGAAGTTTAAATCCGCGATGGCTTGCGCCACGAAGCGCCAGTTGAGTTCCTGGGTCTGGTCGATTTCGTGCCGGCCCGGAACGCCGCCGGTGTGGAAATGGCCGAGGTAGGCGATGTTGTCGCGGATGGTGCGCACGATGTCGCCTTCCATAATCTGCATATGGTAGATGTCGTACAGCAGCTTGACGCGCGGTGAACCCACGCGTTTCATCACTTCGACGCCCCAGGCGGTGTGGTCGCACTGGTAGTCCTTGTGGTTGACCTTGCTGTTGAGCAACTCCATATTGATGGTGACGCCTTTTTCCTCGGCGAAGCGCTTGCAGCGGTTCAGGCCAACGACGCAATTCTCAATGCCTTCGGCGTCGGGCAGGCCCTCGCGATTGCCGGAAAAGGTGATCACGTTAGGCACTTTGGCGGCCGCGGCTTTGGTGATATTAGCTTCCATCTCCTGCACCAGCTGATCGTGGTGCTCGCGGCGGTTGAAGCCATGGGGAATGGTCCCGGCGCCGGGCGTCATCGAGGGTGTCAGGCCATATTTTTGGATCGTGGGCCAGTCCGTGGAATCGACCAGGTCAATGCCTTTGAGGCCGATCTTGACGGCGTGCTGGCATAATTCGTCGACCGAATAGTTTTTATAGGTCCAGCGGGAAACCGACTGTTTGAGTCGTCCCTCGGCCGGAGCGTCGGCTGCGGCAAGTTGGTTGGCCAGAGCGACGGCTCCGGAAGCCTGCAAGAGAGAGCGGCGAGTCATGGGCCGATCCTATCACGTCCCATAAAGTGCTCTGGCTACTTTTCGGCCGACGGAAAAGTGCTCTGGCTACGAATGCTTTTGTGGTCTGAGCACTTTATGGGCGGGGCAGTGCAGGACCGGTAGCCGGGGGTATTTGGGGTAGGTTGGGTCGGTCCGGCTATAGTTGCAGCGCTCAAAGGTGCTGCCCTTCGCACTGGTGATCTGTTGGCGGTGGACACAGTCCTGGCATAGGCCCAATTGCATGACGCTGCTACACTTATAAGCATACCCATGCTCAATCCGGAAGAGCGGCTGGAGGCGCTGGCGGATGCCCTCGCGACCCGCGTGCTGGTTCTCGACGGCGCGATGGGCACCATGCTGCAACAGGCCAACCTGACCGCGGACGACTTCGGCGGTGCCGCGCTCGAAGGCTGCAACGAATATCTGGTGAAGAGCCGCCCCGACGTGGTCGAGTCGATTCACCGCGCCTACCTCGAAGCCGGCTCCGACATCATCGAGACCAACACCTTCGGCGGCACCGCCCTGGTGCTGGCCGAGTACAACATCGCCAACACCGCCGGCGAACTGAATCTAGCGGCCGCCAAACTAGCCCGCGCCGCGGCGGACGCCTACTCCAAACCGGGCAAGCCGCGCTTCGTCGCCGGGTCGATCGGGCCCACCACCAAGGCCATCACCGTTACGGGAGGCGTCACCTTCCCGCAGCTCGAACAGAATTTTCACGATCAGGCGCGCGCACTGCTCGAAGGCGGCGTCGACCTGATGCTGGTCGAAACCTGCCAGGACACGCGCAACGTCAAGGCCGCGCTGCTGGCCATCCAGCGCCTCGAACGCGAGACCGGCCGCCGCATCCCGGTGATCGTCTCGGGCACCATCGAACCCATGGGCTCCATGCTCGCGGGCCAGACCGCCGATGCTTTGTATGCCTCCATCGCGCATGCCAACCTGCTGGCTGTGGGCCTGAACTGCGCCACCGGTCCGGAATTTATGACGGACCACATCCGCACGCTCAGCGACATGGCGAACACGCGGATCTCGTGCTATCCCAACGCAGGACTGCCCAATGAAGAAGGGCTGTATCTGGAGACGCCCGAATCGCTCGCCGTGCAGCTCGAGCGCTTCATCAAAAACGGCTGGCTCAACATCGTGGGGGGCTGCTGCGGAACCACCGACGCGCACATCCGCGCCATCGCCCAGATGGCCGAGGGCAAGGCACCACGCGCGGTCCGGCCCGCGGCGCATCGCACCTTCTTCACCGGCATCGATCTGGTGGAGGCCGACGAGGCCATTCGCCCCCTGATTGTCGGCGAGCGCACCAACGTGATAGGCTCGCGGCTTTTTAAGAACCTGATCGCCGACGAGCGTTGGGAAGAAGCCGTCGAGATCGCCCGCCGCCAAGTCAAGAACGGCGCGCAGGTGATCGACGTCTGCCTCCAAAGCACCGACCGCGATGAGATGGCCGACATCCCGCCGTTCTACGAAAAGCTGATCCGTCTGATCAAAGCGCCGATCATGATCGACACCACCGACCCGCGCGCGGTGGAGCTGGCGCTGAGCTACTGCCAGGGCAAGAGCATCATCAATTCGATCAACCTCGAGGACGGCGAAGAGAAGTTCGAGCTGATCTGCCCGCTGGCCCGGGCCTTCGGCGCGGCACTGATCGTCGGAACCATCGACGAGGACAAGCAGCAGGCGCAGGCCTTCACCCGCGAGCGCAAACTGGCCGTGGCCCAGCGCTCGGTCGAAATCCTGGTTTCAAAATTCGGCATCGCGCCCGAAGACATCATCATCGATCCGCTGGTGTTCCCGTGCGCCACGGGCGATGTGAACTACATTGGCGGCGCGGTGGAGACGATCGAAGGGCTGCGCCTGATCAAGCAGCACATTCCGCACGTCAAGACTACGCTGGGCGTCTCGAACATCTCGTTCGGCCTGCCCGCCGCCGCGCGCGAAGTGGTCAACTCCGTTTTTCTGTATCACTGCACCAAGGCCGGGCTTGATCTAGCCATCGTCAACGCCGAGAAGCTGGAGCGTTTCGCCAGCATTCCGGAGCACGAGCGCAAGCTCGCCGAGCAGCTGCTGTTCAACACGCCGCCAGGCGCCGCTAATTCGCTCGATCACGACTGGCGCCAGCAGAGCGCGGAGGAAAAGGCCTCGATCAACCAGCACCACATCGCCGCCATCGCCGAGCATTTTCGGACCGCCGTGGCAAAACAGAAGCAGTCGGCGGCCGACATGCCGCTCGATCAGCGCCTGGCCAACTACATCATCGAAGGCACCAAGGAAGGCCTCATCGCCGACCTCGACCGCAAACGCGCGGAGGGCGCGGCCCCGCTCGACATCATCAACGGGCCGCTGATGGCCGGCATGAGCGAGGTCGGCCGCCTCTTTAACAACAACGAGCTGATTGTGGCCGAGGTGCTGCAATCGGCCGAGGCCATGAAGGCCGCGGTCAACCACCTGGAACAGTTCATGGAGAAGGCCGACACGGCGTCGCGCGGCAAAATTATTCTGGCGACGGTGAAGGGCGACGTGCATGACATCGGCAAGAATCTGGTCGAGATCATTCTGGGCAACAACGGCTACGAAGTGGTCAATCTCGGCATTAAAGTGCCGCCGGAACAGTTGATCGACGCGTTTCGGCAATATCAGCCGGATGCTATTGGGCTATCCGGATTGCTGGTGAAGAGCGCGCAGCAGATGGTGATTACGGCCGGCGATCTGCGCACCGCCGGCATTGGCGTGCCGCTGTTGGTGGGCGGGGCGGCGCTGTCGGAAAAGTTCACGGTCAACAAGATCGCACCCGGCTATGGACAGGCCACTTTTTACGCCAAAGACGCGATGACCGGGCTGCGGCTGCTGAACGAGATCATGGACCCGGCGTCGCGCGAGGCCGTGCTGGAATCGCACACGCACGCCACGGCCGTGGTCGAAGAGATTCGCGTCGAAGAGTCGGTGGTGTTCTCCGACCGGCGAAGCAACAAGGTTCGTCTGGATATTCCGATTCCGGCCGCGCCGTATCTGGATCGCCGCGTGCGCTCGATTCCCCAGCTGACGGAGCTGTGGAGCTACATCAACCCCTTCATGCTGTATGGCCGGCACCTCGGCTACAAAGGCAATTTTGAGGTGAACCTGTCGCGCCAGGAGCCCAAGGCGCTCGAACTCTACAGCTTGGTCGAGGAGTTGAAGCAGGAGGCGCAGGACTACATCAAGCCGCGCGCCGTGTGGCAGTTCTTCGAGGCCGAGCGGTCGGGCAACTCGATTCACCTGTTCGAGCCCGGCGCGCGGGAACCGCTGCACACGTTCGACTTCGGCCGGCAGCCGCGCGACAACGGCCTCTCGCTGAGCGACTACGTGCTGGAGCCAAATGGCGCGCGCGACCACATCGCGTTATTCGTAGTAACGGCAGGCGACGGCATTCGCGAGCGAGCCGATACGTTCAAGGCCAACGCTGAATATTTCAAAGCGCACGCACTGCAGGCGCTAGCTATCGAGACCGCCGAAGGCACGGCCGAGTGGCTGCACCGCCGCATTCGCGAAGACTGGGGCTTCCCCGATCCGCCGACGATGACCATGCACGAGCGCTTCACCTCACGCTATCGCGGAAAGCGCTACAGCTTCGGGTACCCGGCCTGCCCCAATCTCGACGATCAGGCCGGCATCTGGAAACTGCTGCGGCCCGAAGACATTGGCGTCGAACTCACCGAGGGCATGATGATGGAACCAGAAGCCAGCGTCAGCGCGCTGGTATTTCATCATCCGGATTGCGCTTATTTCACGGCGGGCGAAGTGAGCGCAGTGCCGGCGGCTTAGTTCTTTTTATCCACGCGGAAATGGTCGAAGTACGCGACCGTGTCGCCGCGCGACCAGATGCCGGTTTTGCCGGATCCCGTGAAGGTGGCGTCCACCGCTTCCATCAGCTTGCGATGGCCCAGAAAGACCACGATCCGGGATCCTCTGATTCTCACGCGCATCAGGTTCCAATCCTGCGCGGCGATGCGGTGCGGCAGCAAACAGAGGTGCAGCTTAGAGGCATTCACCGGCGTCAGCGGCGTGGTTTTGCCGTCCTCCACGCGTACCAGCGAGACCATCGAAGCGTCGGCGCTGGCGTTGGCCAGGTAGTAATTTTTGGGATCGCGGTAGCGGAAGAGAATGCCGACGGTCTGCGTGCGCTTGTTGGGGTCGAGCCGAAAATCCAGGCTGACGTCGCCGTCGCGCAGATCTACTTTTTCGAAGATGGCGAGCGAGGGAACATGGCGGTTCTTCTCATGCGACGTCAGGACCAGAACTTTGCCGCTGAACGGCGCTGCCTTATCGTCGTCATGCACTTCCCAGCGAAAGGGCGCCACCGGCCGGGCGTTCACCAGCTTCCACCCCTCCGGGACCGATTCCGGACCGTGCGCGTCGAATTTAGCGACTTCGCTGCCGGCCCCTATACCGAAGATCAAGAACCACAATCCCAGTAGCTTCATTCTTCCCGATTTAGTTTAATCCTAATCTTACCTACCGAGCATATGATATTCTGCACGTCAGATACCGTACGGTCCTGGGGACCGACGTCATTTTGGGCTAAGAGACACGGGGATTGGCGCACGATACTGTTTTGGAACAGGCGGCGAATTGGCTGCTGCACTCGGGCATCCAAAAGCCTGACGGCGGCGTGGCTCGCTATTACCTGAGCGCCGAGCGCCGCTACCTGCCCATCTCCGCGGAAATCACAGGTTACGCCGTCTCCGCCCTCGCGTTTTTGCACAGCGCCACCGGCATGCCGGGCCTTCTGGAGCGCCTGCGAATCACGGCCGATTACCTGGCGGGCGCGTGGATCCCGAAGCTTTCCGTTTTCCCGTTTGAAATGGACGACGGCAGCCACACGCTGGCGTACTTCTTCGATACCGGGATTATTCTGCGCGGACTGAACTCCGCCGGGCGCGCCGATTCGGATCCTAAATGGCCCGCGCTGGTCACGGCCGGCGCGCGCGGCATGCTACAGCGCTACGGAGCGGGCGCCGCAATTCCCCCCGTCATCGAACTGCCGCATTGCCGGCCGCTGCCGCTCGAGCCGCGCTGGTCGCGCTTGCCCGGCTGCTACCAGGCGAAGCCCGCGCTGGCTTGGCGCGAGGTTTTCGAGCAGACCGGCGATGCCGCTCTGGGCCAGGCTTGGCACGACACCCTGGCTGCGGCTATCGCCAGCCATGAGACCTTTCTGCCAGGCGCCGCCGAGCCCGCGCGCGTCATGGACCGGCTGCACGCTTATTGTTATTTTCTCGAAGCTCTGCTATTCGCCCCCGATACGGAGCATCGCGCGGCGCAGCTGGCCGGCGGCATCGCGCGCGTGGCCGGCCTGCTGCACTCCATCGCGCCTGAGGTGGTGCGCAGCGATGTGTATGCCCAGTTGCTCCGTATTCGCCTCTACGCCGCTCCCGCCGTGCCGCTCGATGCCGAGGCGGCGGGGCGCGAGGCTGCCGCACTGCGGCAATTCCAGGCCCGGCACCACGACCCCGCCATCCACGGCGGCTTCTGGTTCGGCCGCAACCGCGACGGCTTCCTGCCTTTCGTCAATCCGGTTTCCACCATCTTCGGCGTCCAGGCCCTGCACCTGTGGCAGCAGTGGCAAAACGGACAGCGCCCGGGTTTACAAGATGTGATCTAAAGCGGCCCTGTGGCATACTGGTACAGCCTTCGAGCCAAACCATGATGCGCACGTTTTTATTTCTAATCGCCACCGTTAGCTTGTTCGCGAAAGTGCCGCTCGACGGCAAAAAGCTGTACTTCGTCCACTGCGCCGGTTGCCACGGGCCCGATGGCAGCGGTGGCACAGGCGCCAATCTGCTGGGCAAACTGACCTATCCATCACATGCCAAGATGGTTGGGGTCGTGAAGCATGGCATTCCCGGCACGGCAATGTCGGCCGCTCCACTCACCGATGTGGAAGTGAATAAAGTGGTGGCGCACGTGATGACGCTCCGCCAGAAGGCCAAGCGCTAGTCGTTTTTGGCATCGCCGCGGCCGCGCCGCGAAATTTTTCCATGTCCGCTGCATTGATCTGTTTCGAGCCGGCTTGCCGCGCGCGCTATGACACGCGCGAGGTTATCTATAACTGCCCGCGCTGCGGTGGTCTGCTCGAAGCCATCGCCGACCCTCCGGCCCTCAACGCCGGGGTGTTGAAACAGTTGTGGCGCCAGCGCCGCGCGTCGAACCTGCCGATTGACCAGAGCGGCGTCTGGCGCTACCGCGAGATCATCCCGTATTTCGACGATGCGGCCGACATTGTCACGCTGCGCGAAGGCAACACGCCGCTGCTCGAAGCCCCGCGCGCGGCCCAGTACGCCGGGCTCGACCGCCTGGTTTTCAAGCATCAGGGCTTCAACCCAACCGGGTCATTCAAAGATAACGGCATGACGTGCGGTGCTTCGCAGGCGCGACTGCTGGGGATGCCGCGCGTGGCCTGTGTCTCAACCGGCAACACCTCCGCGTCGATGGCCGCGTATGCCGCGGCGGCTGGCCTGCAGCCGTTTATCTTTATTCCGCACGGCAACATCTCCTACGGCAAACTGGCGCAGGCGCTCGACTACGGCGCGCACACGCTGCAGGTGGAAGCCAATTTCGATCAGATTCTGGCGCTGGTGCGCGTGCTGTCGGAGAAGCTCGGCATTTACCTGCTGAACTCCATCAACCCGTTCCGCATCGAAGGTCAGAAGACCATCGTCTTTGAGATGCTGGACCAGCGCGACTGGCAGCCGCCGGACTGGATCGTGCTGCCCGGCGGCAATCTCGGCAACGTCTCGGCCTTCGGCAAAGGGCTGCGCGAGATGCACGCGATGGGCTTGATCTCTAAACTGCCGCGGCTGGCCGTGGTGCAGGCGGCGGGCTCTGCTCCCTTCTACGAATTCATGCAGCACGGCGGCGAGTTCGCGTCGAACCCGCACCCCGAGACGCTGGCCACGGCCATCAAAATTGGCGACCCGGTGTCGTGGCCCAAAGCGCGCTTCGAGATCGAACAATCGCGGGGCGTCGTGGAGCGTGTCACTGAGCAGGAGATAGCCGATGCCAAAGCCATCATCGGGCGCTGCGGCATCGGCTGCGAGCCCGCTTCGGCCGCCACGCTGGCCGGATTGCGCAAGTTGGTGGCGGCCGGCGCCGTGCGCGCTGGCGACGATGTGGTGGCGGTGCTGACCGGCAATGTTTTAAAGGATCCGGATTACGTCTTTCGCTACCACACGGGGCAACTCGAAGCACCCGACAAATCGATGCTGCGCTCCACGTTCGGCAATCAGCCCGTCGTGGTGCCCAACGACGCAAATCGCATTGCGCAGGTGATCGCGGGGTTATAGG
>DOZZ01000175.1:17755-18994 GCA_003517725.1 Bryobacterales bacterium | reverse complement strand
TCCGGCTCATGACAAGCTCTTGTGGGGCGGCTTTTAAGCTGCGGACGGCTTCAGCCGGCCTGCTGCTTCAAGAAGTCTTCACTCTGTCGATCGCACGAAGTCAGCAGTTGCCTTGGTTTATAGCAGGGGCTGCAGACGGGCCGCGAGATCTTCGTAGCTCAGCACGCCCGGATGGTATAGCCGCACTACCCCGAGCTTGTCGATCAGCACCAGCGTGGGCGTTGTGCTGACGCCGTAAACCCGCAAGTTCTCTTCGCTCAGCGGCACCGTCATGCCGCCGATGCCCGCGTAATAGCGCTGCCGGACCCGCTCGATGTACTGCGTCTCCTCCGCTTCGGGCGCGTCCATGCCGCCCGCGACGTAGCCGTAATGCTGCGTCGGACCCACGACCACCAGCCCGCGTGGCCCATACACAGCGGCCAGTTTGGCGACCGACGCGATTTCGGATTTGCAGTCCGAACACCAGTGCGCCCAAAAGAACAGCAGCACCGGATGGCCTCGCAACGCGGCCAGCGCCAGCGGCTTGCGCGGTCCCAGGAAATGCGACCCATCGAGCGCCGGCGCGGGCTTGCCCTCAAGCGTCAGCAGGTTCAGATTCTTCTGCAGCCGCGTCCGGATACTGGTGTCACGATAGCGTGTCACTTCGGCCTGCAGCAGACGCACCGCCTGATCCCGCTCGCCGCGCGCGGTCATGGCCTGGGCTGCCGCTTCGAGGGCCGCGCCCAAGGCCAGGGGCAGGCGCGGCTCAGCGTCCATCGCGCGTGTCTTCAATTGCGCGCGGCACTCGTTGTCCGTGCGTTGGGCCATGCGCGACGCATCTTCGTAACGCCTGGATGCCAGATAGCCGCGCGCCAGCCACGATTCCGCCAGCACCAGATCGGGCGACGTGCCGTGCGCTTTAAACTCACGGTCGACGCGGCTCTCGGCGGCTTGAAATTGTTGCTGCGCCGCCAGCGCGCGCACCTCGTCGGCCACCGACGCCGGCAGCGCCGCTGAAAACAGGATCAACCCAACCGTCGCCCGTATGGCCCGCATCTACTAAAGTTTCAGCCCCTTCAGATAATCGCGAAACTGCGCGCCCATGTCGTGCCGCTTCAGCGCCAGTTCCACCGTGGCCTTCAAGAATCCCAGTTTATCGCCGGCGTCGTAGCGCGTGCCTTCGAAACGGTAGGCGTAAATGGGCCGGCTGCGCAGCAGGTGCCGCAGCGCGTCGGTTAATTGGATCTCCGAGCCGGCGCC
>DOZZ01000175.1:9452-17659 GCA_003517725.1 Bryobacterales bacterium | reverse complement strand
ACGCGGTCGTGGCTCCCGTTATGCGCGACGGGTTCGGCGTCCACCACGCCGTAGGCCGAAATCTGATCTCTCGGAACCTCCATCACGGCAATCACCGGGGCTGAGAAAAATTCATAGATGTCCATCAACTGCCGCAGGCACGGCGTCTGCGACTCGATCACGTCATCGGCCAGCACCACGGCGAAGGGCTCCGGGCCCACCAGTTCGCACGCGCGCAGTACGGCGTGGCCCAGGCCCAGAGCTTCCTTTTGGCGGATATAGGACACGTCGATCATGTCCGAGACGCTGCGCACGATCGCCAGCAGGTCCTTCTTGCCGCGCGACTCCAGCAGGTGTTCCAGCTCAAAGCTGACGTCGAAATGATCTTCAATGGCGGACTTGCCGCGGCCCGTTACGATGATGATGTTTTGAATGCCGGAATGCAGGGCTTCCTCGACGCCATACTGAATGATGGGCTTGTCCACCACGGGCAGCATTTCTTTGGGTTGCGCCTTAGTGGCTGGTAAAAAACGCGTGCCGAGTCCGGCCGCGGGGAAAACTGCTTTACGCACTTTTGCGAGCATCGTCTCTTAGTATTCGGGTCACGCCTGTCTTTAGCAACCGGCAAGTGTGTTGCGGCGTCCGGGCCGAAACTTTGTCAAAATATGTCTGTGCCGGATTCCGAAGCGGACGCAGCGCGAGGCCTGTTCGAGCGAGCTTACCAGCATCACATGGCGGGCCGCTTCGAACGCGCGGCCGATCTCTACCGCCTTTCGATCGTGGTGCACGCCACGCCCGAAGCGCACACCTTTTTGGGATGGGCCTACAGCAGCCTGGGCCGCCTGCCCGAAGCCATCGACGAGTGCGTGCAAGCCATAGCTGTCGATCCCTCGTTCGGTAACGCGTATAACGATATCGGCGCCTACCTGATCGCGCTGGAGCGCCCGGAGCAGGCGCTTCCGTGGCTCGAGCGCGCCATTGAGAGCGAGCGCTACGAATCGCGGCACCTGCCCTGGTACAACCTGGGCCGCGTCTATGAAGTGCAGAGCCGCCAGTCGCTGGCGCTGGCGTGTTATCGGCAGAGCACCACGCTCGATCCGCTGTACTCGCCGGCGCTCGAAGCAGAAGCGCGGTTGGCGGGGTGAAGCGGCTCTATTTCGTGTCAAGTTCGATTACGCTGATCGAGTAACTTGGAAAGGTGTGATGGAAGTCGGTGCTGACGCCGCGTATCGAGCCGTTCACCGGAACAATTTTGGTTGGCTCGCGCAAAGTATTGGTTGCGCCCGTACTTAGCGCGGTCAGGCTGATCAACCGGCCCGTTGACTTTACATGGTCGGCTCCGGTCAGCTTGATTTCGACGGGCTGCGGCGCCGAGGAAGCGTTAACTACCTTCAGGTAGAGCGCTCCGCCGCCGCGCGTGACGCTTTGAAACAGGCGAGGCCCGCCGCCTTCGAGGCTCGAAGCTACAATGTCGGTGCCCAGATGGTTGCTGAACATCACCTGCGCGTAGTAACTGGGTGAACCATAGCTGGTCAGTGCGTCATAGCCGATCAGGTCGGTATCCCACTGCATGCCGCCCGGATTGACATTCACCAGCAGCGGCGCGTAGCCGGCCATCACAATCAGGTCGCTGTTGCGCTCCATGGCCGTCATCCAGGCGGCATCGCTCAGCGCCGCTCCGAAATCGGGCGTAGGCGTGCCCTCGCGCGTGGCCCATTCGCCGACAAAGATCTTAGGACCGTTGCGGTCGGCCTTGTCATAATGTTGCGTGAAGTCGAAGAACTGGTCGGCCCGCTTGTAATAATGGTCGTCAATCACGTCCGGCTTGCGGCTGGTTACCGGCGTCGTGGCGATCAGTTGCAGGCGCGGGTACTTTTTCTTGATCGCGTCATAGTACTGCGCGAAGCGGCCATCGTAGCTCTTGGAGCGGTCGAACTCATCTTCGTTGCCGACCTCGACATAATCAAGCGCGAACGGGTCCGGGTGGCCGTTCTGCGCCCGCACCGCGCCCCACTTCGTGCTGGCATCGCCCGTGACATACTCGATCTCTTCGAGAGCATCTTGTACATATGGTTCTAAGTCAGGGCCTGGAGCTACATGCTCCTGCGCCAGAGAATACCCGGCGTAGACCGCCAGTACGGGCCGCATATTCAGATCTTCGCACCAGTTCAGGAACTCCAGCAGTCCCATGCCGTCAGATGAGTGATAGCGCCACGGGCTCGGATGGGTGGGGCGATCCACCAGCGGGCCGATGGTTTTCTTCCATTCGTAGCGGTCCTTGATATGATCGCCTTCCAAATAGTTACCGCCGGGGAAGCGCAGAAAGGCCGGCTTCATCGCGGACAGCTTCTCCATCAAGTCGATGCGATTGCCGTTAACGCGGTTTTTGTAAGTCGGCGGAAACAGCGACACCATGTCGAACCATACATTTTCGGGATGCGCCACCGTCAGCACGATGTGGTTTGCGGCTGACGTCTTGATGTCACCCGTATGCAGGGTCAGATTATACTGTCGCCATTCGGTAGTTAGCGCGTCCGATGTGGCGCTTGCCACCGGCTTACCCGTATCGTCGCTGATGATACTCATGCTAACCGGTCCGGGAGAATCGGCCTTAGCGTAGAATGAACCTTTGTAAGTGGTATTAGCTCTTACCGGTGCGCCCCAATAACCTTCGTTCGACACGCCCGCCTGTTCCGCCGGGCTGGCGTGCTCCACGCTCAGTTTCAGGCTGAATTGACGGCCCGCGCTGGGTCCGGTCTTATCAAGGCTCATCGATGCGTGCGAATTGCCGTACTGCATCAGATACCAATGCGCCGGCTGATCCCAACCCTCATGAAAGGTCCGGTTGCGCACCATCTCGGCATATAAACCGCCGTCATAGGAGTAATTAATCTCCTCGGTCATGATGCCGTAGAGAGTCGGGCTGACCTTGCCGGCAACTTGTCCCACTTGTATGTCGAGGACCGCCGGCGCCTGCGCCGACAGGGCTGCCGCGAACGACATCAGGCCGATGGCGATCTTGTTGTTCATTGCGTCACCTTACAGGTATTCGTACGCGTCGAGCGTCAAAAATTCCGGAAATTTCCGGCCGGTCACCAGCCGCGCGAATAATTCCGCCGCCAGGTCAAAGCGGCCGGTGCCGCGCTTGCCGCTCATTTCCTCGTCGATCATCGACCGCACCAGCTCCGGTGTTACGCGCGTACCGTCCTGCATGGCTGCCTGGTAGTGCGACCACTGCCACACCTGGGCGCGGCAGATCTCGGCCGTGGCGGCGTCCTCCATCAGGTTGTAAATCGGCACCGCGCCGCTGCCGCGCAGCCAGGCTTCCAGATACTGTATGCCGACGTCGATGTTGGTGCGCAGGCCCTGGCGCGTGATTTGCCCCTCGTGCACCCGCAGCATGTCGTCACGCGTGATGCGCACGTCCTCGCGCGCCACGTCCAGCTGGTTCGGCTGCGGCATGTGTTCGTCGAAGACTTCTTTGGCGACGGCCACCAGCGCGGGATGCGCCACCCATGTGCCGTCATGGCCGGCGCGCACTTCGCGCAACTTATCGAGCCGCACTTTTTCAAGCGCCTGCCGGTTCGCCTCGGGATCGTTCTTAATCGGGATCTGCGCCGCCATGCCGCCCATGGCGTGAATGCCGCGCCGATGGCAGGTCTGGATCAGCAGGTCGACATACGCTTTCAGGAACGCGCGGTCCATCGTGACTTGCGCGCGATCCGGCAGCATGCGGTCCGCGTGATTGCGCAGCTTCTTAATGAAGCTGAAAATGTAATCCCATCGGCCGCAGTTCAACCCGGCCGAATGCTGGCGCAGCTCGAACAGAATTTCGTGCATCTCGAACGACGCCATGATAGTTTCGATCAGCACGGTGGCGCGGATGGAGCCGTGCGGCAGTTCCAGATAATCCTGCGCGAACAGAAACACTTCGTTCCAGAGCCGGGCTTCAAGATGGTCTTCAAGCTTCGGCAGATAGAAGTACGGGCCGCTGCCGCGCTGCAGAAGCTCGCGGCCGTTATGAAACAGGTAGAGCCCGAAATCGAACAGCGAGCCCGAAATGACTTCGCCATCCACCTGAAAATGTTTCTCCACCAGGTGCCAACCGCGGGGCCGCACCAGTAGCACGGCCGTCTGCTGATTCAGGCTGTACTGTTTGCCTTCGGGCCCGGTGAAGCTGATCTGGCGGCGCACGGCATCGGCCAGGTTGACCTGACCTTCCAGCACATTCGACCAGGTGGGCGAGTTGGCGTCTTCCAGGTCCGCCATGAACATGCTGGCGCCGGAGTTCATCGCGTTTATGATCATCTTGCGGTCCACCGGCCCGGTGATCTCGACGCGGCGGTCGCGCAGATCCGGCGGTATCGGCGCCACGGTCCAGTCGGATTCGCGCACGGAGGCAGTTTCCGGCAGAAAATCCGGCAGCTGGCCGGCATCCAGCGCTTTCTGGCCAACCACGCGCCGCGCCAGTAAGTCCTGACGGGCAGGCTCAAACTGGCGGTGCAGTGCCTCCAGAAACGCGCGTGCGGCAGGCGTCAGTATACGCTCGGCGGCAGTCACTTAATTCCGCCCGCACATGCCAGGCGTGCCGCACATGCCGCCGGCGCAGGAGGGCGCTTCCGCCTTGCCGGCGCTCGATCCGGCGGCGAAGGTGGAATACTGCTGTTCCAAATGATGTTCGCCGCACGACGGGCACCCGGCCTCGGCGGCATCCTCCACACGGCGCACCAGCTTCTCAAACTTCTCGCCGCACGAGTTGCATTGGTATTCAAAAATAGGCATGGGATCTCTGTTGAGATTCTAGCCGAACTACTCGACTATGGCGCGCAGCATCTGGTCGATTACGGACCGGACCTCGGCCGATGGCCCGTGGTAGTGGTTCACGATGATCGAGAATGTCAGTTCCCGGCCGGCCCTGGTTCGCGCGTATCCCGACAGCGCCGCCACGTGCATCAAAGATCCGGTCTTGGCCATCACCTTGCCTTCCGAAGCCTGGCCCAGGCGCTCGCGCAATGAACCGTCCACGCCGGAAACCGGCAGGAGCGAACGCCAGGCGCCGGCTTGCGGCGACTTCCGCATGGCCTGCAGCAGCGTGATCAGCGCATCCGGCGTCACCAGATCCTGGCGCGACAGGCCGGAACCATCGTGCAGATCGTACTCCTCGGCCGGAATGCCCAGACCTCCCAGAAAAGCGTGCAGGGCGTCGAGGCCAGCGGCCAGCGAGCCATGGCCGGCTGTTTCCCGCGCGACCGTCCGCAACAGCAGTTCCGCATGCAGATTCTGGCTGACCTTGTCGGTCACGCGCAGGTCTTCGAACAACGGCGGCGATTGATGCGTGGCCAAGGGCGTTGCAGGCCGCGGCGCATAATGTTCGCCCGGGTAGACGTGCCGGGCCTCGGCCGCGCCGCGCACCTCCACTCCGTGGCGCAGCAGCGATTCGCGCAGCGCCAGGGCGGCAAAGCGCGCCGGATCGCCCACGGCAATGCGGATGTCTTCGGCGGCGCCGGGCGGCAGCGATCCCGTGATCAGCAAACGATAGGTGCCCTGATCGCGCGTCCAGAACACCTGTTTGGGGCCGGCCGGCTGCAGCCGGTTATCCAGTTCGAACACGGGCAGCGCGGGAAACAATTCAACTTTCGGCACGCCGCCCACGTCTGTCAGCAACAGGTGGATCACGTTGTCGTTGACGCACAGCGCGCTAACCGGCGGGCCATCGTCATCGAGCGCATCTTCGTAGCTCCAGCCATCGGGCGTTGGCTCGTAGTCGAAGGCGCGATCGTCTCCCACGATGTTGCCGGTCACCTGTTTGACGCCGGCCGCCGCGATCTGCGCGGCCAGGTCGTCGATCACGATGAGCGGGTCGCCGGGCGTGCCGTGCGGATCATACGGAATGGGCCGGCCCGAAAGATTGGCGTCGCCGCGGCCTTCCAGCACCAGGTCGTCACCTTCGCGCACCACCGTAGTCGTGAAGCGATACGACGGACCTAGACGGGTGAGCGCCAGCGCGGTGGTCAGCAGCTTGACGTTTGAAGCGGGTGTCAGCAGCTTATGCGAGTTCCACTGGTAAAGCGGCTTGCCGGACGCGGTGTCGACCACTTCGATGCCCCAGGTGGCCAGCCGCGCGGCGGGGGAATTCATGAGCGCCTGCACTCGCTTTTGCCAGCGCGGGGCGCCCACCAGCGGCATCGAGCACAGCAGCAACCACGCCAGCAGCCTCATCGTCCCGTGATCCTCGTTTCCAGCCACAGCGTCAGCAGCAGCACCACCACCATGCAGGTGCCGGCCGCCGGCAGCGCCATCACGGCGCCCAGCCCGTAGACCGCGGCCGCCGCGCCCAGCACAGCCGGGGCCAGCATGCCGCCGGCCAGGCCGATCGAGAAGATGCCGTTGAAAAAACCGGGGTGATAATACGCGAAGCGCCCGCCGATGCGCGCCGCCACCAGCGGATAGATCGACGCCATGCCGCCGCCCAGGAACAGAATGCCCATGACCGCGCCAAACAGGTTGTTTGTCATGACCAGGATGAAGCACCCGAACAGCGCCGCGGCCGCGCTCAGAAACAAGACTCGCGACGGGCGCACGCGCGGCAACAGCGAGAACACCGCCACGCGGCCCACCGTCAGCGCCAGCCAGTAGTAGCAGAGCAACCACAGCGACGCCGCCGGGCTGATCCCCAGCCGGTCGATCAAATAGAGCGGCAGCCAGCCCGCCACCGACCATTCGTTGGCGAACTGGAAAAACAGCAACAGCGCGAACACCACCGCCCCCAGGTTGAGCGAATCGCGCAGCGCCTGCGCCACGGGACGCTGTTCCGCGGCAGCGTGTCCCTCAAACGCGGTGCGCCAGTAGAGCGCCGCGTAAACCAGCGGCACCAGCGCCAGCGCCAGCAGGATGAAGGTCATGGAATACAGATAGAACGAGCCCGCCACCAGCGCCGCCGAGAGCAGGCAGCCGATGCCGAAGTAAATGCCCGCCACGTTCAAAGCTTGTGCGGCGTTTTTCTCGTAAGCCGGCTGCAGCGCCTCGAATAACGCAGTGTTCACCAACCCTGCGGCCAGGCCGATGCAGAACAGGCTGACGTGGCGCGCCAAGGGCACATTCGCTGGCACCAGAGCCAGGCAGGTCAGGGCGCCCGACGCCAGCAGGCACCCGGCGTTCAGCACCGTGGCAGCCTCATGCACCGGCCAAAACTTGCGTACCAGGAAAGCCGACAGCAGCATGCCCGCGATCAGGACCAGGAAGTACGTGCCGGCCGTCCGGTAATCCCCGCTAATGTGGAAGCCCCAGACGGGCAGCAGCGAGCCGAGCAGCCCGAAGAGAAATCCGGACACCAGGCACCCGGCGAACATCTTACGATTCGAGCGGCGGCTCAGGAGGATGCTTGGCACCAGAAGCATTATCTAACGTCATGTTGTACAACTGTCGTTCTACATATAGGGGTAAGGTGTGATGCATGCCTACTGGAAGTGTAAGACTCCGCAAAATTGTCTAAAAAGGCCGTTGACACCGGAAAAGAGCGGGCGTAATGTGGAGACATCACTGAAGAAGGAGGTGGTCCAGTCTAATGAAAGAAGGATGTAAACCCAACGAGGTGGCCGACTGCTGAGTCGCCTGACGTAGCTGGTACCCGCCATTCAGTGACGGGACCCCGTTCCTGTGGACCGGCGCTTCGTTGAGTACGCTGCAAAAGTGCCCCGCCCGTTCGTGAGAACCGGCGGGGTTTGCTTTTTTGCTATAGTTAAGTCAAATCGTCATGAAACCCGGAATTCATCCCCAATACGAAGAGCGAACCGTCAAGTGCGCGTGCGGCTCGATTTTCACGACGCGGACCACCAACAAGGCCGATATCCACGTCGAAATTTGTTCCAGCTGCCACCCATTCTTCACCGGCAAGCAGAAGCTGATCGACACGGCAGGCCGGGTCGACAAGTTTGAGCGCAAGTACGCCAAGCAGCGCGCCGGCAAAAAGCTGCAGCCCGCTTAAATAGCAGCTGCCAATACTATTCTTCGTCCGTAACGCAGCCGTTACTGGCATTTTTCACCAGGCGAATGTACTTGGCGAGCGTGCCACGCGTGGCCTTGTAAGGCGGCATACGCCACTGCTGGCGGCGGGCATTCATCTCCGCCGCCGCGATATCCACCGACAGTTCATTGCGCTCGGCATCGATAGTAATCCGCTCGCCATGCCGCACCAGCGCGATCGGCCCGCCCTCCTGCGCTTCGGGCGT
>DOZZ01000175.1:0-9251 GCA_003517725.1 Bryobacterales bacterium | reverse complement strand
TCGTAGCGGATCACGATCACGTCGCCCTTCTCGATCTCCTTGCGCTCCAGCGCGTGCAGCATGTCTTCTTCCGAGTCGAAGACCTTGGCGGGCCCGCTGAACCGCAGCCCTTCCTTGCCCGTGATCTTGGCCACCCCGCCCTCGGGCGCCAGGTTCCCCTTCAGAATCTGAATGTGCCCTGAAGCTTTCAGGGGATTCGAAAGCGGCCGCACAATCTCCTGCCCGCTCGCCAAGCCCGGCAGCGGCTCCAGATTCTCTCGCATGGTCTTGCCCGTGACGGTCATGCAATCGCCGTGCAGCAAGCCCGCCTCCAGCAGCATCTTGGCCACTGCCGGAATACCGCCCGCCGCCTGCAGATCCTCCATCACGAAGCGGCCGCTGGGTTTGAAATCCGCCAGTAAAGGCGCGCGGTTGCTGACCGCCTGAAAATCGTCGATGGTCAGTGGCACGCCCACCGAGCGCGCGATGGCGATCAGGTGCAGCACCGCGTTGGTCGATCCTCCCAGCACCGAGACCATCACCATGGCGTTTTCAAAAGCTTCGCGGGTCATGATGTCGCGCGGCTTCAGATCGCGCTCCAGCAGTAGTTTCACGGCGGCGCCGGCGCGCACGCACTCGTCGATCTTCCGCGGGTCTTCGGCGGGCGTGGACGAGCTGTAGGGCAGCGACATGCCGAGCATCTCGATGGCCGAGGCCATGGTGTTCGCCGTGTACATGCCGCCGCAGGCGCCCGCGCCGGGGCAAGCGCGGCGCACGATGGAGTAGCGCTCGGGCTCGTCGATGTGTCCCGAAATAAATTCGCCGTAGCTTTGAAACGCCGAGACGATGTCCAGCTTTTTGTCGCCCAGATGCCCCGCTCGAATGGTCCCGCCATACACCATCAGCGCCGGGCGGTTCAGCCGCCCCATGGCCATCACGCAGCCCGGCATGTTCTTGTCGCAGCCCGGGATCGACACGTTAGCGTCGTACCATTGCGCGCTCATCATGGTCTCGATCGAATCGGCGATCAGATCGCGCGACTGCAGCGAGAAGCTCATGCCGTCGGTGCCCATCGAAATGCCGTCGCTCACGCCGATGGTGTTGAACCGCATGCCGACGAGCCCGGCGCCCGTAACGCCCTCCTTTACCTTCTCGGCCAGGTGCAGCAGATGCATGTTGCACGGGTTCCCTTCGAACCACACGCTGGCGATGCCCACCTGGGCCTTGGGCATGTCTTCTTCGCGCATGCCGGTGGCGTAGAGCATGGCTTGCGAGGCACCCTGCGACTTGCGCTGGGTAATTTCAGAGCTGAATTTGTTCAGTGGCACAGTGCCATCATGACATGGCTCTTAGTACCCATTCAGAGCCGCAAAACATCCCCAGCTCCGGGCCGCCTTACGACGGCTTCGTGGAGCGGCTTTCCGGCTCCGGAGATTTGTGAATGAGGCGCAGCACCTCCACGTCGGAGATCACAATAAGACCGTCCTGCAGCATGGCCTCGACCGCATCCAGCAGCGCTGGCAGCCGCGCCTCCTCCTCCACGATGGAAATCATGATAGGCAGGTCGCGCGAAAACCATCCGCCCTTGTGCGTCTCGCCCTTGGCGCCGTAGCCCAGAATGCCGCGATACACCGTGGCCCCCGCCACGTCCATCATGCGCAGCCGCTTGACCATCGCCTCGAACAGCGGCTCGCCGTCGAGCTTGTCGCCCTCGCCCAGAAAGATGCGCACCAGTTTGGCCTTGCCGCTCATCGCCGCGTGCGGCCGCGCCGGCTCGGGGTGTTTGCCTTTCTGAATTGACTTCAGCACCACCGTGTCCTGCACTTCGATCAGCCCGTCCGAGACCATGTCGTAAAGCGTCGGCAGCAATTGGTCCACGCGCTCCGGCGTTTCGACGAACTCGATCCGCACCGGCAAATGGGCCATGGTGGCTTCGGTATCGAGCGTGTGGAACCGGTGGTGGCTGCCGAAACCGAGCGAAGGCCGGGTGACGCTGGCGCCGGCCACCATCTTGTGGCGCAGAAAGGCCACAATCGCGCTCCACAGCGGTTCCAGGTGGTGACGCGTGTCTTCGTTCAGATAAATCGTGACTCTTTTAGCCGGACCTTTTGGAAGCATGTGCCGTGCCCGAATCAATTATTACGCGAACCATATCCCCATAGAAATCTTTAATCCGCCTCATCCAGGGCATCCGAAAAGCTCCGCCATCCGTCAAAATAGATGAAGCGACCCGACCGCCTGGAATGCGGTTGCCGGTCTTCCGCCTCGTTCCGCTTCGATTCAGCCAAACATTAAGGAGAAGCACGATGAACGACAAAGTTCTGACACACAAAAACTATCTCTTCGCGAGCGATTTCGACCAGACGCTCAGCTTTAACGATTCGGGCGCGATCCTGAGCGAGCTGCTCGGCACGTCCCATTTTGAGGAAAAAGTACAAGGCCTTTCGCGCATCAACCTGGTGCAGCAGGGCGGGGAATTGGCGTACCTGATCTTGCACGATCCCGAGTACCGCTCCGTCCGCCGCGAGCACTTGCGGGAGGTGGGCAAGCGCGTCCGTCTTAAGCGTAATATTCACCTGCTGCCCAAGCTGCTGGCCAGCCTCGGCGAGGAGTACCACTTCTGCTTTTACGTGGTCTCGGCCGCCCCCGAAGAGGTGATTCAGTCGGCGCTGGAAGGCATCGTGCCGCCCGATCATATCTTTGGCACGCGCTTCCACTGGAATGAGTCGACCGGCGAAGTGCAGTCGGTGACCCGAGTGGCCGCCGGCTATGGCAAAGTCGCGGTGATCGACCACCTGCAGTCCAGGCTGGAGATCAGCCCCGCGCGCACTGTCTATGTCGGCGACGGCACCTCGGATGTGAATGTGATGCTGCATGTCAACCGGCGTAACGGCTTCACCATCGCGGTCTCCGAGGCCAAGTACATCGCTCAGATCGCGCAGCGCACCGTCATGAGTGACGACGCGCTAAGCGTGCTGATTCCGATCCTCGAAGACATTCTGAGCTGGAATCCCTCGAAGATCTCGAGCCTGTTCGAGACGCATGGCCTGGCCATCCACGAATGGGACAAGGTGCGCACCGACTGGCTGACGATTCGCGACAACAGCTCGTCGACCGCGGGTATCGTAATCTGATGCACTGGGTAAATACGGTCGGCTGGCTAGCGACGGCGATGTCCGTCGTGTCCTACCTGTTCCGCGACCCGGCCAAGCTGCGCCGGGTGCAGGCGTTAGCCGCGCTGCTATGGATCGTCTACGGCGTCATGCTGGTGGCGCCGCCCATGATCGTAGCCAACGTCATCGTAGCCATCATGGCCTTCGGCACCACCTGGTTCGGCCGCTCCAAACGCTCCGCAAAGGGCCAAAGCCTCTCGGGGGACGGCTCCAAACGGCCCGCAACCGGCCAAAGCCACTCGGGGGACACATCAGCAGGTGTGTCCTCCGTCGGCATCGGTTCCGCCAACGGTTGAGCTGCCCGTAGAAAATCGTTCAAGCCCTAAGGCCGTGTGAAAATGGAGCCAGCGCTCCATGCCACGCGGCCCTTTTTCTTTTACCGACGAAGCACGGGGTCGCGAGGCTGTTATCGCCTCATGATCGACTCCTCGTTCCGATTCGCCATCGCGTCCACCTTCACGGCCGAGCCGCTCGAACCGGTCTTCCGCTTCTGGGCCGAACACGTCCACGAGCGCTGCGAAGCCGTGTTCGCGCCCTACAATCAGCCGCTCCAGACACTGCTCGATCCCGCCGGAGTCTTCGCCACGAACCATCGCGGCGTGAATATTCTGCTGGTGCGTTTGGATGATCTGGGCACGCACCAGCCCGGCGAACTAGCCGCGACCGTGCGCGAAACCGCGCGCCTGCGCACCGTCCCGCTGATCGTCTGTCTGTGCCCCCCCGCGAGCGGTACGCCAGGCAGCGCCGAACAGGAACTGCGCGAAAGTCTGGCGCACGTTCCAGGCGTAATGTGGCTCGACTATCACGAAATCGCGCGCCTCTACCCGGTCTCCTCGCCGCTGCATGAACACGGCGAGACCATCGCCCGCATCCCCTATACCGAGCTCTATTACTGCGCGCTGGGCACCGCCCTGGTGCGCCGCGCGCTGGCCTTGACGCGCCCGCCGCTCAAGCTGATCGCGCTAGACTGCGACGACACCCTGTGGCGCGGCATCTGCGGCGAAGACGGCCCAGCCGGCGTGGTGCTCGACGCCTCCCGCCGCAAGCTGCACGAGCTGATGCTGCGCAAGCGCGCGGAAGGCGTGCTGCTCGCCATGGTCAGCCGCAACAATGAGCAGGACGTGCTGCAGACCTTCGCCGCGCATCCCGAGATGCCGCTGCAACTGGAGCACTTCACCGCGCGCAAAATCAACTGGGAAGAGAAGCCCGACAACCTGGCCGAACTGGCGCGCGAGCTGGGCCTGGGCCTCGACTCCTTCGCCTTCATTGACGACAACCCGAAGGAATGCGCCGAGGTGCGCGAGAACGAACCGGAGGTGCTGGCCATTGCGCTGCCTCCCGATGAGGGGCGGATCCCCGCCTTTCTGGACCACCTGTGGGTGTTCGACAGCGCGCCACTGACCGCGGAGGATCGCGCGCGCGCCGCGTCGTATCAGGGCGTGCAGGAGTTTGGACGCGAGATGCGCAACAGCGTCAGTCTGCGCGATTTCGTGCGCTCCCTGCAGCTCGACGCGCGCATCCAGCCGCTCACGACCGACGACGTACGCCGCGTAGCGCAATTGACGCAGCGCACCAACCAGTTCAATCTCACGACGATCCGCCGCACCGAAGCCGAAATAACGGCGCTGCTAAACGACGGCGTCCGGCAGTGCTGGACAGTGCGCGTGGCCGATCGTTTTGGCGACTACGGGCTAACCGGCGTCGTGATCTTCGAAATCGACGGAGCGCTGCATCTGGAAACGCTGCTGCTGAGTTGCCGCGTGCTGGGCCGAGGCGTTGAACATCGCATCATGGCGCGCCTGTCGGAAGAAGCGCTGCGGAATGACGCCGGCGCCATAGTCACCCGCGCCGTACCCACGCCCAAAAATCAGCCCGCGCGCCAGTTCCTCGAAAGCATCGCCGCGGACTACGGCGAGGCGGAAGGTGACGCCCGCGTCTACCGCATCCCGGCCGAAGCTCTGACCGCTCTCGAATGGCAGCCGGAGTTGCACGAAGCATCGCGGCCGGTCACCGGCGCGGCGCCGCGCCGCTTCAACCACTCGGCCATCGACTACGGCTACATCGCCGCCCACCTCAACTCTGCCGCCGCCATCCACGCCGCCATGCTGGATCGCCATCGTATCCCGGCCGGCGTCTTCGCCTCCGAGACGGAAAACCAATTAGCGGCCATCTGGGCCGACCTGCTGCAGCAAGCCGCCGTCCAGCCCTCCGACAATTTCTTCGATCTCGGCGGCCATTCGCTGCTGGTCGTGATGCTGGTGATGCGCGTACGCGACACCTTCGGCATTGAACTTCCGGTGGACGATGTCTACACGCCGGGCCTGACGCTTTCGGAGCTGGCCACGCGTATCGAGGGCTACCAGTTGCGGGCCGTCAGCCCCGAGGAGTATCAGGCCCTGCTGGACCGTATAGAATCCATGTCGGACGAAGAAGTGGAAGCGTTGCTCGCCGGCCAGGATCAAGATGCACAAACCCCTTCGGGGACATAGCGGTTTTTGCTGTCCACGATAACGATAAAGGTCAGAGCGTGTGAACCACTCCAGGCCCATGCGAATCCTACTGGCGTCCAGCGCCTCCTATGCTCCGCCCCGCGGCGGCTCAACCCGCAGCAACCTCGCCTGGCTGCGGCATCTCGCCAGTGCCGGACACGCCTGCCGCATCGTCTGCGGCGGCGATACCGGCGGCAACTGGACACCACTCGCGCCCAACATCGAAGTCCTCCCGGTCCCCGATGGCTCGGCCCGCGCCGAAGCGCTGCGCCATGCCATCGAAAGCCGGACCCCGGATTGGGTGCTGGTCTCCTCCGAAGACCTCAGCCACACGCTGTTGCGGGCCGCCGCGCGCGCCGCCGCCGGGCGCGTGGTTTACATCGCCCACACGCCGCAGTTTTTTCCGTTCGGGCCCGAGAGCTGGAACGCCGATCAGCCCGCCGCCGGCATCGTGCGCGCGGCCGCCGGCGTAGTGGCGATCAACCACTTCGTCGCGGGCTACATCCGGCGCGAACTGGGCGTGACGCCGGCCGTGATCCATCCGCCCATTTACGGCGAGCCCCCCTATCCGCGCTACCGCAACTTCGATCACGGCCTGGTGCTCATGATTAACCCGTGCGAGGTGAAGGGCATCGATATTCTGCTCGGCGTGGCCCGCGGCCTGCCCCAGGTGGAGTTCGGCGCGCTACGAGGCTGGGGTACCACGCGCCGCGACGCACAGCGCATCGAAGCCTGTCCCAACATCCGCATGCTCGAGCCGGTGCGCGATATCGACGAGCTGCTGCGCAACACCCGCGTGCTGCTGATGCCGTCGCTGTGGTGCGAAGGCTTCGGGCTCATCGTGATGGAGGCCATGCTGCGCGGCGTCCCGGTGGTGGCCAGCAACTCGGGCGGTCTGGAGGAAGCCAAAACCGGCACGCACTATGTGATTCCGGTCAAGCCCATCGAACGCTACGGCCTGGAATTTGACGAGAACCACCTGCCCAAAGTAGTGGTAGCCCCGCAAGACATCGGCCCGTGGGTGTCGGCGCTCGACCACCTGCTAACCAACGCGGCGGAGTACTACGCGGAATCGGACCGCTCCGTCGCGGCCGCGCGGCAATTCGTCGGAAAGCTCGATGCGGCCGAGTTCGAACACTATCTGGTACGTTTGCAACCGGCAGACCCCGCGCGTCCCGCCGAGCTCTCTGCCGCGCGGCGCGCGCTGCTCGAAAAATTGCTGCGCTCGAAGGGCGCGCACTAAGTGCGCATTCTGCTGGCTAGCAATGCGTTGTATTTTCCGGCGCACGGTGGCGGCGAAAAATCCAACCGCCTGCTGATGGAAGCGCTGGCCGCGCGCGGCCACGACGTACGCGTCGCGACGCGCACCGAAACGTTCGACGCGCCAGCCAGGCAGCAGCTGCAAGAAGATCTTGCCGCGCGCGGCATCGCCGTCGAATCAGTCGAAGACGGCAATCTGCGCTTCACCTTGGGCGGCGTGCGTGTCGACGTGCTGGCCGGCCATCCGCGCCTGCGCCAGTTCTTCACGGCGCTGCTGCAAGCCTTCGATCCCGACATCATCGTCACCTCCACCGACGACCCCGCGCAGATTCTGTTCGATGCCGGCCTGCGCGCGCCGCGAGCTCGCGTGGTGCACCTGGTGCGCGCCACCATCGCGGTGCCCTTCGGTCCGGACGCTGCCTCGCGCGATCCCCTGCGCGCGGCCATGCTGGCGCGCGCCGACGGCATCGTCGGCGTCAGCGAATACGTGGCGCGCTATGTGCGCGAGTGGGGCGGCATGCCCGCCGTGCACGTTCCGATCAGCCTGATGGACCGCACCCATCCGCCCAATCTGGCGGGCTTCGATCACCCCTACGTCACCATGATCAATCCCTGCGCCGTGAAGGGGCTGCCGGTGTTTCTGGAGCTGGCGGACGCGCGGCCCGACGTCGCCTTCGCGGCGGTGCCGACTTGGGGCACCACGCCCGAAGACATCGCGGCGCTGCGCCAGCGCGCCAACATCACGCTGCTGCCCGGCGCCGATACCATCGACCACATTCTGCTCCAGACCAAGGTCCTGCTGATTCCCTCTCTGTGGGCCGAGGCGCGCTCGCGCCTGGTGGTGGAATCCATGGCGCGCGGCATTCCCGTTATGTCGAGCAACGTAGGCGGTATGCCCGAAGCCAAGCTCGGAGTGGATTATCTGCTGCCGGTGAATCCCATCGTCGATTACCACGGCGGCGTCGACAACAACATGGTGCCGGTCGCCAATATCCCGCCCCAGGACGTCACGCCCTGGCTCGCGGCCCTCGACGAAGTGCTGGGCGACGCGCAACATTACGAGCAGCTTTCAGCGCAATCGCGCGCCGCCGCGCTGCAATACATCGAGAGCCTGACCGCCGAGCCCTTCGAGAAATTTCTGGAGCAAGTGCTGCAATCGCCCAAGCGCGGCCCGGCGCCCGTGGCTCAAACTCTCTCTGCCGACCGCCAAAAGCTGCTGGCGCAGGCACTCCGCAGCCGTGCGCAAGCCAAACCGGCCTCGCCCGCGGAGCTGTGGCTTCCCGGCATCCGCGACGGTGCGGGCAATCCGCGCCTATTCTGCTTTCCGCCGGCGGGCGCGGGCCAAATTTTCTACGAGGCGTGGAAAGCAGCGCTGGCCGGCGTGGCGCGTCTGCAGCCGGTAGTGCTGCCAGGACGCGAGAACCGGGCCGCCGAGCCGCTGCTGCCAACCATCGACGCGATCGTCGCCGCGCTAGCCGCCGTGATCGAGCCGTATCTCGAAACGCCGTACGCCCTGTTTGGCCACAGCATGGGCGGCGCCATCGCCTTCGAACTAGCGCGGACTTTGCGCCGGGCCGGCAAACCCGCGCCAAGCCTACTATTCGTGTCAAGCGTAAGCGCGCCCCGTTTTCGCCGCCAGCCGTTGCCGCCGGAACCGCCGCAATCAGGCCTGCTGGGACAGGACATCGCGGCCTTTCGACAACATGTCTACCGCGAAGAAGCGCCGCTCAACACACAGCTGATCGCCATGGGCGGCCAGGATGACCCGCACGTCACGCGCGAAAAGCTGGAAGCCTGGCGCGACGAGACCAACGCCGCCTTCGAGTGCCTGCTGTTCCCCGGCGCCCACATGTACCTGCGGGATGCGCCCGAACCAGTGCTCCCGGAAATTGTGTTGCGCTTAAGAAGCGGCGCAGCTTGAAACTACGCCGCCGAAGATGGTGCGGATAAGAGGAGTCGAACCTCCACGCCCTTGCGGGCACATGGACCTGAACCATGCGCGTCTGCCAGTTCCGCCATATCCGCGAACGACAGAGGTTTCATCTTTTCAGGTGCGTGCGGCGTTGTCAAATCGGCCCGTCCGCGGACGCCGCTAGTTCCAGCACATTGGCCAGCCCGTTGCTCCCCTTCACGGTCAATGCAGCAACAACCCACCGCCGTCATCCGCTGATCGGCAACACCATGGAAGCCGGCGCGGACCCGCCGCTTTTACCTGGCGATTGCCGGCTTCACCGCGTAACGGCCCACATCACCGGTTTCGTGGGGCACGTCTTCAGCGTGCAGAGGGCTTCAGCAGGGGACGGTCCGGGGGGACCGTCGGAAGGAGCTGAAACTGGGCGTCGTATTGGCT
>DOZZ01000040.1:7841-36666 GCA_003517725.1 Bryobacterales bacterium | reverse complement strand
CATCGAAGTAGAGGGCTCGCTTCGCAGCCGCGAGCAGACATTCGAGCTGAAAGGCAGCTCGAAGAAGAACCCGGAAACGAAGACCGTCCGGTCCTGGTTTATTCGTGCGGAATCCATCCGCAAGCTCGATCGCGCCGAGCGCGCCAACGGCGGAGCTATCGCTGCGGACGGCGCCACGCCAGACGATGTTCCGTTCTGATCTTGCCAAGCAGGAGCGGCCCGTCTATGGCCGCTCCTCCTCAATCGGAACGTCTTGGTTTCCATTTGAAGGTACACGTGAACGCATGGATATGCACTGACTGGTGAACGCCACAATTGCTGCCGCTTTTGGGCGGAAGCCCGTTTTTGGTAGACAATGAAGAGAGACTTGAGCGATGAGTTCACAAATCGTAACCCCGCAGACCGAGGCAGCCATTCTTGCTCGTTTAATCGAGCGACCCCAGACTGACCTTTCACCCGGTGCGGCGGAATATCTGCTATCAATACGATTCGATGATCGCGATATTGCTCGTATGAACGAACTGTCCGAATTGGCTCGAGACGGAACGTTGAACCCTCAGGAACAAGCCGAGCTGGATAGTTATGTTCACGTGACGAATCTCATCGCTGTAATGCAGTCGAAGGCGCGCCGTTCCTTACGTGGGGCACCCATATCGTCCGATTGAATCCGGAACTTGTTCGGAAGGTTTGGGAACGGGCGCAGTATCGCTGTGAATACTGCCGCTTGCCGGCTTCAGCCATACTGGCGCCCTTTCAGATCGATCACATCATCGCACGGCAACACGGCGGTTCCAGCGATCTGGACAACTTGGCTTTGTGTTGCATTCACTGCAATCGTTTTAAGGGACCGAACATAGCGGGAATGGATTCGGGCTCGGGCGAGGTCGTGCGATTATTTCATCCTCGGCGCGATATCTGGAGGGAACATTTTCGATGGAACGAAGGTGAATTGCAGGCTCTGACAGCTTCCGCACGTGCGACAGTTCAGGCTCTCTCCATGAATGATCCTGAGGTGGTGAATTTGCGGCGTGCGCTCGTGGAAGAGGGGGTGATCGAGCTAAGTTAAAGCAGCTCTCACCTTTGATGGCCCAGCGCACGAGAGGTTTCTCCGACGGCACCTCAGGTTTTCAATACGGCTACACTGCGGAAGCGCTTGACATCCCACGCCAGGGATACACTTGAACCGCACTGTCACTGTGTTTGTAACTACTTCAATCAGCAGCGGCGCGATCGGGTGTGTAACACCCGCCCGCAACTCATAGATTTTTCGCAAATCTCAGTTGCAGCTTCGCACACGTTCGCGCTGCGATTCGGCTGTTAACCGAAGGGTTGTAGGTTCGAATCCTACCTGAGGAGCCAACGAAGCTGACTTGGAATCGTGCCATGTCGCTGATTCGTAGCCACTTCGAGCGGTGGCGACTGTCTTGAGCGGTGGAGACCCCAGATTGGATCCGAAATCGGCGGGCGAACCGCCAACGCAAGGCCTGCTAAACTCCGTCCGTGGCAGATCCCACGAGCGTCCTCCGATACATCGCTTGGGCTTTCGTCTTCGGTCTTTTGGCATGGCTCTTCATGCGCCTATATCCATTGGCGCGAAGCATTATCCATCAACGGGTGCTCTCCCATGAGCAAGCGTGTTTACAAATTCACATCTGCGGACCACGGCATCAGCAACCTGCTGAACACGCGGCTGAAACTTTCAACGATTGACGATCTGAACGACCCGTTTGACCTGTGCCCGATCGATACTACTGACCCGGTCATCTCAAATGCTATGGACGCCGTTATCACCCACTTCAGGCAGACGACGGCAATCCTGTGCTTCAGCCGAAATTGGGATAATCTTCTGCTTTGGAGCCACTACGGTGCTTCACACACTGGAATCTGTTTGGGCTTTGATATTCCCGATAGCAGCCTCGGCGCGAACTATGATACCGATGTCCTCTATCAACCGAATCTCCTGCAAATACTCCGTCCGGAAGACGTGAACTTCGATCTGGTGAGCCGTTCGCTTCGGACGAAACATGAGAGTTGGAGCTACGAACAGGAGGTGCGAATGTTCGTCGGATTGAACGATCCGCCAGACGCGAGTGGACTTCGCTGGATCGAATTCGGGCCAAATCTCGTGCTCAAAGAGATAATCATCGGTGCGCAGTGTCACCCCAAAGTCAGTAAAGAAGTGGAGGACGCTGTTAAGAAATACGGACATTCAGTGAAATGTTCTTGGGCGGGCATGCGACCAGACGCTTTTCTACTGGTCAAGCAAGACCATCCGCCGCATTGGCACGCTTCGGTGAAGTAAGTGGCCCTGCCCTTCATCCCGCACTGCGATCTTCGCTCCGAGTGCCTTCGCTTGACTGACTGCGCGGCAGCAAGTTCGAAATGTGTCGTGTACGAGTACCCAGACTGGATGAGTTGCGTGCATCCTCAATAGCTCGAACCGTTTGCATGGTTCGAACACCGCGTTTTCAGGCCGCCAGAGTTCGAAACGCGCCGAGGGTGGGGGGCCACAAGAAATCGCCGTTTCGAGTCTTCCGGTTGCGGGCGACCCCAGTTCGACACTCGAACTCGCTGAGCATTTCTGGCCAACTTCCGGGTTGCCGACGATCCGCTCACTGATCACGTAAGGAGGTCCGTTTGCGCATGAAACGCTAGTTGGCTTTCTGGCAGGGAAATTCATGGACAATTACTCCTATCACGAAAGAGACCGCAGGCATTTCGCGATCTTGAGGGTACACCGCCAAATCCTCTCCCATCTTCATTTTGACGACGAGTTCCATTGCTGCGCTGGACAGGCCCTCTGGCACGCAGAAGGGCTTATCCTTAAGCTCCCGAAAGGTGCCCGACTTATCTCTTACAGCGCCGGCCCCCAGGCCCGCCCCCTCGAACACACCTAGAACATAGAAACTGCATGCGGTCTTATCGATCTGATTGGAGGACGTACACATCTTGTATAAATCCCCTACCTTCATTTGTTCCGCCGCAGGGCAGGAAACAATGGTTACGAGCATCAACAGGCGAGGCAGGTGTCTCATGGGTAGTGTTCCTCTTTTGCGCCAAGCGCCTCCACTGTATCAACTCATACCCGTGGGCGCATCCGGCATTGCCGTCATCCCCATCGGCCAAATCGTGCATCACGCGGCATCCGGAAGTTATCCGTGGCCTCCAGTCCAGACGGCGGGACCCCTTGGAAGTTGGCGCGATCCTATGGGCTTCTCTGCGCGTCTGTTCCGGCGAGCTGGGGTCCAAAACGGTAAGTTCGAGACGTGTCCAGGCTGGGTGCCCGTCGTGGACGGTGCTCGACGCCCCAAGCCTATCCTTCTGAAAAAGCACCCGGTTGACAGGTTCGATCACGATGCCAGTTGGGCAACAAAAGTTCGAAACGTGTCCAGACTGGGGAGCCAGTTTTCAAAACCCCATGTGGGATTCGAACTCTACCCAGCACAGGTCAGCGGCAGTCGTGCGGGGCGGCGACACTAAAGCAGCGTCGCGAACTCTTCCACAGTAAGCCCGGCCTCACGAATCAACGCGCGGAGAGTCTCTTTAGCAAGCTCTTTGTGATTTGGAACGGAGAGGCGTCTATGCGGCGGATCGTTGCGTCGAAGAATGATGTGGCTCCCGTGCTGTTCATCGAGTTCGTATCCGGCTTTTCGGATGCCTTGACTGCCGGAAACAACCGGCAGCTTCATCCGCCGGCAACCTCAATGACCTCCTCGATTATGCTGGGAGGCAACGGATCGCCGTGCTTGCGGAGGCTCTTCAAGTAACCTTCGATTGCCTCGCGGATGTTCTCGGTTGCTTCCGCCCGGGTTCGGCCCTGGGAAACACATCCAGGCAGAGCCGGGCAAATTGCAACGAACACCCCGTCCTCGTCTGGTTCCAGGTAAACGCGATACTTCATTACCCAGGATTCTACCAGAGAGGTGAGGCGTTGCCAGCCTTTGCAAAAGTTCGAAACGTGACCAGACTGGGGAGCCAGATTCTTCTTCGCTGAAAACACAGTGCATTTCGTTAAGTCAAACTGCTACACTCTTTTGCTTTCAGGTTCGAATCCTCGATGGGTGCCGCAATTGCTTCAATCTTGCGGCAGGCAGCGAGAATGTCCCTTAAGAATGGCTCATGCCGCATAGATGACCCGGGCATCGTTGAGAACCCGTGGTCGTATCCAAGGTTTTAGTCCACCCTTGGTGACCAAATCGACTCTGCGACCCGCTAGCGACTCCAACTCAACAACAAAGCGATTCGAACCTGATCAAACCGATGCGTGCCCCAGGCTCGAACTCCACCATGATGTCGATGTCACTTTCTGGACGCATCTCGCCACGGCCTGCGGATCCAAACAGTGAAAGCTCCTTGACAGCGTAGCGGCGGCACACTTCCGCGAGCGACGGGCCGTCGAATTGCGTGTCACCGAGGTGGAGAGCCGGATTCATGTATGCCACCTCCATTATGCCCCGCCGAAGCACTCAACGCGGGTTCTCGCCACCAAGCGAGGCGGGTCCGAGCGGCGAGTAGACCTCCGCTACTTCGCACGCCCGGTATCCATTTGTGATCACCCGAATGGCATGGATATTGCTCGTGGTGAGAAGGAGGTTTGTTATGAAGAGCTTATTATGGGCCGCGCCGGCAGTTTTTCTCGGCATGCAGATCTGCGCTTCCGCGGATACGATCGCGCCGGGAACCCAGATTCCGGTTAGAGCGGAGCAGCCGATTCAGTTGCATGAGTGGGACCGGGGACGCATTTTTCCGGCACGAATTGCGCGCGACGTGTATGCCAGCGATGGACATCTGGTGATCCAGCGGGGAGCCATCGCGGAGTTGATTGTGCGCCAGACGGGCCCGGGTCAGATGGCGCTCGATCTTGAATCGGTTACGGTCAACGGCCGCCGTTATGCCATGGACACGACCGGCCCGGAGTTCAACACGCGGAGGCAACAATACGATAACGGAGCGGGGCTGATCGGCGCTATCGTGGGCGCCATTGCCGGAGACCAGGGACAGATGGAGGCCCGCGGCGGCGAAATACGCGTGCCCGCCGGCGCCGTAATCACATTCCAGCTGCAGGAGCCACTACGCATAGTGACTTGGGGCGATCCTGGCTATGTACGGGACCGCTATCACTACCATCGGGACAGCGACTGGTATCGTTAACGCTGCTTTCGATGCGGTGAGCCACGAAGCAATGCGGGAGGTCGTGAACTGCAAGACTTAAAGAGTCCTCTGGCATGGCTGAGACGCAGCTTGCCATGGCTCACCGCGATGGCCGCAGTAGCGCTGATCTACGACGGCGTGGTCTTCTATTCGCGCTGGAGCGGGGAGCGGAACGCGGAGCGCACAAAGTCCAGCGAGGAAGCCGAACAGGCGCGAAAGACGCTTGAAATGCTGGGCGGCGATGGGCTCCGCATCACGGCCTTCTATGCCAGCCCCGGTGTTATCCGGCGCGGCAGTCACGCGACGGTCTGCTATGGAGTTAGCGGCGCGAAGCTGGTCCGGATCGAACCAGCCGTGGAGGAGATCCGGCCCGCGGTGAACCATTGTTTGCAAGTTACTCCGCGGAAGGACACGGAATACAAGCTCACCGCCGAAGATGCCGTGGGACATTCAGTTTCGCAGAGCTTTGTGTTGAGGGTTGCGCGATGACTTCGGCGTTTACTTAGGCGCACGGGCTACGGCGCGATGCGGTCCGCCAAGGTGTCGGTGTGAAAAGCGGCGTGTTCGCGCATCTGGAACCAGCCTCCGGAGCCTTTCGCGGTGTTGGCAACGCTGCTGCTTTCACTGGCGCCAAAGTCCGTCCAGGAGTTGTAGCGGGTGATCGTGAGGTATTGCCACGGGCCGCCCTCCAGATGCTGCAACAGGACGAGGCCGGCAGTCTTGTCAGCAGGGTTCGGAGGCTCGGCGAGAGCCGACTCCAGTTGATCGCGATGTCCGGGGACGACGCGGTAGATCGAGAGCACGTAGACGGAGCCGCCAGTTTTCGACGCCGGGTCGAGGCCCAGAGCGTGGGCAAATACGGGCCAGGCTGGACCGGTCACGAAAGTGTCGCTGTGCCAGGCGAAAAGATCGCGGACGGCAGGCGGCGTGGAAGGGGCGGCGGCGTCAACCGTGGCTTTGGTACCCAGGTGCTCGATCATGGCGTAGTCCCAGTCCTCGCCTTCCTGGTGGCGCAAAATCAGCAGGTGTCCCTTCATGGCCGCGCCGGGGTCCGGCGTTTTGAGGGCGTCGGCCATTTGGGCGGCTTTGCCGGGAGCCGCTTTGGCGAGCAGCACGTGGTATAGGTCGGTGCGGGCGACGGGGCCGCGCTGGGCAACAGCGCTCTGGGCGGCGGCGATCGACAGGACGAGAAGCAACGTGTATCCAGGTTTCATGGATTTCCTTTCGGCGGCTATCTAGCGTACGATGTTGCCCGCGTTTGCAAGCGGAAAGCAAGTGTTTTCATTCTTTATTTTTTGCAAGATGCGCGGAGCAGCAAAGTCATGTACACTCCTGCGCATGAAATACCTTGCGTTGACTTTGCTCTGGGCCGCAGGGTTGTCCAGCGGGCAGCAGCTTTCCAAGGAGGCCAGAATCGAGCGCCTACTGACGCTCACCAACGCCGCCGCCAACGTGGACCGCATGTTCGACCAACTGAAAGCGATGGCCGCATCGCAAATGCCGCCGGGTTCGACTCCTGAACAACAGGCTCAGGCGCGCCAAATGCAGGCGAGGGTGATGGACGCGATTAAGGCTCGCATGAACTGGGAGAAGATGCGCCCCCAATACGTCAAGCTCTATGACGAGACCTTCTCGGACCAGGAAATCGACGGCATGCTGGCCTTCTACGAATCGCCGGCCGGCCGCGCCGTGCTGCAGAAGATGCCGCTGCTGATGCAAAAATCGATGAGTCTGGGAATGGCGCAGGTGGCGGACGTCATGCCGGAGATCCAGCGCATCGTTAAAGAGCCGCAACACTGAGGTGGGCAAACCTGCTGTTCTGGTGATCGGCCATACGGCAGCTACCGGAATCCGTCAAAAAAACTGGATTGCTCGTATCGATGGCCGCGCATTTTGTGGGACGATCTTAGGCGCAGTGTTGGGGCCGCGAATCGTCAACGTTGAGTGTGTTCCGTGCTCGGATGCGGGGGCCACTCGCTGACGCCGCCCCCAGCCGCATTAATTACTGATGCCTTCGATCAAGCGGGCGGCATGAGGCCGGGATGCCCGTTGCCGCGAACGGCGGGGACGCGATGACAGCATTGGTGTGCTTGCTGCACGCAATTTACTCGATCCTGTTCATCCACGTGCCGGCCGGCACCGAGCTTCGGATTCGAATGAATACTCCGGTGGCGTCGTGGTCGAGTTCCGTAGATACTCCGATCAGCGCCGTCTTGATCGCGCCGGTCAGCGTGGGTGGTCGGGAGGCGCTTCACGCCGGATGCCTGCTTTCAGGACGGATCAAGTCAGTAAAACGCGTCGGCTATGGAATCCTTCACGAACGGGCCTCGATGGATTTGGAGTTCACCAGTATCACGCTGCCTGACGGCGCGACAAAGGAGATGGAGGCGCGAGTCGCGCAGGTCGACAATGGCCGCGAGCGGGTGAACCATGCGGGTCTGATTGAGGGTATCCGAGCCACATCCAGTATTTCGTACCGGGTGAGTGGCTACATCAAGATGGCGCTTCTGTGGCATTTCCACGCGCAAATCGCCGCATGGGCCATCAAATCGTTGGTGGTGCAACTTCCTGAGCCCGAGATCTACTACCCGGCCGGCACCGAGCTCACGCTTGAAGTGACGAGTGACATGGTGCTGCCGGCATCTCCGGAGGGGGCCGAACCGGCCGAAAAGCTTGCTTCTTCGGAGCTAACGGAGCTCGAAAGCCTGGCGGCGGCCATGCCGGTTCGCACAATTGACCCTGAATCGGACCGGCTTTCGGATCCAACGAACATACTGCTGGTCGGATCGGAGAGCCAGATCACGGCCGCTTTTCGCGCGGCGGGGTGGAACTCAGCCCGGCCTCTCTCCATGCGGTCGCGCATCGGTTATATCCGCGCGGCGGCTGAAACCCGCGGGTACGCGGCGCCGCCGATGACATCTTTACTGCTGAACGAGGCGGAAGCCGACATGTGCTGGCAGAAGGGGCTCAACGACCTTTCCAAGCGCCATCATCTGCGAGTGTGGAAGCAACCGGGCCGGTGGCAAGGGCAGGAACTGTGGATGGCGGCTGCCTCTCACGATGTCGACTTTGCCTATTTGCGTCCGGGGCGAACCTTCACGCACCGCATCGACGCGAACGTGGATGAGGAGCGCGAAAAGGTGACGTATGACCTGGCGTTCAGCGCTTGCGCCAGCCGAGTGGCCTGGATCGACAGGCCGACAGTTCCGCAGTCGGCTCAAAACGGCACGGGCGATTCATTCGTAACAGACGGGCGTCTGGCGGTGGTGCGCTTCCACGAGTGCTCAGCCGCGCCGCCGGTCGCGCTGGACGCCAGCATGCCGGCTATTCGGGGCGGAAAGTGGCAGCGCCTGGTCCGGCGCGAAATACTAGTCACGCGCAGCGATCTGATTCGCGCCAATATGTATTGGCGCATTTATGAGGTGGCCCGCCGAACCTTCGATCTCGCTCGGGGCCATGCGCATGCGGCCTCGGAATCGGCCGGGGATGTCTCCGCTCACTGGCCAGCGCTAAGTCTCGCCTGGTCGTCTTTACAGCGCCAAGTATCGCGACTGCGCCTGGCACTGGGTGCGTGAAGGCCGTTACTGCTGGGTAAGGCTGGCGTCGATGGGATCGCCGTCGTCGTCCTTGGGTTTGAACTTTTTGAATTGCGCGAGTTCCGTCGCGGTATCGCGCGGCCGGCCTTGACGCCTGTAAACACCGGCGAGCACGTAATGGGCGCTGGAAAAATCCGGCCGCAGGCGGATCGCCTCCTGGAGCTCATGCCGGGCGTCATCCAGTTGGCCGAGTTCGCGGTACAGGCGGCCGAGGTTGAAATGGGTCAGCGGATTGGCGGGGTCGAGTTGCTCTGCCTTCCGCATTTGCGCCAACGCCGCGTCGTTGTCATTCAACCGCGATAGCAATACGCCGTAATGCAAAAGATAATGAGCGTTTTGCGGCTCACGCGCGAGCGCGCGCTCGAAGTGTTCTTTGGCGTCGGGGAGCGCGTCTTGCAGCACGGCCAGCACGCCCAGCATGAAGTCGGCTCGACCATCTTTCATGTGGAGGTCGATGGCGTGACGAAAGTGCGTGGCGGCACGGTCGAATTCATGCAGCAGGAAAAAGCTCATGCCAAGTTCGTAGAAGACCGACGGAGCCGTTGAATCAACTTGCGAGGCCAGCAAAAACGACCGAATGGCCGAGACCTGATCGCCGGATCTTTGGTACACCCAGCCCTGGCTCATCAGCAACTCGAAATCATGGGGCCGTTGAGCTACCGCTTCGACGATCGCCTGGACCGCATGCGTTCGGTCGCCAAGCAGAATGTACCCCCGCGCGGCAGCCGCGAGGAATTCCGGCGATGGGCTGCCCGGCGCATGCGACAAAAGGGCGGCAACGCAAGCGCGATCGCTGCGTTCGACGCAACGCACGAGCGGCGCGGATTCGTCGGCCGAGGCGGATGCGGCAAGCAGCAGGACAGCGAGCATGGCGTGTCTACTGCCCTTTCTGCCGCTTGATGGCGGTAAGAACGCGCGCGCGCTCGGCGGCGCGCCGTGCCTCGCCCTCGCGGTGCAGCCCGAAGTACAGGTGGGAAAGACTGGCTGGAAAAGTTGGATCCGCGGGGAAGAGCTTTTCCGCTTGCAGCAGGATCGCGATCGCCTCTTCCGAACGATTCTCGGCCAGCAGGGCGCCCACCAGGGTTCGATACGTTAAGGGCGATTGCCGGTCGAGCGCAATCGCCTTTCGCAAATAGCCGATGGCGTCGGCATTCCGGCCCAGTGCCTTCAGCGTTTGGCCGTAAAACAGATTAGCCGCAGCGTGCGCTGGATCGAGGTCCAGTTCGTGGCGAAAATATTCCGCCGCCGACTCATACTGTGCGGCCCGATAGGCCAGATAGCCGAGCCGGAAATTCACGTTCGGCACTTTGGAGTCGCGCGCCAGGGCCTGCGCGTATTCTGATTGCGCCTCTCGATCCCGTTCGGTGCTGAAGTAGGCGTTGCCCAGCAGCACGTGGGTCCAGACGGAATCGGGATAGCGGCTCAGCATCAACTGGAAGTGATCGAGGCCCGCGGCCTTTTCGCCTAGCGCATTCTCTTCTTCGATCAGCGAGTAGAGCAGCAGGGGGTTGTCGTAGCCGGACTGGAAGGCGGTCAGCAGATATTTCCGCGCTTCGGGATGATTCTCGAGAGAGCGGTAATCGAGGCCCATGTAGAACAGCGTTTCGACGGTCGCTTTACAGTTGCCCAGAGCTAAAAGCGATTCGCGCGGACGCTTTTGCGAGTAGAGTTCCACGCCCTTGGAACAGTCCGCGGGCGGTTGAGCCAACACCAAAAACAGGAAACCGAGGGAGGCTACACCCATGCGCTCCGTATTAGTGTACATGCGGCGCGCATGGGTGTCCTTGACGGGGCCTAGAAGCTATAGCGCAGCGAGAACTCGATGATGCGCGGGTCCCTGGCGGACGTGAGTTGTCCGTAGTTGCCGGCGCCCACGGCCGTGCTCACGCCGTTGAAGTTGGTGTGATTGAAAATGTTGAAAAACTCGCTCCGGAACTGCACGCTTTGACGTTCGGTGATCCGGAAATCCTTATACAGACCCATGTCAAAGTTAATCAGACCGGGTCCGCGGATGCTGCCCGGGCTGGCATTGCCAAAATAGCCAAACGGCGGGGCCACGAACGCGGCTGTATTGAACCATTGGCTGACCTTCTTGGGGTAGGTCAGCGTCTGGCCCGCAGCCACGTTCGGTCTTTGCGCCAGACCCTGATTCGCAACACTTAATCCGGGCGACAGCGGAAGGCCGGTTTGCAGAGTGGTGATGCCCGTGTATTTCCAGCCAGCGAACACCGCGCGCGTCAGGCCTGTTGAGTTCTTCAGGAAAGGCAGATCCCAGATGTAGCTGACGGCCAGCAAATGGCGCACATCGACGGCGGAATTGCCGTAGCTGGATTTCAGGTTGAAAGGGTTCTGCGTGCCGCTGGTGCCGAAAATAGACGTGCCGAAGACTTCGGACAGGCCGTGCGCCCAGGTATAAGAACCGGAGACAAACAATCCATTCGAGAAAGAGCGGCGCACCGATGCCATCAGCCCATGCCAATTGGCATTGGCGCCGGACGTACTGGTGTTGATGCCGCCGTAGCCTTGGTACGGGCCGTAAAGGTAGGCACTGGTGCCCGTGTTGATCGACGGGTTGAAATCGTAGCCTCCCGACGGGTAGGCCAGATTCGCGTCGAGCCCCACGGCCAGGTGCCGTACCTCATTGCCGGCGCCGCCGAGCGAGGCGAACCAGTTGCCGAACTGGTGCTCGGCTGTGAGGCTATAGGTGTAAACGGCGACCGCCTGGTTGTCGAAACTTAGCGAAGACAGTCCCGGCGCGGGCGACGGATTCGTCGATCCCGTACCCACCGGATTGGGGAATGAAGGGTTGCTCAGGTTGATGTTCTGAACGAACGGCGGATTGCTGACGCAACTGTAGGTGCAGTCCGCGCCCGTGAAGACGCGGCTGCGCGTAATGCCGAACCCGCCGCGCAGGGATGTTTTTGCGTCGCCGAACACGTCCCAGGCGAACCCCGCGGTGGGCGCCAGATACCAGGTATGTTTGTCCGTAAACTGTAGCGGAACACCGTTCACGCCGTTGGTCACGAGGCCATTCAGAGGATCGTAGTTCGGGGTCACGGTGATGGTTCCGTTTTTGTTTACAATCGGGGTTTTCGAGTTGTCGAATTTTGACGGCACGAATGCCGTGGCATACCCCGGCTGGGCATGCGGAAGCGGCATGTACATCAGCCGCGTACCATAGTTCAACGTCAAGCGGCGATTCACCTTCCACGTGTCTTGAAGGTACTCAGCCACGATCGCGCCGTGGATGTAAGGCCTGCGCTCCGTGCTGGTCTGGCTGAAGCTGGCCGCGCTGCCGAGCAGATAATCCGCGATGGGGTCGCCCGTGAAGCGGCCGCTGAAGAACCAACTGCCGTTACTGGCTGAAAACGCATTCTGGCGTTTGGTGCTGAAGACGATGTTCAATCCCGCCTCGATGTTGTGCGAACCTTTGATCCAGCTCCAATCGTCGGTCAGCGTGCTTTCGAGATCGGAGGCGTGGACCAAGGGCTGCGACGCGGTAATGCCGAAGCTGGACCAGCCGCCGGCAAAGTTAATCAGCGGCAAGCGGTTGGCAAGGAACCCGTGGTAGGGATCGTTTTCGTGGAAAGCCGGCAATTGCTCCCGATACACCAGTCCGGAAACTCCGAGATCCACCACATAGTCATTCACGCCTATGGAGGTCTGGTTCACCATATTCGGGGAGAGGATCACGGTCGCCTGCAGCACAGCCAGTTTGGAACGCGTGTCGAAGCTCTGGCGGTTGGTGGTGAAGGGCGATCCGGCCCAGCTCTCGGCCGGTAACTGATCTTTCTGCCGGGTGTCGAAGTACTCGCCCATCAGATGGATCTTTTCTCCGATGTTGTGTTCCAATTTGCCCTGGGCGTCGTTCTGGGTGATGATTTCGGGCGCCGTATTCAGAAAATTCCGAAAACCTCCCGCGACGTAGTTCGGGGCCTGCGCGAGTGCGTTGAGCAAAGTCAGGGAATCAGGATTGATGCGGCTTTGCGGAATAACGTACTGCCCGGCGGAGTTCTGCGGAAACGGCGCGCCCGTGAGCGGATCGTTGATTTTGTTCGAAAAAAGGCCGTTGCGCATCGCGTCGCTCGGCGTAGCGCCGAAGAGGGTGCTGGCAATGTGGCGCGTGGTGCCTTGATCGGAAATGAAGAAGAACGTCTGATTCTTGCCGCGGGGATACAGCTTCGGAATGAACAGCGGGCCGCCCAGCGTGCCGCCGAAGATATTCTGTTTCAGCGGAAGCACCTTGGGGCTGAAGAAATTGCGGGCGTCAAACGCGTCGTTGCGCAGATATTCAAACCCCGTGCCGTGGAAATCCTTGGTGCCGCTCCGGGTTGCCACCAGCACGATGGATGCGCCGAGCAAAGTATATTTCGGGCCGACGTTGTTCTGCAGCGTCCGGACTTCCTGAATGCTGTCCGGGTTGGGCAGGATGGTCGTCTGGGTCATGTTGCCGGTGTTCATGTTCCATACGCCGTCGAGCTCGTACAGCGTGCCGCTAACGCCCATGCCATTGATCGACATGGAGTTGCCGGTATTGAATCCGCCTTGCCCCAGGGTTTGGCCAACGTTCAGATTGACCACGCCGGGCATTAACGCCGAGAGGCTCTGTATAGTTGCGGCCGTTCAACGGCAACTCCTCCACCTGCTGTTGGCCGACGTAGTTCGAGACCTGGCTCGTGGTCGTCTGCACCTGATTAGCCTGTGCGTCCACGATGACCGACGTCGATACCTGGCCGATGGTCAGGGTTGCGTTGACGGAGCGCACCACCGTCGGGCCGACGAAGATGTTCTTCTCGGCATAAGTTTGGAATCCCTCTTTCGCGACCGAAACCTCGTAGTTTCCCGACGGCAGTCCCGGCATCGAAAAATCGCCGTCGCCCGTGGTCTTGGTTTCGGCCTTGATTCCGGTGTCCTGATTGGTGACGGTGATTTGCGCCTCGGGAACGCTGGCGCCCCCCGAGTCTCGAACTACGCCGTTGATGGTGGCCGTTGCGGATTGGGCGTATGCGACGCTGGCCAAAGTCCAGCAAGCGATCGACAGCGCCAAAAATGTTTTGAATCGTAGAAAACTCATCTTGGAATTCCCCCCCTGTAGCAAAAAGCCAGAGCAAGGGCGGAAATATGTTACGGGGCCCCTGCACTTTTCGAAGCAAATCTGATATACCAGATAGTCGGTTACAATATCAGCCTTGGACTACTTTGTCAAACTTGCTACATGAATTTCGCCCGGTTTTGGGCAAGGACACCCTGGCCCAGCAGGCCTACAACACAATCCGGAACCGCATCCTGGACGGCACGTACCGGCTTGGCGCTTCGATTTCCAGAACCAAAATCGCGTTGGAGCTTGGGATGAGTTCGATCCCGGTGCATGAAGCGTTGGCGCGCCTGGAGAGCGAATACCTGGTGGAGAACATCCCCCGGAGTGGTACCAAGGTAAGGGTGCCGAGCCCGCAGGATCTGCGCGGATTTTTCATGGTGCGCGAAGCTCTGGAGACACAATCGGCCCGTTTGTTCGTGAGATGCGCGGCTAAACCCGAACGCCGCGCGCTGATGGCAACGGCGGCTGACGTGGATGAGGCGCGGAAAAGAATCCTGCGATTGGCGGAGCCCGAGCAACGGGAAAAGCTGGTGGATTGGCGCTTTCTGCATATGCGGTTCCATCGTCAGATAGCCGAGAGTGCGCGGCTCCCGATGCTGATCGAGGCCATCGAACGGAATCAACTGCTGGTATTCAACGCGCTTTATGAGAGGTCGTACGGGGATCTGCCCTTGCCCGAGAACTGGCATCAACGTTTGGCGGCGGCCCTGGTGGACGCCCAATCCGAGAAGGCCGCGGAAAGCGAGATGCGGAAGCACCTGAAAACGCGGCTGGACGATCTGCTGGGCTGCCTTGAGCGTATTCTTGCGGAGGGCGTGTTGAGGAACGGAAGGGACGCGGCAGAATAGAGGTCCCGGCGATACTAGTACATAAAGGAGAGCGGAGTGCACATCGCCATTGAAATTCCCGACAATATTGGAGAGGTGCTTGCCACTCAGGCGGGTGGCGTTTCACGTGCAGTGCTGGAAGCCGTTGCCGTCGGGGCGTATCGCACCGGCGGGATAACGCCCGCGCAGGTGCAGCAGATGCTTGGGTTACGCTCCAGGTGGGAGACGGAGTCGTTTTTGCGACGCGCCGAGGCCTTCCACGATTACACTATGGATGACTTGGCACGGGATATTGCCGCAATACGTGACGCCTCGCAAAGATGATTGCGGTTGCGGACGCATCACCCCTTTGCTATCTCGTGCTCATCGGTGAGATCGATCTTTTGTCAAAACTTTTCAGCACGGTACTGGCGCCGGAAGCGGTATTGAACGAACTACTCCATGAGGATGCTCCGGCGGTGGTTCGCCAGTGGGCGTCAAACTTACCGCCGTGGGTTCGCGCCGAGTCTACTCCCCAAATAACGTCAACAGATTTGGAGCGACTGCAGGGAGGCGAGCGGGCTGCGATTATTCTGGCCGAGTCTATCAACGCCGACATCCTGCTACTCGACGAGAAGGCGGCTCGCCGTTTGGCTGGCCAGCGAGGTATCTCCGTTACCGGCACCTTGGGCGTGCTGGTCGAGGCGGCAATGGAGGGATATGTGGATTTGCCGACTGCAATCGACCGCCTCAGGCAAACGAACTTCCGGTGTTCTCCAGCATTATTGAAGGCGACTCTGGACCAGCTCGGCGCGATGTAACCGGGGTGGGAGAGGTCACGCGCACTTTTACGCGGTCTTTTACAGGCCTACCTAAATCATTTTGTTTTCAGATAAAATAAAGCCTCTTCCGCGCGTATGATTTCACCTGGAAAGTTCCTGCCGCATGTATGCCTGGTTGTCGCCGGTGGCGGCGTTTTGCTGGCGCAGGCGGCTCCGCCCGATGCGGCCGGAACTGAATTTTTCGAGAAGAAGATCAGGCCAGTACTGACTAGCCGCTGCTACGTCTGCCATAGCGCGGTGGCGCCCAAAGTACAGGGCGGCCTGCACCTCGACAGCCGGGATGGGCTGCGCAAGGGTGGTAATTCCGGGCCGCCCGTTACGCCCGGCGATCCTGACGCGAGTCTGCTGATTAAGGCGCTGCGCTATACCGATCCCAATTTGAAGATGCCGCCCGGCAAGGCGCTGGCGCCGGATGTGGTCGCCGACTTCGAAGCGTGGGTGCGCATGGGCGCGCCCGATCCGCGTATTGAAGCGCCGCCGGCGAAGACATCGAGCAAGTCGCGTGACTGGTGGGCTTTCAAGAAGCCGGTGCGCCCGCCGGTCCCGGCCGTGGCGGATACCAGCTGGCTGAAGACGCCGGTCGACAACTTCATCCTTGAAAAGCTGACGGCCGCCAAGCTCACGCCGTCCGCGCCGGCCGATAAGCGGACGCTGATTCGCCGCGCTACTTACGATTTGATCGGGCTGCCGCCGACGCAGAAAGAGATCGACGATTTCGCGAACGATCTATCCCCCCGGGCGTTCGAAAAGGTGGTGGACCGCCTGCTGGCTTCGCCGCAGTATGGGGTGCGGTGGGCACGGCACTGGATGGATGTCGCGCGTTACGCCGATACGGCCGACGGCAATGACCGCTTTGCTTTTTCCTATACCTATCGAGATTGGCTGGTGCGCGCGTTCAACGCGGACATGCCGTTTGACGAGTTCGCGAAGAAGCAGATTGCGGCCGACCAGTTGCCTGCCGCTGGCAAGGCCGATCTGGCGGCGCTGGGGTTCATCACGCTGGGGCGCAGCGTGCCCAAAGGCGAGCACGACATGATCGACGACCGGATCGATGCCGTTACGCGCGGCTTTCTGGGCATGACTGTCACGTGCGCACGCTGCCACGATCACAAGTTCGACCCGATTCCGACGCGTGATTATTATTCGTTCTACGGCATCATCGCGAACTCCGCGGAGCCCGTGGAATATCCGCTGCTGAAGAAAGAGGATGAGTCGTCGGCGCTGGTGCGCGAGTATCGCGATGGCCTGAACCGGCGTCTGGCGGCGCTCGATGAGTTCAAGACCAAGCGGCATGCCCAGTTGGTGGCCGAATTCCGGCAGGCCGCGTGGATCTCGCGATATGTGCTGGCCGCGCAGAAGGCGCAAAAGATGAGCAACTCGGAGATCGAAGCGCTATCGCGGGACAGCGACTTCAATCTGTTCGTGCTGCGGCGCTGGCGCGATTACCTGAAGGCCGCCCGGGACAAGCATGACCCCGTGTTCCAGGCTTGGAATGCTTTCGACGCGATACCCGAGAAGCAGTTCGCGGCCATGGCGCCCGCGGTGGCGAAGAATTTGGCGGCTGAGGGCAATGCTGAGCTGCAACGTGCACTGGCGGCAAATCCTCCGGCGTCGATGAGCGACGTTGCGAAGATTTACGGCGAGGTGCTGGCCAAGGCGGACTCGCCCCAGCCGAATGCCGACGCCAAGATGGAAGCCTTGCGGCTGGTTCTGCGCGGCGAGGGAGCACCGGCCAATGTGCCGCTAGAAGATTTCGTCCAGATACGCGGAGCGGGCGGCGACGACAACATTCTGCGCGGGTTGGAGGGCGCGATTCGCAGCTGGCAGGCGCAGTTCGCGTACCGCGGCATCACGCCGCGCGCCATGGCGCTGCACGAACCAGCCAAGCTGATGCAGGCGCATGTTTTTGTGCGCGGCAATCCGAATAACCTGGGCGTCGAAACGCCGCCGCACTTTCTTTCGGCGCTGAATGACCCGCCGATTGCGTTCGAGCATGGCAGCGGGCGTCTGGATCTGGCCAACGCCATTGCGGACCCGCGGAATCCGGTGACCGCGCGGGTGATCGTAAACCGTGTGTGGCAGTGGCACTTTGGGCGCGGCATCGTCAACAGCCCGAGCGATTTTGGAACGCGCGGCGATCTGCCGACGCATCCGGAACTGCTGGACTACCTGGCCACGCGCTTCATGGACGAAGGCTGGTCCATCAAGAAATTGCAGCGGTGGATCATGCTTTCGAATGCCTATCGACAAGCCAGTGTGGATCGGCCGGAGGCGCGCGCCGTGGATCCCGAGAACAAGCTGGTGTGGCGCATGAACCGGCAGCGGCTGGATTACGAGTCGCTGCGCGACTCCACTTTGTTTGTGGCGGGGCAGCTGGATCAAACGGTGGGCGGGCTGCCATTTTCACTGACCGCGCAGCCGCCGGTGCCGCGGCGCACGCTCTACGCATATATACAGCGCGGGCGGCTGCCGGGTGAATTGAGCGCGTTCGATTTCGCCATTCCCGATGCGCATGTGCCGCAGCGTTTTCTCACGACCGTGCCGCAGCAGGCGCTGTATCTGATGAACAGCCCGTTCATTCTGGACGAAGCGAAACACGTGGCCGGACGCCGCGAGGTGGATGCCGCGCCGAATGACGCGGCGCACGTCGACGCGCTTTATCACGTGATCTATGGGCGCGCCGCGACTCCCGAGGAAGTCCGGCTGGCGCTGGATTACGTCAAGGGCGAAACGGCCGTGCAGCAGGCGGCCGCGGCGGCGCCGGTTTGGCAGTACGGACTGGCGTCTTTCAACGCACAAGGGGAGATCAAGACATTTCAGCCGCTCAAATATTTCAGCGACCAGAAGTGGCAGCCGGCTTCGCTGACGCCCCAGCCGGTTTTCGGCAACGCGGAGTTGTCGGCCAAAGGCGGCACGCCGGCCGACGATCCATCGAAGGCGATTACGCGGCGCTGGATCTCGCCGGTGGCCGGGACCATTGAGATCAGCGGCACGCTGACGCACAAAGTGGTCCAGAGCGCGGAGGAGTACCGCAAGCAGTGGAGCGATGGAGTGCGCGCGCGCGTGATGATGAACGGCACGCGCAAGGTGGCGGAGCAGAGCGTGAACAACGGCAAGTCGGATGTGCTGGTGCGCGAACTTAAGGTGAAGCCGGGCGACACCGTCGACTTCACGGTGGATTGCGTGAACGACGCGGAGAACGACGATTTCACGTGGGCGCCGGTGATCACCTATAAGGCGGGCGGCGCGGACGCCAAACCGCAAGTGTGGGACGCGGCCAAGGATTTCAGCGGGCCGGCGCCGGTGTCGCTCAACGCCTGGGAGAAGTTCGCGCAGGTGCTGTTGCAGACGAACGAATTTGCTTTTGTGGATTAGAGGGGAACTAAACAAATGCGTCATCATCCCGTGGTCAGCGGCGCCGGACTAAACCGCCGCGAACTTCTAAAGCAATCCGGCATGGGCTTCGGCTCACTGGCGTTGGGGGCCCTGTTTACCAATACGGCATCGGCCGGTGTGCAGGGGCCGCTGGCGCCTCACGCGCCGCCGTTCGCGCCCAAGGCGAAGCGCATTATTCACCTGTTCATGAATGGCGGGCCTTCGCAGGTCGATACGTTCGACCCCAAGCCGATGCTCGACAAGTATGCGGGCAAACCTATTCCGCTGCACATGCAGACGGAGCGGCGCACGGGCGCGGGCTTTCCATCGCCGTTCAAGTTTATTCAGCAGGGCAAGAGCGGCATCGCGGTCAGCGAGATCTTTCCGGAAGTCGGCAAGTGCGTGGATGACTTGTGCGTGATCCGCTCGATGATGAGCGAGATACCGAACCACGAACCGTCGCTGATGATGATGAACTGCGGCGATGTGCGGCAACTGCGGCCGAGTTTCGGGTCGTGGGTGACGTACGGGCTGGGTTCGGAAAATCAGAACCTGCCGGGCTACGTGGTGCTGTGTCCCAACGGCATGCCGACCGAAGGCGCGAAGAATTGGCGCTCGGCGTTCCTGCCCGGATCGTACCAGGGCACGCGCATCGACACGGCGCAGACCGAAGTGGATAAGCTGATCGAGAATATTCGCAATCCGACGGCGTCGCTCGACCAGCAGCAGCGGCAGCTCTCGTTGCTGGACAAGCTGAACGCGCGGTTCGCGCAGACGCGGGCGGAAGACGCGGTGATGGAGACGCGGGTGCAGTCGTTCGAGCTGGCCTACCGCATGCAGATGGAGGCGGCGGATGTGTTCGATTTGAACAAGGAGCCGGCGAACATTCGGGAGATGTACGGCGACACGCTGCAAGGCCGGCAAATGCTGATCGCGCGGCGGCTGCTCGAAAAAGGCGTGCGCTTCGTGCAGGTCTGGCATGGCGCCGGGCAACCCTGGGACAGCCATACCGAAATTGCCAAGGAACACCGGAAGCTGGCGAACGAGTGCGACAAGCCCATTGCGGCGCTGCTGCGGGATCTGAAGCAGCGCGGCATGCTGGAGGACACGCTGGTGATCTGGGGCGGCGAGTTCGGCCGTACGCCGACCGTGGAACTGGCCGAAGCCGGCGCCAACAGCGGCACGGTGAGCGGGCGCGACCACAACCCGTACGGATTTTCGATGTGGGTGGCGGGCGGCGGGTTCAAGGGCGGCCACGTCCATGGCGCCACCGATGATTTTGGTTTCGCGGCGGCGGAGAATAAGGTGCATGTGCACGATCTGCACGCGACCCTGCTGTATCAACTGGGCTTCGATCACACCAAGCTGACTTATCGTTACGCGGGCCGCGATTTCCGGCTTACGGACGTGGCGGGCACGGTGGTGAAGGAACTGCTGGCCTGACCTTTATGCTTACGCTGTCTGCAGGGGAGAAGCAGAAGGCGGCGCAGTATCTGGAGTCCACGCGTGACGAACTGCTGCGGGCGGTACGCGATCTATCGGAGGCGCAGTGGTTTTTCAAGGGCGCTCCGGAGCGCTGGTCGATCGCGCAGATTCTGGAGCATGTCGTCATCGTGGAGAACGGGGTGCACGCGCTGATCGGCAGGATGCCGCACGCTCCGGAGACGGACCGCATCGACACGGCCATCGACGACTTCATCCCCGTCAATGTGCCGCAACGCTCGACCAAAGTTGAGGCGCCTGGGACGGCTGTGCCGCGCGGGCAGTGGAGCCCGGCGGACACTGTCGAGCGATTCGCCGCGGCGCGAACGCGGACGCTCGAGTTACTGGAGTCGGCGCCGGCTTTGCGGGGGCATGTGGTGCCGCATCCTGTGTTGGGTCCGTGGGATGGCTACCAATGGATCCTGGGCGCGGCGGCGCATGGAGTCCGGCATACGGAGCAGATTCGGGAAGTGAAGGCCGAGGCAGGTTTTCCGGGCTAGCTGAAGAGGTTGGTGTCGAGGAAATCGTTGCGGAACTTGCCTTTGGGATCGTACTTCGCGGCTAGTTGGCGGAACTCGGGCAGCCTGGCGTAGCGCGACCTCAGTTCGGCCGGCGGCACGGTGAAGAGCTTGCCCCAGTGCGGGCGCGGCTGAAATGGCGAGAGTTCTTTTTCGATGAGTGGCAGCACGCGGCGGACCGCAGGCCAGTCCTGTTTCCAGGTGAAGTGGATCGCGATGCTGGGCCGCTGGTAGACGGTGCTCATCCACAGATCATCGGCCGCGATGGTGCGGATCTCGGAGATCATCAGGTGCGGCGTAATCTGGTCGCGCAGCCGCTCGACGGCCAGGATCGCGTCGACGGCGTTGCGCCGGGGCAGCAGGTATTCGGTCTGGAGCTCCTTGCCGGCGCTGGGCGTGAAGCCCATGCGGAAGTGCGGCAGCCGCTCGTACCAGGGGCCCGGCACGCCCATCTGGTCGGTACAGTTCTCGGCCGAGAGTTCGGCGATGGGGTGCAGGTTACGCTTCGCGAGTGTCGCGCCGAAGAACTCCGGTTGCGCCGCGAACGGCGCGCCGTCGCCCACGCGGCTCTTGATCCAGACCTCGTTGAGACGCTGCTTCTGCCAGTCGGTGAACAGGCTGACGCTGTAGCCGGCGGCCTGAATGGCGTCGAAGTGAGCTTGCATTTGGGACAGCGGCAGGTTCTCATACACATACTGGCGCACCTGGTACGTGGGCTGGATATCGAGCGTGATGCGCGTGATTACGCCGAGCGCGCCAAGCCCGACCACGGCTGCGCGAAAGGTGTCGCCATTGGATTGGCGCGAGAGTTTGACCAGTTCGCCCGCGGCCGTCATGAATTCGAGAGCCGAGACGGCGCTGGCGAGATTGCCGTTCTTCTCGCCCGATCCGTGCGTCGCGGTGCTGCATGCGCCGGCGACCGAGATGTGCGGCAGTGAAGCCAAGTTGTGCAGCGCGAAGCCCTTGCTCTCGAGGTAGGGCCAAGTTGGCCGTAGGTGACGCCCGCCTCGACCGTGACGGTGCGGGCGACTGCGTCGAGCGCGATCACCTGGTGCATCGGCTTCAGCGATAGCAGGTTGTAGCGGCTATCGGCGATGGAGTTAAAACAGTGACGCGTGCCCAGCACTTTGACCTTGTCGTGGGAGCGCAGCAGCGTGCGAACCTGTTCGACCGAGGCGGCTTGCTCCAGGCGGCCGGTGCTGTAGGTGAGGTTGCCGGCCCAATTGGTCAGCTTCGACTGCGCCAGCCAGGCGAAGAGCGGCGCGAGGACAGGGCTCGCCAGGGCGGCCGAGAGCAGTTGGAGGAAGCTTCGTTTCTTCACGATCGCGCACGGATTATATCAGGGCGGAGGGCGTAAAACCGGCCGAGGTTTTCGCCGAAGATTTGGCGGGCTTCCGACGCGCCTAGCCCGAGACTGTGCAGCGCAGCGCACTGTTGCTCGAAGACGGATGCGTTCCAGCCTCGCGGGAAGAAGCTGGAGTCCGTGCCAAACAGCAGGCGGGCGCTGCCGATGAGATCGATGCTGCGGCGAAAAATACGCGCGAGATCCAGGCCTTCGTAGTCCATCCAGCGGTTGGTGCTGGAGGTATCGAGCCAGACGTTGGGGCACAGATCGGCCAGCATCAGGGCCTCACGAAACATGCCCGCGCCGAAATGCGGCACGATGAAGCGGACCGTGGGAAAACGCAGGGCGATGGAATGCAGATCGAGCGGATTCGAGAAGCGCATGTCGCAGAGCGTGGGCAGGCCGAGCTTCTTGCGCACGCCGATGCTGATGACGCCGCAATGCACGAACACCGCCAGGTTGCCGCTCGCCGCAAGTTCCAACAGCGGCGTGACGCGCGCGTCCTGCATCGAAAAGCGATGCAGCGCCGGAAACAGGCACAGGCAATGCAGATGCGGATTGGCCGCGGCTGCCGTGACGCGTTCGACGGCGTCGGGTTGAGTCGGATCGAGCATGAAGTGACCGAAAAAGCGCTGCGGGTATGCTGCCACGGCGGCCGCCACGCTGGCTTCATCACCCGGCGCGCTGGCGATCAGGCAGCAACGGTCGACGCCTCGCAGATCGAGTTCGGCAACCCAGCGCCCGGCCAGTTCCGCCGGTGATGCGGGGATTTGCCACGGCAGCAGCGGGGCCAAATCCGCAGTGTCTTCGAGGCCCTTTTGTTTACGGAGACCGGAATAGAAGGCAGGCGAGAAGAAATGCACGTGCGCATCGTGGACTGGGATTGGGCCCCAGGGCGTCATAGCCATGGGCTAACTTTAGTCGATTTCGAAGCGCAGGCGGGCATCGCCCAGGTGGATTTCGTCGCCCGATCGCAATTGCGTGCCGCGGCGCGAGCCCTTGGGAACATCGATGCGACGGCCCTCGCGGAAAATACTGGTGCCGCGATGGCTTTGATCGTCACAAATTCGAAAACGACCGGTGGAAGGATCGTAGGTGAGGAACGCGTGTTCGCGTGAGACCGTGATTTCGGCTTCGGCGAAGGCCACATCGTTGCAGCGCCGCAGTCCTTCTTTTTCGCCGAACACCTCTTTCATACGGCCTACATTGACGCGGTTCGCGATGACCGGATACTCGGCCGCATCGGCTTCGCCCTTGATCACGACGAGTTTCGCCGCGGGCCGCGCGGATGCGATCGAGGGCTCGGACCCCTGCTTCTGGTTGAAGTAATCGATTCGGAAAGGCGGGCCAGTCCAGGCCAGCGCGGCATCGACTGCGATTTCCAGTTCGATGGCCAGTTTCGCGCCAGCGGTTCCGGCCTCTGCCAATAGCGCGCGGATTTCGTTGGAGAGAGTTTCGCCGTCACCAAACGCCGCGCGGTAAAGACCCTCCTGCGCCGTGTCGGCGGCGCCGAGGTGGATCACGATGTGGTTGTACGGGAAGAAATAGCGGCCCTGGCCTTTGGGTTCGAGGCGGTCGCGCACGTCCTCCAAAATGTCGCGATGGATTTCGAGCACGGCGGGCGAATGCGAGTCGCCGCCGCCGAGCCTGGCGCTCCAGCCCTTCACTTTGGCGCCGATCCAGCGGTCGAGTTCTTCGATGGATTTCATAAGATGCCGAGTTCCCGCGCGGCTTTCACGATATCGCCGGCGATGGGCGCCGCGGCCGTACCGCCGTATTGACCATTTTCCACCAGCACGGCGAAGGCGATCTGCTTGCCGCCCTTCGGCTGGTAGGGCGCGAAGCCCACGAACCAGGCATGCGACGTGGCGCCGGCCAGTTCGGCCGTGCCGGTTTTGCCCGCAATCGGGATGGGCGAAGTGTTGAGCACGCGTCCGGTACCAGAGGTTACAACTAAGCGCATGAAGCCGGCCAGTTTGGCGGCTAGCGGAGCGTCCAACACACGCACCGGCGCATGCACGCGGGCGTTGCTCTCGTCTACGATCCAGTGACCCTGCAAAGCCTGGCCGCCATTGGCGACGGCCGCCGCGACGCGCGCCATTTGGAACGGTGACGCCACCACCTGGCCCTGCCCGTAGGAAGCTTGAGGCAGAGACTGCTTCAACTTCTCCGGCGTGTTGGGAGACGCGACGGAGATGCCGAACGACGCGGCCATATCCTGCAAGGCCTGTGCGCCGACGCGCGAGGCGCCGAGTTGCGCGAAGTATGCGTTGCAGGAAACTTCAATACCCTTCTGCATGTTGACGGAGCCGTGTGGCTGTTTATCGGCGACGTCGTCGCGGATGGCGCGGCGTCCGACAAAATTGCCGGTGCGCCCATCGGGCAGGCGGATGCATTCGAAGCGCTGGTTCTCGAGCTCCGGATCTTTACGCAGCGCCGCGGCTGCCGTCACCAGCTTGAAGGAGGAGCCCGGCGGGTAGAGTCCGAAGCGCGCGCGGTCGATGAAATCCTGGCGCGGCAAAGGCGACTGCGAACTGGCGCTTAACGTGGCGAACTGGCCGGCGGACGGGATCGGGTAACTGACGGCGGCCAAGAGTTCGCCAGTCGCGGGATCCAGAACGACGATCGCGCCTTTTTCTTTGCCGAGCTTTTCCAGATGCTGCTTCAAGATGGCCGTGGCGCGCAGTTGCAGCGCCGCGCTGAGCGACATGCGCACATCGCGCGGCTGGCTCAACAGCGCCACCACTTGCGGATGATTAGGTTCATGCCGGTGGCGCAGCAGCGGCAGAAGCGCCGCGTAATTGCGCCGAACGCGCGTTGTGATGGCGCCGGTCTGTGGATCGCGGGCCTCTTCCGTTTCGGCGACGTCGTCGTAGCCCTGTAGTCGGGTGCGCGATTGGCGCTCGGCAAACGCGGTGTTGGTAGCGCCGGCGCCGACACGGCTGCGCACGTCGCCGAGCAGATAGAAGAACGCCGGGCCGAGTGGATAGTAGCGGCGGCCGCCCTGCGCCGAGGAGGGCAGCGTGATGCCGAGCTGTTGGTATTCCGCGCGATATTTTTCGATATCGCTCCAGTTACTGGCGGCGAGCGGGAGCCCGTCGCGATCGGTGATGGTGCCCTTGGGCAGGAGCCGCGCGGCTTCGAGCAGGCGCGGATTGTACTGGTAGCGGCGCACGCCGTCGGCCTGCTTCACTAGCGTTCCGCGCACTGCCAGCTGATCGCTGCGGAGCGTCTGAATCCAGGCTGTTCGGCCGACAACGATTAACAGGCATGCGGCCAGAGCAGCCATGAGCACGCGTGTCGGGGCCAGAAACGGCGCGGTGCGCGCGGGTTCGGTGGGCCGAGAGGAGATCGCCAGAAGCATCGCGAACAGGATGAAGTTAGCCACCATGGACGTGCGGCCGTAGCTTAGGAACGGCGACACGACGCCGGATAAGGGGATGAGACCGAGCAGGCCTCCGGCGATCAGCAGCGTTTGGTAGGCCACGATCAGCGTGAGGCCGACGCCTAGGAAATAGCCGTAGGGGCTGGCTGCCGCGAGGGCAATGCGCAGGCCGCGGTAGACCAGAAATCCATACAGAGCAAAGACGGCGGCGAGGCCCATGAACCCGATCTGTTCGCCGAGCGCCGAGAGCACCAGGTCGGTGTGGGCGGCGGCCAGGGTTTCGGGCTCGCCGAGTCCGAGGCCGCTGCCGGTTGTGCCGCCGCTCGACAACGCCCAGAGCGAGCCCGCCAGCTGATCACCGCCGTGCGCGGTGTTGTCCCAAGGTGAGCGCCACATGTCGACGCGCTCGCGGACCGTGTGCGGGACACCGGTGAAATATCCAAACGCGAAGGACATAACGATGACGGCAAGGCCGCCGGCGGCGAGGGCCACGCGCTGGCGCGCAATGCTATAGAGCGTCAGAAAAAGACACCCTATGACCAGCGCCGGACCCAGATCGCTGAGCCAGAAGAAGAGGGCGATGGACACAGCGACGCCGAGGGCCACGGGAAGCAGGTAATCGAGACGCGGGATGTTGAATTTTTGCGACAGGCCGGCGAGACGGCCCTGCTCCTGACGCAGTTGGCGCAGGGCGTCCCAGTGCCGCGCGAAGTAGCCGGCCAGGAACAGCACCAGCAGAATGCGAATCAATTCCATGGGCTGGAAGAAGAACAGATTCACCTTGGCATCGCTGAGACCGGGGCCGGAGCCGAAAAGGCCGAGCGCCACAGCCAGCAGCACGGCGGCGGCGAGCGGCACCCAACTCAGACGTCCGAGGGCGCGCTCGTAATGGACCATGCTGAAGAGCGCCAGGGCGGCGCAACCGGCGACTACGCCGCCCGCGAATTCGGAAAACATGAGCGTGTCGCGCAATGGATCGCGCAGGCTCACCATCAGAATGAAACCCAGGCCGGAGAGAACCTGGAGCATGGGCAAAAGATATTGATCGCCCGCGAAGCCGAGCAGGCGCCAGAAGAAATGCACCGCGTAGAAGCCGGCGAGAAAGAGAATCGACCAGATCCAGAATGAGCGCTTGAAATCAGCGGGGCGGCGGACGACGAGGTGCGGCTTGAGCTCGGCAAACGCGACGCCGGTGAGCAGCGGCATGGATAACGGGCGTTCCGCGTGGGTCCAGAAGCGTTCTCGCAAACGGCCGAGGCGCGAGAGCGCGGCTTCGCGCTCCGCCTCGCGTTCTTCGCGGCGCGCGACGTAATCGGCGAAGCGCCGGGAGAGTTCGTCGAGGCGGGTGTGCGCGATCTGGGCTTGGGTCACGTGCAGGCGCGCCACGGCGCCGGCGTTCTCGAACCGCAGGCCGTGAGCTTTTTCCCTGTAGATCGCGGTGGCGGTGAAATCCTGATCGGCGGCGTTACCGGCCGCCGCGAGAAATGGAATCAGCGGGGAGGGGCTTGCCAGGTCATTTAGCTCGATAATCTGCTTCGCCGCAAGCTGCTGATCGAATGACTCGAATGCCGCAGTCTTGGCTGCATAGATGAGACCGAGCCCCACGGCGAGCAGGCACGAGCCCGCAAGCAGCATGAAGAACTCGCTCGAACGCGCGGCACCCTGTCGGCGCACCTGCTGGTACTGGCGTTCGCGAGCGCGCGCGCCTAGTTCTTCGCGGGAGAGTTTCATTGCGGCACCGCCGGCGCCGCGGGCGCGCGCAGTTGGTCGAGGCGCTGCTCCACCCTATGCTGGCCGTCGAGCGCCAGCATCTCATTGCGCGCGGCGTCGCCGAACAGTTCCGTCTTCTGATAGAGTTCCTGCGCTTTCATATAGTCTTGCCGGGCTTTCTCCAGAGACTCCTGTTCGCGATCCGGAAATTTTTGGAAGGCGCGCGACTCACGCCAGATGCGGTCGCCGCGGCGGCGGTAGCCATCGGCGAGTTGCGCTTGCTCGCGCTTGCCGGCGGGATGCCCCTTGTCGGCAGCCTTCGCCAGCGCCTCTTCAGCTTGTTCCAGATCGTTCAAATCGTAGGTGTAGATGCGGGCGAGACCCAGTTCGGCGTCGGGCGTGTTGCGCAGCAGTCCGGCGCCTTCGCGGAAACGGGCCACGGCGGTGTTCAAGCGCTTCTGGCGCGCATCGCCTTTGAGCGAGCCGGCGAGGATGCGATCGATCTGGCCTTCGCAGACCAGCAGTTTGCCGCGCAGCTCTCTATCGTCGGGATCGATGTCGAGCGCGCGTAGCAGCGCGGTGCGCGCGCGGGTCCACTGCTTTAGGTAAATCTGCGGCGCATCGCTGTTGCGGTATTCGAGCAGCGTGGCGTCGGCCGCGGTGGCGAGATGCTTTTTCAGCGACGTGCGCGCGGGCCACAGCAGACCGGGAAAGTGAATGCGCGACTGCAAATTCTGGTAGCGGCCCCAGGCGTCCTCATCGCTGACGTGCTCGGTGGCGAGGTCGGTTTTGAGGCTTTCGCTCTTGCGCCAGACATCCAATTGCATGAACGCGAAGATGATGCCGAGTACGACGACGCCGAGAAAGACGGCGAAGCAGCCCATCAGGGGGCGAGGGAAGGGGCCGTGCAACAGGCCTCGGCGCGGCGCCGGCGGGAGCGGAGGCAGCGGCGGGACGGTCCGCACGGTGGAGTCCTGAAAGTCGGCGTCCGGCGGCGTGGCCGAGGTTCTGACCGTGGCTTCGCTCTCGAAAGCCGGCGCGGCGATGGGCTGCCCGTCGCGCCATCGCATCAGGTCGGCGCGGGCCTCGGCGGCACTCGGGTAGCGCCGCGCGGGATCGCGGGCCAGCATCTTAAATGCGATGTGACTGAGCGGTTCGGGGCACTCGGGCGGCAGTGGATCGGGTGGCTGGTACGAGCGGATGCGGCGCTCCAGACGTTCGCGCGAAGTGTCGTCAAACGGCAGACGGGCGGCGATCATCTGATACAGCAGCACGCCAACCGACCACAGGTCCGACTGCAAATTCATGTTCTGCGTTTCGAGCCGCTCGGGCGAACAGTAGGCGGCGCTGGCGAACAGGTTCACCGTGTGTTTGCGCGTGTGCGAGAGGGCTTTGGCGATGCCGAAATCGAGAACCTTGATCTGGCCGCTGGTGGCCACGCGGATGTTCTTCGGCTTCAAATCGCCATGCACGATGCCGGCAAAGCGCTTGTCGTCGATGACGGTGTTGAAGCTCTG
>DOZZ01000040.1:7230-7630 GCA_003517725.1 Bryobacterales bacterium | reverse complement strand
TTCATCTCGCCGTACTGGTGCACGATGACGACGCGCGGATCGACGCCGGCCAGGCGCTTCTGCAGTTCGGCGCCGAGGCGCTCGGCCTCAAGGATGTCGCGATCGTCGGCGTCGGGTCCGTTGTAGACCAGCTTGATCGCAACTTCGCGATTGAAGTCGGTGTCGAGCGCCAGATAGACCTCGCCCATGGAGCCCCGGCCCAGCAGACGCCGGATGACGTAACGGTCGTAGCGCTCGCCGACGGTCATCGCAGGACCTCGGTGGTGAGCCGGTAATTACGTGCCGGAATCTTCGGCGGCGCACCCACGAAGAAATTCTTGGGCAGCATGTCTTCCTGACCGGCGGGAAGCCAGATCGGCTCCGCGCCATTGCCCGAGAAGGTGTTGCCGCTGACGAACGG
>DOZZ01000040.1:2238-7109 GCA_003517725.1 Bryobacterales bacterium | reverse complement strand
GCGGCGCCGGAGACCAGGATGCCGGGGCCCGCGTTGTCGCGGATTTCGCTCGCCAGCAGCAGCCCGCGCGACGTGCCGGTGTAGCGCACGCCCGCATCGCGCGCGCCGGTGACGATGCAGCGCTCGACGTCCACATCGCTATCGTGAAGATCGAGACCGGCTGCCTCGCCTGAGACGGTCAGTTGCGTTAGCTTCGCGCTATACACGCCGTGCGCCGTGACGATGCCTTTTAGAATGCAGCGCGCGGCGTCGGAGCCGGCTAGATTGACACCCGACTTGAGCGCGATGTTGCCGGTGTAGGTGCCGGGCGCGATCTGGATGGTGTCGCCGGGACGGGCGCGGTCGAGCGCCGAGGCGATGGTGGCGGGAGCGGCGACGGTCAGCACGGCGGGCGCGGGGTGCCGCTGGTTCAGCAAAGCCTCGGTGGCCAGCGTAGCGAGCGCACCGAGGACTATGCCGACCATGATGCAAACCGGAATCAGACGGGAGCGGGATGGCGGCGCGGCGGGACCGGGCCGTGCGGACGCGGCAAACTTTTCACCCTCCACCAGCACCACCGAAACGTTGTCTTTGCCGTGCTCGATGGCGGCTTCAATCAGGTTGTTGACCGCGCGCTGGCGATCGCCGGCGTCGCGCTGCACCGTTTCGAGAATCGCGGCGGCGGGCAGTGCATCGCTCAGGCCATCGCTACAGAGCAGCAGAGCGCTGCCTGCATCGAAAGCGATGGTGTAGATATCAATAAAAGCTTCTTCATCCGGAGTGCGGGGCCGCGAGCCGACGTCGCGAAAAACCTCATTGCGGCGCGGATGGCGCATGGCCTCGGCTTCCTTCAGCTCGCCGCAGTCTTCGCGTTCGCCGACCGGCGAATGATCGCGCGTGACCTTTTCAATGCGGCCACGCTCAATGCGGTACAGGCGCGTGTCGCCGACGTGGCCCACGGTCGCTTGTGAGCCTTCGATGACGACGGCCGTCAGCACGCAGGCCATGCCGGCCCACTCCGTGTGAGTGCGTGCGGCTTCGAAGATGGCGTTGTTGGCCAGCGTGATGGCCTCGCGCATGCGCTGCGGTGTGTCGTCCGTCTGGCGCTCGAGCCTCGTGCGGATGATGTCGAGCGCGATCTCGGCGGCGTGTTCGCCGGCGGAGTGGCCGCCCATGCCGTCCACCACGATGTAGATGCCGCGCGCATCGTCGGCGTGGACGCGGTCTTCATTGTTGCCGCGAACGTTGCCCTGGTGGCTGGCAGCGGCTGAGGCGGGCGTGGTCATGTTAGATCAGTGCCTCTTGACGAGAGCCGGGCGTGCGCCCTTGCCCCGCTCGCTTTATGGAATTCGGTACGTGGGGCGGGCTTCAGCCTGCTGCGGGCTTCAGCCCGCTGCACTGCAACGCGCTGATGGTCGCGTTTCGTGTGCTCTGAGGATGGTCGGGCTAAAGCCCTCCGCAGGCTGAAGGCCCGCCCCACAAAACCAGGCGCTGTAATTTTGTCGATGACCAGCTCCATTTAGCGCCTCCGCCCTAGCCATACGGCGCACGCGGAGAATAGCATCAAGAGCGCCAGGAAGGCGTACCGGGCTGCGTGCAACCGCGTCATGGGGCTAGCGGACCGCGCGGAACTCCAGGTTCAACACGCCCGCCAGGCCGATGCGCGCTTTGTCCGGCAGCGGGACCTCCACATTGCGATCGACGTCCTCTCCATTCACTTTTTCAATGCTAGAGGGGATACGTTTTCCGTTGACGGTTGTTCCCAGACTGCTGAGGTCTTTGATGAAAAATTTGCCGCTCGCTGCGTCGCGGCGAATCAGCAGGTGCTCGCGCGAGATGTCCTTTTGCGAGCCCAGTTTCAAGTCGACCCATCGATCGATCGCGCCCCGCCCGATTTTGATGGCGTCGCGCGTCATCTGGTAGGTGTGCGCGCCGGTCTCGTCTTCGAAGGCGATGTTGGCGTGCAGGATGCCCGTGGCCCGGCGCGTGTCGAGATTGGTGGTGCGCTGCGTCGCGGTGGTGCTGATGGCGCCGCCGGAGTCGCGGCGCGTTATGCGCTCCGTCAAAGTGCCGACACGGTCGGCGGTGTCGCTCTCGCGCGGGAAGTTGGAGACGATGACGAGGGCATTCTCAGCGGCGTCGTCATCGGTATTCTCGTGGAACTCGAGCACCCATTCGCCCAGGGCCTCGTACTGTTTTTTGGGCGTGCGATCGCGGACCAGCGAAAGCTTCAGGCGCGTGCCGCCGGCCTTGTTGAGTTCGCTGATGCGCGCGGTGAGGGCGCGTATGGCTTCATCCCGCATGCGGCGCTCAAGGGGGCGCAGACGATCGAGGTCGTCGGCATGCAGATAAATGTCAAAGACGCTGGGAACCAGGTTGGTGTAGAGGCTGGGGGCAATGCCGGCTTCCATCTCCTCGAGCAGCAGCGTGATGATATCTTCGGGCGTGATCCGGTGTTCGGCGGACATAGAAACCTGGGGAACTGCCTCTCAAATTATTGTACGTGGCGGGCCGGTTACGAGGGCTGCGGACATTGGTCAAACGTAAGTTTCTTACGTTTGGTTCAGCAAAACTTCAGGAGAACTTAAGGGTCGCGGCGGTGGAAATATCTGTATAAAGGAAGTGGCATCGTGCGGATCCTGGTGATTGAAGACGAACCGAAGGTCGGCCGGGCCGTGCGCGAGGGGCTGCAGGCCGAGGGCTATGAGGTTGAGCTGACGGCTACCGGCGAAGACGGATTTTTCCGCGCCAGTTCGCAGCCCTTCGATTTGATCGTGCTGGATGTGATGCTGCCGGGGCGCGACGGAATCGAGGTGCTGGCCGCGCTGCGCAAGGGTGGTCTGCGGATACCGGTGCTGCTGCTGACCGCCAAGGATGCCATCGAAGACCGGGTCTCGGGCCTTGATTCCGGCGCGGACGATTATCTGGTGAAGCCGTTTGCGTTCGCGGAGCTGAGCGCGCGCATACGGGCGCTGCTGCGCCGCGGGAAGGCAGAGCCGGTGGTATCGCTGCAGGTGGACACGCTCGAGATGGACGTCGTGACCCACACCGTGACGCGCGCCGGCCAGCGCATCGAGTTGACCGCGCGCGAGTATGAACTGCTGGAGTTCTTAGCGAGAAATAAGGACCGCGTGGTGTCTCGTGAGATGCTGGCGCGCGAGGTGTGGAGAGAAAGCGCGCGGGCCACTCCGCTCGACAACGTCATCGACGTGCATATCGCCCGGCTGCGGCGCAAAGTGGACGATCCATTCGATCGCAAACTGCTCCACACGGTGCGCGGTGTCGGGTTCACGCTGCGGGAGGCAAGCTCGTGAGCCGCAGCCTGCGCGCGCGGCTGACGCTGATTTATGTGTCGTTGCTGGGCGGCGTGCTGATTTTGTATGTGGCGGGAACGTCCGCTTTTTTCCTGCATAACGTAACCGAGCAGCTCGACATGGCGCTGGACCGCGACATGGAAACGGCCGAGAGCATGATCGCGATACTGCCGGACGGCGGCGTGCGCCTGAATGCCGCCGAGGCCGAACCGGGCGAAGACGTCGCCCTGGCGACTTCTCTGCTGGAAGTATGGTCGCCCGCCAGCACTCTGCTGTATCGCAGCCCGCAACTCAAGGGACAAACTTTGGGGCCGCCGCCCGGGGCGAACGAAGGCCTGCAGGGTTATTCGGAACGCTCGGCGCAGCTGGCCGGTGGCGCACGGGTGCGCATCGCGACTCGGGCGCACAAAATGGACGGACGCACCGTAATTCTGCGTCTGGCGCTTAACGAAGACCATCTGCGCCAGGATTTTGCGGAGATGCTCACGGGGCTCGGGATCGGCTTGCCCTTGGCGCTGCTGATCGTGGGACTGACCGGCTATGCCGTGGCCGGCCGCGCGCTGCAGCCGGTAAATGCCATGGCGCGGAGAGCCGAGCAGATCAGCGCGGAACGCTTGAATGAACGGCTCGAGATCGAGAACCCCGACGACGAACTGGGGCACCTGGGGCAAGCCTTCAACCAGACATTGTCCAGGCTGGAGCGCTCCTTCGAACAGCTGCGCCGCTTCACGGCGGACGCATCGCATGAATTGCGCACGCCCCTGACCGCGATACGTAGCGTCGGCGAAGTCGCGCTGCACAGGTCCGGAAACGCAGACGACTTGCGCGATGTGATCGGCAGCATGCTGGAGGAGGCCGGCCGCCTGACGCAGCTTGTGGACAGTCTGCTGACATTATCGCGAGCGGACGCTGGGCGCATCCCGCTGCAACACACAGAGGTGCCGGTGCTCGATCTTGCCAGGGAATCCGCGGCTTTGCTGGAAGTGCTGGCCGAGGAAAAAAGTCAACGCCTGGAAGTAGCGGGCGACGCTTCGGTCACGGTCGTGGGCGACCGCATGATCTTGCGGCAGGCGCTGGTCAATCTGATCGATAACGCCGTGAAGTACTCGCCCCACGGTGGCACGGTTCAGGTGCTGGTTAGCCCGCGCGGTGGCGAGGCTTGGATTGAAGTGCGGGATAGCGGTCCCGGCATTCCGCCCGAACATCGAGCGAGCGTGTTCGAGCGCTTCTACCGCGTTGACCGAGCCAGAACACGGGAAGAGGGCGGCGCCGGGCTGGGCCTGTCCATTGCGCAATGGGCGGTGGCAGTGCACGGCGGCAGCATCGAACTTGAATGCGATTCGCGGCCGGGTTGTACCTTCCGTGTGCGGCTGCCATTTACGAAGTCAGAGTTCAAAGGAGATGGACGATGAGAACAATACAGAAGGTTGCCGGCTGCATGGCGATATTCGGGCTAGGCTTCCACCTTGCCGCGCAGGAGATGCCGGCCGATTACCAGGACGTCTTGAAAACGCTCGATAAAAAAGGCGACTACAAAGACAACGTTCTTAAGATCAACATACCGAGAAACGATTTGAA
>DOZZ01000040.1:1211-2071 GCA_003517725.1 Bryobacterales bacterium | reverse complement strand
GGCCACGACGTGATGATGGGCGATCTGGTGCTGCTGGAGGACGAGGTGAATCCCGTGATGTCGGCGCTGCTGGAGAACGGGCTGGAGGTGACGGCGCTCCACAATCACTTCTTTTTTGAGAGCCCGCGCATCTTTTATATGCATGTGCACGGGCATGGCAAAGCGGCGGAGCTGGCCACCAAAGCCAAGCCGGCTGTGGACTTGATCGGGCATGTGAGCCCGGCGCACGAGGCTACGGCGGTAAGCGGGAAATCGAATGTCTCGGCAGGCACCATAGACACGGCCAAGATCGCCGGAATTGTGGGGCATGCGGGGGAACAGATGGGCCCGGTCTACAAGATCACGGTGGGCCGCGACGACTTGAAGATCACGGAGATGGGGGCCAAGATCAATGCCCGCATGGGCCTGAACACGTGGGCGGCCTTTTTCGGCAGCGATGCCAATGCCGAGATCGCCGGGGACGTGGCGATGCTGGGATCAGAAATTACGCCGGTGCTGAAGGCGTTGCGCGCGAATGGTCTGAATGTGGTGGCGATCCATAACCACATGATCGGCGGCCAACAGCCCATTTATTTTCTGCACTACTGGGGCACCGGGCCGGCGGACAAACTGGCGACCGGGTTTAAGGCCGCGCTGAGCCAGCTCGGCAAGCGCTAAATGGAGACGGCGTTGCGCAAGCTGATCGGAGGTCTGACGGGTTTGCTGTTGGCGGCGTATGCGGCTCCCGCGCAACCGGCTCCGCTGACGTTGGACCAAGCGGTGCAGCAGGCCCTGGCGCGCTATCCGTCGGTGAAGGTTTCGCTCGAACGCGTGGAGGCGGCGGCCGCGGGCATCAATCTGGCCCGGACCAGCTACCTGCC
>DOZZ01000040.1:0-1011 GCA_003517725.1 Bryobacterales bacterium | reverse complement strand
TCAGCGGATCTCTTTTTGACGATTGCCGCGGCGCAGCAGACGGTGGTTGCGGCGCGCGCCGGCGTGGAACGCGCGCAAGTGTTGGATCAGGTGCTGGAGACATTGGTGAAGAACGAATTGCGGCCCGGCGCGGACGCGTCGCGGTCGCGGGCCGAACTGGCTCTGGCGCAAACCGAGCAGATCCAGGCCGAGCAGGCGCGCGATGTGGCGCGGGCGGCTCTGGCGGCGCTGCTGGGCGTGGCGCCCGAGACGATCGTGATTGAACCGGGGGCGTTGCTGAGCCTGCCCGCGGGCCAGGACGTTCCGGCGACCGCGCCTGCGCAACACCCGCTAGCCATGGCGGCCGAGGCGGCGGTAAGCGAGGTCAAAGCGAGAGAGAAGGCGCTCGATCGTTCGTATGTTCCGCGCGTTTATCTGCAAGGGGCCAGCTTCGCGCGCGGTACCGGAATTGGACCGGATGGGCGCACCGGCGGCGCGGTCAGCGGGCTTGCTCCGAACACGCAGAACTGGGCCCTGGGCGCGAGCGTCACGTTTCCGGCGTTCGACTGGTTCTCGATTCGCGCGAAGAAAGAGATTGAAGTTCACAATGAGCGCAGCGCGGCCGCCGGTTATCAGCAGACGGTGCAGGACGTGAACGGACAAGTGGCGAAGGCCCGGGCGATTCTGGAGGGAGCGCGCCGCGTGGCCCAGAACACGCCGGTTTTTGTGCAGGCTTCGCGCGATGCGCAGGTACAAGCGACCGCGCGGTATCGAGCGGGGCTGGCGAGTATCGCCGAAGTGGCCGAAGCGCAACGGCTGCTGACGCAATCGGAGATCGACAATGCGCTGGCGCAACTGGGCGTGTGGCGCGCGATGTTGGGCGTAGCGGCGGCGCAAGGTGATCTGACGCCTTTTCTGGCGGCGGTTGGAAAGTAGGAAGGGACTCTGATGCGATTGGTATTGGCGGCGTTAAAACGGCCTATCTCAGTGTTGGTGGCGGTGGTGGCCATCGCGCTGTGCGCGGTGCTGGCC
>DOZZ01000284.1:3892-4261 GCA_003517725.1 Bryobacterales bacterium | reverse complement strand
ATGGCGCGCGCTGCAGCCCACTAATGTTCGCTCCCTGAATATGCTCGGGTTGGCGGAGCTACGCACGAATGCTCCGGAGCGGGCGATCCCGGTCTTGCGGGATGCGGTGCGCTTCGCCCACGGCGATCCCAAGCCCTACTTTTTGCTAATCGAAGCCCTGAACGCGACGGAACAACAGGCTGCCGCGCTGGACGTGGCGCAAGAGGCCTGGAAGCTTTTTCCCTCCCTGCCCCAGGCATCGTTGGCCAAAGCGCAGCAATTGGCGCGTCTCGGACGCTATCGTGAAGCCGGGCCACTGTTCGCGCGCGCCGCTGAGCTTGCGCCGGGCCAGATTGATAGCCTGCTCGGATTGGCCGAGGTGCAACAGAA
>DOZZ01000284.1:3103-3765 GCA_003517725.1 Bryobacterales bacterium | reverse complement strand
CGCCACCCTGGGTGCGGCGCGCGACGCGATACTGACAAAAGATATCGCCGCCGCCCGCTCGATCCTCGAAGCCGCGCTGGCAACCCATCCCGATCATGCGCAGTTGCACTATGAGCTCTCTCGCGTGTATGCGCGCCTGGGCCAAACCACGCTGGCCGCCGAGCAGACCCACATCTTCCAGGAGCTTCGAACGCGCGAAAGCAAGATTCCATGATTCGTTTCCTCTGCTTCGGCCTTATCGCCGTTGCCGTCTTCCTGATGGCCGGAACTTCCAGCGTAAAGTTTCAAGATGTGACCGAGAAAGCGGGCCTGAAAGCGCTGATCATCTCCGGGGGTTTGAAGAAAAATTACGTGCTGGAAGTGAACGGCAGCGGCGCCTGCTGGTTCGATTACAACAATGACGGCTACATGGATCTGTACCTTGTCAACGGGGCCACGCTGGCGGAATTGCAGGGCGGGAAGCCGGCCCAAGCGCACCGCAATTACTTATTTCGAAACAATAGGGACGGCACTTTTACCGACGTCACCGAAGCCGCCCACGTCCCCGGCAACGGATGGGGGTTCGGCTGCGTCGCGGCGGACTACGACAATGACGGCAACACCGATCTCTTCATCGCCAACTTCGGCCCGAACATTCTCTATCACAACAACGGCAACGGCAC
>DOZZ01000284.1:2102-2874 GCA_003517725.1 Bryobacterales bacterium | reverse complement strand
TCTACGTCTCGGGATATATGGATTTCGACATCCACCACCCGGAATTCAAAACGTGTGAGTATCGAGGCGTGACGGTCCACGCCTGCGGGCCGCTCGGCTACCGCGGTGCGCCCGATGCCTTGTATCACAATAACGGCGACGGCACGTTCACCGACGTCACGGCCAAGGCGGGGGTTGTCGACAAAAATCGTTATTTTGGATTCACCGTGGTCTTTGACGACTTCGACGGAGACGGCAAGCCCGATATTTTCGTGGCCAACGACTCGAATCCGAATTATCTCTATCACAACAAAGGCGACGGCACGTTCGAGGAGATCGGCGTTCCAGCCGGAGTGGCGATGAATGCCGACGGCAAAGAAATGTCCAGCATGGGCGTCGCGGTGGGGGATTACGACAACGACGGCCAGATGGATCTTTTCGTCACCACCTTCGCGAACGACAATTACGTGCTGTTCCACAATGAGGGCGGCGGCTTCTTCGCGGACCACTCGTACCAATCGAGAATCGCCGAAGCCACCATTCCGCATCTCGGTTGGGCGACCTTTTTTCTCGATTACGACAATGACGGGCGCAAGGACTTGTTCGCGGCCAACGGCCATGTCTATCCCGAGGTCGATGGCAAGATCGCGGAGACCTACCGGCAGCCCTTGCAGTTGTTCCGCAACCTCGGCGAGGGCAAATTTAGCGAGGTGTCCCACGAGGTGGGTTTGTCGACGATGCCCTGGAGATCGGCTCGCGGTGGCGCGTACTGCGATTACGACAACGATGGCGA
>DOZZ01000284.1:0-1876 GCA_003517725.1 Bryobacterales bacterium | reverse complement strand
GGCGCGCAGGTGAAAGTAGAATCCGGCGGCCTGGTGCAATACGACCACGTGCGCGCCGGCGGCAGTTTTCTATCGAGCAACGATCCGCGGCTGCACTTCGGCCTGGGAGAACGCGCGTCGGTGGACCGCCTTGAAATTCGCTGGCCGAGCGGCAAAGTGGAGCGTTTCTCCGCAGTCAGCGCGAATCGCATTGTAGTGATCAAAGAGGGATTTGGGATCGTAGCTCCGGCCGACGCCAAGCGAACTGGAAGTTGATTTGCGCCCATTAATGCACTTTTAACAATAAAGTACTTGTGGTTTTGTCCAAACCCATATATTCTAGCCAGTATGGCTCTGGTCCGCCCCATCCGTCCGCCCGCGCCGCCCACATTAGCGCTGCACACGCAGGCCATGGACAACCTGCGCTTCATCCGCGACACCATGGAAACCGCGGGGTCGTTCACCGCCGTGCCCGGGGTCGGCGGCATTGCCATGGGCCTCTCGGCGCTGCCCGCGGCCTGGGTAGCCGGCCGCCAAACCTCCCTCGCCGGTTGGGTCACCGTCTGGGTCGCCGAAGCGTTTTTCGCGCTGGCGCTGGGTTTCTTCTTCGCGCGCGCTAAGGCCCGCGCCTCCGCGCTGTCGGCCCGTCCGGCACGCAAGTTCGCATTGGCGCTGGTGCCGCCGGTGTTTGCCGCGGCACTGCTGACCGCCGTCCTGCTGCGCGCCGGGCTGCCGCAAGCCATTCCGGGCACCTGGATGCTGCTCTACGGTACCGGCGTAGTGGCCGGCGGCGCCTTCTCGGTGCGCCTGGTACCGCTGATGGGCCTCTGCTTTCTGCTCTTCGGCGCCGTCACCCTGTTCCTTCCCGGCGCCTGGGGCAACGCCGCGCTGGCGGCCTCTTTCGGCGGCCTGCACATTCTGTTTGGCCTGATCATTGCCCGGAGGTACGGTGGCTAAACGCGCCTCCTTGAAATCCGGAGCGCCCGCGGACGAGCCCGTGGCCGTCATCTCCGAGCAGACCGGCGCGCCCGCGTCCAAGCTCGAGCGCCTGATCCACGAACGCCTGCGCCTCGGCATCCTGAGCGCGCTGGCGGTCAACCAGAGCCTCACGTTCAATGAGCTGAAGAAGCTGCTCGATACCACCGACGGCAACCTCAGCGTCCACGCGCGCAAGCTCGAAGACGCCGGCTACGTCCAGTGCACCAAATCTTTCGACAACCGCGTGCCGCGCACCGAATACCGGCTCACCGCGAACGGGCGCAAATCGCTCGAGCGCTATCTCGACCACATGGAAGCCCTGATCCGGGCCATGCGCCAGCCTTAGGCCAGAACATGCACGCCGCGATCATCATGGACGGTAACGGCCGCTGGGCCGAGGCTCGCGGCCTGCCGCGTACCGCCGGTCACGCCGCCGGCGCCAAAGCCGTACGCCGCATCGTGGAAGCCGCGGCCGCGGGCGAAATCGATACCCTGACGCTGTATGCCTTCTCGGCCGACAACTGGAGCCGGCCCGCCGCGGAGGTCAGCGCTCTGATGGCCCTGCTCGACCGCTATCTGCGCTCCGAAGCCACCGAGTGCCGCCGCCAAGGCATCCGGCTGACCGTGATCGGCCGCCGCGACCGTCTGCCCCAATCCGTGGTGCTGGCGATTCAGCAAGCCGAGGCGGACACCAGCGAGGGCCGCGCGCTCGAACTACGCCTGGCCATCGACTATTCGGCACGCAACGCCATCACGACCGCGGCGCGCGCTGGTCTGCTGGGCGCATCGCCCGATGTCGACCTGCTGATCCGCACCGGCGGCGAGCAGCGCCTGAGCGACTTCCTGCTATGGGAATCGGCTTACGCGGAGCTCTACTTCACGCCCGTGCTATGGCCCGACTTCGGCCCCGAGCACCTGC
>DOZZ01000115.1:1947-3734 GCA_003517725.1 Bryobacterales bacterium | reverse complement strand
CCGTGGATCTGATTGCGAATGCCCTTCTGCAGATTGAACGTGCCTTTGGCCGGCGCGGTGAAAATCGGGCGGCCATCGGAATTGGTAGTGGAGAAGTATTGGTTAGGATCCTTGGCGCCACCGGCGGCGAACTTGCCGATAACCTTGGGCATCCCGTTTTCCACCCAAAACTGCCCGATGCCGCACATATTGCCGTCCTGGCCCACGCCGGCGTAGTCGTTGCCGGTGCCAACGCTGCAGGGCGTGCCGGTCTGCCACTGCACGATACCGCTGACCTGCCATCCACCCAGCACCTTGCCGGCGAAGTTTTGCTCCTTGAAGAACGGCAGCTCATACAGGTAGCTGGCAATGAACACGTGACGCGCATCGAAGTCCGACGGTCCCCACAGGTTATTGGCGTTGTAGGTATCGGGGATGATGTTACGCTGGGCGGAGCCGTTGTCGAAGCTCTTGGCGTATGTATACGCGATTCCGAACTGCAGGCCCTTCGAAAAGTGATGGTTCAGGCTTAACTGGAAGGAATTGTAGAGCGACCGGCCGATGTTGTCGGTTTCGCGGATGGAGTTGTAGCCCAGGTAAGGCCGCAGCGCATCCAGCCTAACGCCGGGGTTCGCCGCAACCACATCCGTGGTGGGCTGGTTGATATCGGCTTCGCGCTGCAGGTGCAGCCCGAGGCGACCGACGTAGGCGACGCTGACCACCGAGCTAAAGGGCAGCTCGCGCTCGACGGTGAAGTTCCAGTTCCAGGCTTCCGGATTCTTGAAAGCTTTGCTCTGGGTCGTGACCGTCAGCGGCAGCACGTTGGTGGCGGTGCCGCCGGGGTTATCGACGTTGCCGAACGAGACGTTGGCGGTCGGCTGGAACGGCGGATTGCCGCCCAGGAAGACCGAATCGCTGACGCCGAGGCGGGTGAAGAAGCGGCCGCCGCCGGCGCGGATCACGGTCTTCGGATCAAACTGGTACGCCACACCGACACGCGGCGCGATATCGCCATACTGCACGTCGGAGTAATGCGGACTGACGGCGCCGCCGCGGAAGAGGTAGTCAAACTGCCCCGAAGTGGCTTCCGGGAAGCGGCCCTTGGCGGAGCTGGGCCAACCCGTTCCAGGGATCACCATGCCGTTATAGCGGTCGCCTCCGCCTACCGTAATCAAGCCCGTCTTGGGGTCCACGCCCACTGCTTTGCTGGGATCGTAGAACTTCGGATCGAAGACGATCTGGTTGCGCCATAGTGCCGAGTAGGGAACGTTCACGGTGTAGCGCAGTCCGTAGTAGATGTTCAACTTCGGGGTGACTTTCCAGGCATCCTGCGCGAAGGCTTCGTACATGCTTCCGCGGAAGATGGTGTAGGCGCGCTGCCCCAGCTCCGAGTAGGTGTCGAACAGGCCGAGCGCGATATTGCCGATGGCGGCGCCAGACGTGGGGTTACCCGAACGCGTATCGCTGAACGAGAACTGCCCATTTTGGTTGTTGGTGCAAGTGGGACAGGCGCTGACGTTGATTTCGTCGTTGTCGTTTTCGCCGGACCGCTCATACAAAGCGCCGACTTTGATCGTGTGCGACCCCTTGACCCACGTCAAGCTGTCGGAAATGTCGTAGATCGGACCCGAAGAGTGCGATGGGTAGGGACCGCCGCTCAGTCCGGAGAAGTTCGAGACGTTCACGGTTGGGATGCGCGTTGGGATCAGTTTGCCGTTGGGGAAAATGTACGGGTAGTTGATGCCGGCTTTGGTGCGGTCGAAATAGTGCGGCGTATCCACGGGGATGTACACGTCATCCAGGCTGAC
>DOZZ01000115.1:0-1826 GCA_003517725.1 Bryobacterales bacterium | reverse complement strand
GTGGCCAGCGTCTCGTTTACCACGGTCGGCGTCACAGTCCATACGTAATCGAGCGAATTGGTCTGGTTGGGGCGCTTGAAGAATTTGGGCGTCAGATTGGTGCCGCCATCCAGCGGCTGGTATTCGCTGAAGTTGTAGTTGTTGCGGCGGAACTGGAGGCGCTGGGTATCGGTCACGTTGATGTCCACCGAGAGCGTGTCTTTGCGCTGATCTACTGGATGGATCGCCGCGAAATACCAAAACTGATTGCCGTTCAGAGGGTTGATCAGGTTGGGCGCCGGATAGGTCCGCAGAATGCCGAGACCGTTGGGGCTCAACTGCGACGGGGGGATGATGTTGCCGGCGTAAGGCGCTCCGGTGGCGGGGTTCTTCAACTGTATCGCCTTGCCGTAATACACGTTGCTGGGGCTCAGCAGTTCGCTGAAGTCGCCCTGGCGCATCGCCAGCGACGGAACGGTCAGGGAGTTCGAGTCGGTAAAGCGGTAACGCACCCACTCCGTGCCCCAATACCAAAAGACCTTACTCTTGTCGGTATTGAACTTGCCCGGGATGTAGAGCGGGCCGCCAATGTTGAAGCCGTACTGGTTGTAATGAATCGGGGCGGCGAAATTGGTCGCGGTGTTCTGGTTGCGACCCCAGGTGTTGGCATTGAAAATGGTATTGCGCACATAGTCATACGCCGCACCGTGGAAATCGCGGGTACCGCTGCGCGTCAAAATGCGGATCTGGCCGCCGGAGGAACGTCCGTACTCGGCGGCATAGTCGGCGGTGAGCACCTGAATTTCCTGGGTGGAGTCCACGTCGGCCGAGCCGAGGCTGGTGCCGTTGGAGCGAGTTCGAACCGCCGGCGCGCCGTCGAATGTGATGAGGGTATCCTGGTTGCGCGCGCCGTTAATATTGTCGGGCCCCTGGCTGAAAGCAAACGACAGGCCGGACAAGTTTCCGCCGCGGGTGCCGGGTACCAGGTTGGCCATAAAGATCGGGTTGCGGCCATTCAGCTCCAGCGCGTCGATCTGCTGGCGCGTAATCAATTTCTGCACCGAGGCCGATTCCGTCTGTAACTGAACCGCAGTGGCCGAAACCTCGACTGTTTCACTGGCGGCGCCGACTGCCATGGTGGCGTCGACCGTAAGCGTGGTACTGGAGTCCAGCTTATTGAGTTTAGTTTCAAATTTTTTGAAGCCCGGTGCATCCACAATAACGGTGTAGAGGCCCGGCGGAATATTGGTGACGGAGTAGCTGCCGCCCTCATTCGCAGTGGCCTTTCTCTCCGTACCGGTGCCTTCATTGCGAACCACTACGGACGCATTCGGGATGGACGCGCCGGACGGGTCTTTCACAATTCCGGTGATGGTGCCAAGATCGGACTGCGCGAAGGCGCTAATACACAGAAAAAACGCCGTTGCGAGCAACAACCCGTAACGTATCGAGCGAACGATGCTCATGTTTTTTTAACTCTCCTTGGAGAGAAGCTGACGAACGTATGACCGCAGCACTGCCCTACGTGCGCCAACCCCTGAAATTTTTCTTGTCCGACCATATCAGAAATTCTTCACGAATGCACGGAAAAGCGGCGTGGCGCCGGTTACGAAATGGTCCAGCCCTTGCGCAGCGAAGGCCGCAGATAGCGGTTGGCCTCTTCATGATTGGTGATGCGCATATTCTTACTATCCCAATCGAGTTTGCCCTCAAAGCGCAGGGCCAGGACGCCCAGCGTAATCCATTCGGTAAAGGGCGCGGCCACGCTTAAGTTGGAGCAGGCCGGATCGCCGCCTTTGCAGGAGCGGATCCAGTCGCGGTAATGGCCCGGCGAGCGGGTCAGGAAT
>DOZZ01000266.1:56671-57105 GCA_003517725.1 Bryobacterales bacterium | reverse complement strand
GCGCCATTGACGAAGAACAGGTCCAGGCGGCCGTCGTTGTCGTAATCCAGCATGGCGACACCGCCGGACATCGACTCGATCAGGTATTTGGCGGCCGTGTGGCTGGCGCGGTGGCGAAAGGTGATGCCGGCGCGCGCGGCCGCGTCGACGAAAGATGGAAGCGCGGCGCCGGGGCTGCCGCGCAGGCCAGGCAACAGGCAGGAACCAAGGATGGCGCGAACGAAGGAGCGGCGGTGCAGAGGTTAGCCTCGACCAGAAAGTACTACGATATCAACGCTCGTCAGCCCTTGCGGTCCAGCACCACCACCCAGTCCCGGATGATCGGAAACTCCGGTGCCTTCCAGGTGCCGGAGGCGTCGGGTTGCACGTTGCCCCACGATACTTCAGTCCCATCGCTCGGATTGAACAGAAACGCGCGGTAATTGCCGGGCTCC
>DOZZ01000266.1:52327-56508 GCA_003517725.1 Bryobacterales bacterium | reverse complement strand
CCGTAGGGCTTCTCGCGGCTGTTCACTTGCCAGATGCCGTTGGCGCCGTAGGTGTGCCCGCCCGTGCCGCTCAGCAGGCACGACCAGAACATAAAGCGCTGCACCTCTTCGCGGCTGGCCTCCTGGATGCCCTCGTAGCAGACCTCGCCCACTAGCACCGGCATCTTCGGAGCGGCCGCCAGAGAACGCTGAACGCTCTCGATGGTGTTCGGTATGCTCTTGCGGTCGCTATGGCCGGTTTGCAGCATGTCGATATCGAGGACGGTGGGGTCTTCAACAGTGTCTCGCGAGTTGCGGGAAGGGTGGATGGTGATGGGGCGATGCAAGGGATCGGTGGCGCGGACGTAGCGCGCAATTTCGGTCCAGCCCTGCTTTTGCACCTGGGCGTCGCGCTCCTTCGTCTTCGACAGATAGTAGGGCATGGTGCCTTCGCCGGCCAGGCACCAGACGGTCGGGTACGCGCCCCACCGGCCAATTAAATAGCGCCAGTGCTGCTTCATTTTGGCGAGACCCATGCGCGGCAGAAAATAGCCCCACGAGCCGACGATGCAGGAAACCAGTCCGTGGTCGGCCAGGTGCGCAATGCGCGCATCCGCCGCGTCGAAGTACGCGGGATTGATGCCGGCGTAATCGCGCTGCCACGGGTAGCCGCCTTCATTGGCGCCCCGCTCGTCGAAGGGTTCCATGTCGGGGTACAGGCCGGCTACGATCTGGACCAAGGTGAAGCCTTTGCGGACCCGGTCGGCCGCCAGCGTTTCAAATCCATCTGGCCAAGGCAGGCGCTTGCATAAAGCCATCCACCAGGTGTCGCCCAACCAGAAGAACGGCGTGCCATCGGCGTGCTCCAGATGGCGGCGGTCGGCGGCCACGCGCAGCGGGCCGTGCCGGTAGAGCGGATTGGCGCCGGTGTACGGCTCCACGGTGACACGGCCGGTCCGGTTGTGCAGATCGGCGTTGGCTTTGTCGTTACAAACAGTCCGGTAGGAATATTGCCCCGCGACGGGCGGCGCATACCGCACGCGCCAGACATCGTCTCCACCCCAGAATGCCGGCACCCGATGCTCCGCGCCCGAGGGACTCTTGAAGATGACGTCCATCTCGACCTCTTGAAACGGGTCGGAGTAATGCTTGCTGGAGCGGTACGACCATTCGGACGGACAGTTCTGCACCGCGCTTTGACCCTCCGCGCGCGCGTTTTGGGAAAGCAAAAGAAGACCCGTGGCGCTGCTCTGACAGAAGGTACGGCGGGAGATTTTCATAGTTTGGATATCAGACCATCTGATCTATATCGTGTCGTTTGATAGAAAGTCAAGGTCACGCGGTCTTCCAGCGGAAAAGGTAAAGTTTAAGAGTTGCGAGACAGCCATGATGGATGGAGCTATTGACTCACACGTGCATGTATGGACCGATGCGCGCGGGCCGTATCCCCAGGTGGCGGGAGCGCAGGAGTACCGGCCTGAGCGATTCACGCCCCAGGATTTTCTGAATCATGCCCAGCCGAACGGCGTCACGCGCGCCGTGCTCGTCCAGATGAGTTTCTACGGCTTCGACAACTCCTACCTGCTGGACAGCATGCGCGCACATCCGGGGGTCTTCTCCGGCATCGCCATTGTGGACTCCGCCGGCCCGGAACCGGATTTGACGATGCAGGCACTCGCGCGAAGAGGGGTCCGCGGTTTTCGTATCGCCCCCGGAGATTCTCCGCAAGGGTGGCTGGATACTTACGGTATGGCGGCCATGTGGCGCTGCGCGGGCGACCACCAACTTGCGATGTGCCTCTTGGTCAATCCAGAAACGCTGTCGGCGATCAGCAGCATGTGCGACCGCTTTCCAGAGACACCCGTGGTAATCGATCATTTAGCGCGCATCGGGGCGGACGGGAAACTGCGCGATTCCGATGTGCGCCTGCTCTGCGGCCTCGCCAAGCACAGAAATCTATATATCAAGGTATCGGCTTTCTACGCCTTGGGACGCAAGCGACCGCCCTATACCGACCTTGCCCCGATGATTCGCCGCGTCTTCGAGGAATACGGCCCGCGGCGGCTGATGTGGGCGAGCGACTGCCCGTTCCAGGTGGGGGGTGGACACACTTACGCCAACTCCATCGCGCTCGTCAGGGATGGGTTGCCGTTTCTCTCCGAGGAAGATCGCGCGTGGCTTTTAGCGAGGACCGCCGCCTCCGTGTTTTTTACGGCTTAGAATCCCGCAGTTCCGGGTATACGGCTTCGAGCGGCTCGTCTTCACGGCGAAGCAATAGGCGCAGATGAGCGCCCCGGCCGGATGCGTTGTAGGCCTGACGCGCGTACGCATAAGCATCCTGCACATCCTGGAGCGCCGCCGTGTTGCCCAGTGGCGTGCGCACATCGACGAGCGCGACGCGCCGGGGGGCCAGCGCGGCCACTAGATCGGCAAAATCGTACTTCCCCAACACCCCCGGCAGCACGGACTCAAAGACGCGCCGCTGAATGGGGGTAGTGGCCACCGCCCGGTAGGAAATCAAACCGCCGTCCAAGAAAAGTTCGCCAATGCGGGGATCGAGCACGGCTGCGTGCAGCAGCGGCGTAACCGCGCTGCCGGCGGCGTAGCCGAGGACGCGGCCATCAAAGAGGAGATGGTCCTGCTGAAGCAGGTCCAGCCCGCGCGCGATATCGTCCATGCGGATACCCACGATCGGTCTGCCTACCATGAGCGCGAGCCAGGTGGTCTTGTCCGAACCGAACCAAGGCTCGGAATAACTCGTCCAGCGGGACGCAGTCGCGCCCATGCCGGATAAATCGAGCACGAGAACGGTGTATCCCAGCTGGGCAAAGGCTTCTGCGTCGGCGCCCGCGTGTATGGCTTGGGCTGCGCCGCGCTCGTCGAGATACAGCACTGTTTTCTTGCGTGAACGGGCGGCATCGGGTTCCAGGAGCACGGCGAATAACTGGCGGCCGTTCGACAAATCGAGCCACATCCCGGTGGAACGGTAGCCATCGTGCTGTTGCGGTCTCTGCTTGCGCGACAAGACGGTTCCGGGCGTGCGCTCGAACCGTGTGATCTGCGTGATGTCCGTCACCAGACGTGTCCGCAGCGTCTCCACGTCCGCCGCGCTCTGGAGCGGATCCCTGCGCGGCGTGATGCTGCCGAAGCGGCGCATGTTATCGGTGCTGGCGGTCTCGCCGCCGAGCGAGGTGGACACCTGGCCGGTACGGGTGGCGTTCATGTCTTGCTCATATTCGGTCTGAAATGGCGGCTCCGCCGCGCGGCCGGGAGGCCCGTTACGCAGCCACTGATTCATCCATCCGTAAATGGACTCGCGCACGATGAGAGGCATTCCGTGGCCGCCAGGACCGACGGCCCACGAGATGTGGTCCGCCGCGCCCAGAATGCCGTAGATGCGCTTGGCTTCGTCCACGGTCTTCCGCGTGCCGGATAGCGGAAAGAAATCCTGTTGGGTGGAGCAGATCAGATACGGCTTGGGCGCGAAGGCGAGCACAAAGTCGATGTAGTTGAAGCCCAGCTTGAGTTGATCCGCGAATTGCTGTTCCGCGTCCTGCGGGCCGGCGCCCTTAAGCTGATCTTCCCAGTCCGTGATGTAGCAGGCAGCCGCGGCCGCCTGAACGCGGTCATCCATTGCGGCAAGATAGGCCGTGAGGGTGCCGCCGCCGGAGCACCCGGCCACGCCGATGCGCTTCGCATCCACCTCCGGCAAGGACGCCAGCAGATCGATGGCCCGGATGCCGTCCCAGATCATATCGCGGGCGATACTTTCGCCAGCCAACAGGCTCTGGATTCCTACCATCTGGTGCTCTATAACGGTGCCGCCCACTTTGGAATCCTCCAGTGCGGGGTCGTAAAAGATCCGGCGCTCGCCCTGACCCAGCGGGTCATAGGTGAGCACCACGAAACCGGACTTGACGAGCCCCAGCGCGAGCGTCTGATAAAATGCCCGAGCTTTGGCGGCGGTGCTGTGGCCCGTCGGCTGGAGCACGGCAGGGAACGGCTTTTTGCCCCGCTTCGGTATGTACAGATTGGCCGTCACGAAGAAGCGCGGGGAGCTTTCGAAGATGATTTTCTGGATCTGATAATCGCTCCGCTCGATGGCGCCCGTGCGCCGCGGGTTCAACGGCGTTTTCGCGGCCGGCAGCCCGCCGATCATCTTCAAAAGCAAAGCCCGCGCGCGGAGTCCGGCGGACATTACT
>DOZZ01000266.1:39779-52128 GCA_003517725.1 Bryobacterales bacterium | reverse complement strand
GCGCAATTCACACGGGAGATTTTCGTTCTAACCATCCAAACTTCCCTACGGGGCAAACAGGCGTAACATGCGATCTCGAGCGTAGTCAATGTGCGTGGCCATGGCCTGGCGGGTTTCGCTCGGACGCCGGGCTTCGAGCGCCGCGAGGATTTCACCGTGCGGGATCCAGGACCGTTCTTTCCGCGCCGAAAGACGGTCCAGGCGGTGGACGTATTCCAGCGTCAGCTTGAGTTGCGCGATGACCCGGCGGTTACCGGCAATCTCCGCAATAGCCAGGTGGAACGCGTCGCTTGCTTCAATGACCCTGTCCACGTCCGCGGTCCGGTCACTCTCTAGCGCGACAATGTCGCGGATTTGCGCGAGATCTTCGCTGGAAGCTACCTGCGCGGTCTTCTCCGCGGCAAAGCACTCCAGCACCTTGCGGTATTCGTAAGTGGCGAGCAGCTCCTTGATGGAGACCGGCGTCACTTGATAGCCGCGGTGATGCAGCGAGAGGATCCAGCCATCTTGCACCAGGCGGTTACTAGCCTCCCGGACCGGGGTGCGGCTGGTATTGCAGCGGCGTGCCAGGTCCACTTCGGCGAGCAATTGGCCGGGGATGAATTCACATTCCATCAGCCATGTTTTCAGCAGGCGGTAGACGCGATCGACCTCGCCTTCCTTACGGGTCTTGGTTTTTGAAGAAGGTTTCGCTTCGATCATTTCAGCAAGCTCCAGCCTTTACCCGGCAGCCATCACGTTCGTGTAGCCGAGCGCCGCAATGGCAACCAGCAGCAGCGCCAGACCGGCGATCAGACTGCGGCGGGACGGCAAGGGGGCGGCGGCCCATTCACCGGATGCCAGCCCCAAAATGTTTGCCACCAGCACCATGCTCGACATCAGCACGCCCCACCCAACCGATGCACCCATATTCCCCATGCGGCGCGCGCCGATGCCGTACAGGCTCATGCCGGCCATCCACATGGCGCCCATCAGAAACGCGAGGAACCACTTGCGGCCGGAGCCAGGCGCCGCATAGCGGGCCGCCGTGCGCTTCCGGAAAAGCAGGATTGCCGAATAACCCGCGTTGCACAGAAACAGCGGAATGGCCAGCAGCGTCCACACGGCATTGCCGGCCAAGTAGGACTGGGTACCAAGGCTCTGCGCGCGGGAGGCCACTTCCGAACCGAAGATGAATCCCAGATTACCGCAGGACGAGAGCAATCCGGAACCAACACAGAGTGCGATTCCGGCCGCGTAGGAAGGCCGCTCATGCTTCTGGGGCGATTCCTTCCATCGCCCGGCGAAAGAACACACGCCCACGCCAGCGAGCATGATGGCGATGGCGGCAATCGTCAGGCCGATCTGTGCGGCCGTGATATGTTGCGGCGGCCGTGCTATTAGCGGGATTAAGGCGCCGGCCGACGCGGATACGCCCAGAACGACGGCGAAACCCAGGGCGAGGCCCACGGCATCGATCCCGAGCCCGAACGTAAGAGCGCCGAGCCCCCAGGCCAGCCCAAAGGCCAGGATTATGGCGAAGGTATGGAACGCGGTGCCGGCGTACACCCGCGCCAGTTGCGGGACTGTGGCAAGCGCCAGGAGCCACGGCGAAATCAGATAGGCGACGCATGCGAAGATCAGCCAGTAGTTTTCCCAGGCCCAGCCCTTCATCCACTTACTGGGGAACATGAAACCACCCTGCAATACGCCGGCGGCCAGCACCATGGCCAGTCCCGTCAGGAACGAGTGTTGCACACACATTCCTTTTGGATCGCCGCGGACAGCGCCCGCAGCAGGCGATCGACATCTTCCATATCGTTGTACAAGTGAACGGAAGCGCGAACGCGGCCATCGCCGGACCACACGATGACGCCCTCGCGTTCGAGCGCAGCACCGATTCGCTCGCAGGCGCCATGGCGGAACGACACGATGCCGGACGCGTATTCGGCATCGGACGGCGTGAGCATTGCGACGCCGAGTTGTCGCACTCCGTCGTGCAGCGCGCGGACCACGGGTTTCAAATCCTCATCCATTTGCGCGATGTTCCGCTCCAGCAGGAAATCCACCGAGCGGCGCAGCGCGTAGATCGCCGGGAACGCGGGCATCCCGGTCATCATCCATCGGGCGCCCGGCTTGCGTTCGTATCGTTCCAAGCGATCCGGCGCGAAAAGGTCCTGGACGGAGTACCAGCCCACCGCGCCTTCCGAAATCCGCGAGTGTGCGGCGGGCGCAAGGTACGCTACGCCGAGCCCGTGCACGCCCAGCAGCCATTTGTACGTGCTGGCAACCAGGAAATCGACGCCTTCGACCGGCACCGGCAGACGGCCGAGCGATTGCGTGGCATCCACCACCAGCATCGCGCCGTGCGCGTGAGCCGCGCTGGACAACTCGGGCAGAAACGGAATGCGGGTACCGGAATCGTAGCTCACGTGACTCACGCAAACGATGCGAGTTGCGGGCCCGATGGCGGCCGTGAACGCGTTGAGCGGAACGACGCCTTGCCGCGATGCCAGCACGCGCACCCGCACGCCGCGTTCGCGCAGGCGAAGCCAGGTGAGAACGCCCGAGGGAAACTCCAGGTCAGAGACGAGGACTTCGTCACCCGGCCGCCACTGGAGGCAATTGGCAAACAGGTTGAGCGCGTCGCTGGCACTCGAAAGCAGGGCGATATCGCTGGACGGCACGTTCAGCAGACGGGCAACTCCGCGCAGCGCCGCGGACTCCTGCTCGTGAAATCTCACGCGCCCCGGCGTACCCAGCGCTTTATCTTCAAAGTAGGCGCCCAGAGCCTCCCGGCAGCCGGCGAGCGGCAGGCCTTCCGCCGCCGTGTCAAGGTAAGCGACCTCGCGGGCCCGAGGAAAGATGGATTTATAAGCGCTGCTCAATGGGTCGATCCTTTAAAAAGACAATATGAACTGCCGGTAGAACTCGTACGCCTTGCGGACCTCCGCGCAGTCCACAAACTCACAGGCCGCGTGCGCCTGGTCGATATTGCCGGGTCCGAAAACGATGCTGGGCACGCCAGCGCGCGCAAGTTTGCTGGCGTCGCTTCCATAGGGCACACCCACGGGTTCCGAATGCAGGCCAAGGTTCGCAAGCACCCGCGAGGCCATCGCGGCCACGGGCTCGGACACCGCGGTTTCCAGCGGCAGATCTTCCAGTATCGGCTCTTCGGCCACCGCCTCGAACAGCGGCATGGAGTCGCGCAGGCTTTCGACGAAGCGGCGATAATATTTCCACACGGCTTCAGGCTCTTCGCCGGGCACCAGGCGCCGGTCGACTTCGATGACGCACGAATCCGGAACAATATTGACCTGCGTGCCGCCGTGGATGACGCCGATATTGAATGTGGGCGGCCCCAGCAGAGCATGCGGCCGGCGATCCAGGGCCCGCGCGTCTTCTTCCAGGGCGAGGATGAGCCGCGCCATCCGCGAAACCGCGTTCACGCCCAGATGAGGCTTCGAACTGTGCGCTGCTTTGCCGTGAACGCGAATGCGGAATCGCAGGCAACCCTTTGTCGCGACGACGAGCCGCAAGGAAGTGGGTTCCGAAACCACGGCGGCGTCCGCATGCAGCCCTTCGCAGAGCTTCACCACGCCGCGATACGAGTGCTCCTCGTCGGCCGTCCCGGCAAAAACGACTTCGCATCGCGGCTGAATCCGATCCTGCGCCAGCGAGGCGACCGCGTGCATCATCGCCGCCGCGCCGGCCTTGGTGTCGCAAGCGCCGCGGCCATACAGTCTGCCGTCGCAAACGCGCGGTTCGAACGGCGGTATCGTCATCCCCAAAATGCCGGCGGTGTCGGTATGAGCTTCGAAGACGATCCGCCGCGACGGATCGCGGCCACGCAGCGTCGCCAGCACGTTGGGCCGGCCGGGGAACACCGACTGTTGCGAAACCTCAATGCCGCGCTTCTCGAAAAAGTCCTGGATGTAGAGGGCCATCGCGGACTCCGGCGCTCCGCCCGGATAGGCAGGATTGACGCTGTTGATTCTGACCAGGTCCGCGAGGGTTCCGATGAGGTCATCCATGGGATTGCCCAGGCTTAGTCCCAAGCCGCGATCTCCACGTCCCGCTCCGATTCCGCCGATTCGATCAGGGCCAGTATGACCCGCACCGCGCGCTTGGCTTCGATTGGCGTAATCACTTGCGGGGCCTGGTTCGATTGCACGCACTCGCAGAAATAGGAGAGTTCATCCCGCAACGCACCGCGAGCGGCTCCGCCCACGCGCGGATCATAGCTGACGTCGGGCAGATGATAGCCGTCGTCCCGCAGGATGGCGAATGCGCCTGGGTGCAATTGCAGGTTGGCCATGCCCTCGGTTCCGATGAACTGGAACGCGTCGTCCAGCATCACGCCCGCGTCGGGAAGCATCCAAATGGTCTCCACCACGCCAATCGCACCGCCCTCAAATTCGATGACGCCCCAGAAGGTTTCGGGATGCTTTCTTCCCGTGGCGTGGCGGGAAAAGCCGCGGACCTTCCGCACCGGCTGCCCGGTGTACCACAGCATCAGATCCACATCGTGAATGCAATTTTCGAGCGCCGGGTGGGTGCGGCCGTACAGGGGCAGAAGGCTCTTGGGCCGGTTCCTGCGCGCGTGCATCGAAACGGCTTGGCCCAGACGCCCGGAGACAATCTCGTCGTTCAGCATGGCGTATTTCGTCTCGAACCGAAGAATCTGGCCGACCATGAGGAAGCGGTTCGCTGAAGCCGAGCTTTCGATCATGGCGGAACATTCGCGCAGATCCGTGGCGAGCGGTTTCTCGACGAAGACGTGTTTGCCCGCGGCGTGCGCCATGCGCACGGGTTCCAGGTGCATGTGCTCCGGCGTGACAACGTCGATGGCGGCGAGGTCCCCAAGTCCGCAGATTTCTTCCACGCTTCCGCAGACCTGCGGTATGCCGAACTGACTCGCGATCCGCCGTGCGCGGTCGCCATCGGTATCAAATACGGCGGCGACCTCGGCCTGCGGCACCGCGCGAAACGCCTGTAGGTGGCTTTCGCCGAAATTGCCGCAGCCGACCAGGCCGATTCGTACCCTGTTCATTCGGGTTTTCTCCCCTTAACTAATGACACGATGCCATCGCGAGCGGTTATGTGACGATCAGCAGCGCATGGTGCCCCACCGTCTGAATATTGGCATCGATCGCGCCATCGCGGTATTTCCAATCGAGGCCATGACCGCCGAACAGACGGACCGCCACCGGACGGTTCCCGTGCCGGACCGTCAGCCGCACCGGACCTACCTGTGGCATGGAATGTTCGTCCGTTCCCGGCGCCAGCCCGCCGTAATAGTTCACCAGCGACACGACGGACATGCCAGGCTTGCGTCCAAAAACCACTTGAATCCCGGTGGGGGCCTGCATTTCGATGGCGAGCCCAGTGGCGTAATGCGTAACGCAGCGCGCCACCAGGCGCTTGAGCCAAGGGTCCTGGCGCGTGGCGATTTCGCGGCCGATCGGCGCGCTGATGTAAATGACCGCCCCCCGTCCCACGCGATTGAGCGTTACCACCGGTTTTCCGGTGAACTGCTTGAAGTGCGTGTACGGCGTTTCGCCGTCGGTGAACACCCGCGGCGTGCGGTGCCCTTCCGGGTAGACCAGTTCCGCGAGCTTCACCGCCGTAGTGCATTGCACTTCCAAAACGGGCGCGCGGAACAGCAGCGGGTACGCGGGAGCGTCGCCGCGCAAATCGTCGCCAAGCCAGGCGTAGTTGGCTTCGGCGTACGGCGACGTTCCGGTCCATCGCACGCCCAACAAGTCGGGCCAGCCGAAGTCGCTTCGCCGCCGTCCGGCTGCGTCGCGCAGAGAGGTCTCATCGGTGGCGATCAGTATTCCGCCCCCGCGCACGAAGCGCGTCAGCGTAGCGCGTAACCGCTCCGTCGGGCAGACTGCGTTGCCCAGCAGGATGGCTTTGTAACCGGCGGTGTCGAGGCGCGAAGACTGCACCACGTCGAAGTGAATGCCGGCGTCAGCCAGGGCATCGTGAAGTCCGGTGGTTTCCTCCCGTACAGGCTGGCCTTTCGTGGCGGGCAGCGGCAAGAGACGCAATTCCGATTCGGCATCGTAGACCACCGCGACGTTGGGGACGCTCGTCAATCCCGCGAGCCACCGTTCCCGGTCCACGACGGCTGAAAGCACCTGCCCAGCACGTTGAAACTCGCCATCGTAGACCGTGCCGTCCGGCAGCGGGTTCACGCCCAGGCCAATGCGTCCCGCATGCGCGCTGATAATGGCGGCGCTGACCTCAAGGTATGGCGCGGGGATCAAGTTCCAAGCGGACCAGGTGCCGACGACCGAACCCGGGTCCATGCGCATGAAACCGCCGAAAGTGTGCACCTGGAAAGGTTTGCCCAGGGCCCACAGGCTCTTGGCCGTGAAACTGATGATGCGGTGCTGCTTGGCCTCGGACGAATTGTAGGTGACCAGGTCGCGAAGGTCTTGTGGCGTGGCCGCGAGGTCGTCATAGAGCCCCGCGCCGTTGTATCCCAGTTCGACCTTAGGGTCGATCGAACGTAGCATCCCCGTGCAGTCGCGCAGCATGGCAACCCGGGCCTCCTGCCCGAAGCGGTTGACCCGAAGACGGATGGCCGGGTCCTCGGAAGATACCGGCTGCTCTTCTCCAAACTTGGCCTGGTAGGCTGCCTTGCAATACGGGCAGAAGCAAGCCGCGCCTGGATTGAACGAGCCCACGCCGTACGCGTTCGGGGCTCCCAGCAGATCGAACCACACCCCGTCCGGGCGCAACGCTTGCTCCATCTGCCGCAGTTCAGCGATCACGGTATCGCGCCACGGCGAGCGAATGCACATCCAGTTGAACGCGCCAAAGGCGATCTCCGGCTTGCCATGCGGATCGACGCAGCGCCACTCCGGCCGCTGTGTCGCCATCCAGTTATCCAGGCCGACATTGTAGTAGGCGATGAATTCGATGCCGGCTTCTCGCGCGAGCGCGCGCGTTTCCGTCACCCAGTCCCGCGGGCAGGGCCGCCCCCGAAACGGAAACATGGCATCGCCGACGGCATTCTTGGTCTTGAATTCAATCACCTCGACCCGGGCCTCAAGGCACAGGCGCAGGAACTTTTTCGGATCGAATCTCTTGCCCGGGTCGGCTGCCCACGCGGGCGTGTCGACCATGGTGTGGATCGCCGTGAGCCGCTGCCGCTGGCCTAAAGCGGCGGCCCGCGCCGGACCGCGAAACGTCAGCAGGCCCGAGGCTCCCGCCGCGAGGAAATCCCGCCGGCGCACTAACATGAGACCTGGAACCCGCACGGCGCGAGATCGTTCCCATCGGAGGCCAGGCGCCACGGCACGGCGTGCCACCCTTCCCTGAAGTTCATACCGGTTTCCGTGGTCAAAAGATTAACTTGACTCCGAATTGGATGATCCGCGTGAATGTCGATTCCGTGTTCACCGTCCCGAACGCCGAACTGGTCACGGAAGTGTTGGGAGGCGCGAAGTTCGGGTGGTTGAACGCGTTGAGCGCCTCCGCCCGAATCTGCAGCTTCATGGTCTCCCGCAGTCCAATGTATCGCAGTACCGACAGATCCGTAGTGTTCAGTCCGTCCGATCGAATTCCGGAATAGTAGAGAGGACCCGTGAATAAGTGGCTGGCTAACTGTTGTGCCGGGGCGGTCACAAAGCCGGCCTGGGTATTAAACCAGCGTTGCACCGTCCGCTGTCCGCTGGGCAGCGGGATGTTCTTGATGTCGCCGTTGAAGATCATATCGCCAAAACTGAGGGGAGTTCCGCTCCAGCTATTTACGACCGCGCCAAGTTGCCAGCCACCCACAATCTGCCGAACCGGCGTGGGTGCGTTGCTAAGCAAAGCCTTGCCCTTGCCGAACGGCAGCTCGTAAATGGCCGCGATACCGACATGGTGCGGCCGGTCGCCCGCCGATATACTGCGATAAGGCATGGCATCGCCGGCGTTCAGGTAGTAGATGGCGTCCATCTGCTTCGAGAACGTGTAAGAAAGCTGGAAGCTGAAGCCGTTCGCAAACCGCCGCTCGACCATCGCCTGCAGGCTGTGATACCAGGAGTACCCCTGGTTGGTGGTCGACGACATATTCGTGAACTGTGGAAACGGCAGCAGAAGCTGGGATACCGACACAGTCCGGCCGGCCAGGGCGGTCCCTGGCAGCAAGGGATAGAACGGATTCGTTACTTGCTGGGATAGCCGGTTAATCACGGACTGATCCCTGACCGGCAGCGTGCTCAAATATTGATCGGGCAGCCCATTGTAGTTCTTTCCAACGAGCAAGCCTGTGGAGCGGCTTCCGGCGTACCCTAACTGAAGCGAAAAACTACCGGGCAGCAATTGTTGCATGGTCCAATTCCAGCGCTGCATATAGGGCGTGTTCAAGCCGGTATCGAAGAAAGCGACGCCTTGCCCGGCGTTGGTCATGGGACCATTTCTGTTTCCTGTCGGAGTCGCAATTCCGTTGGGAAAAGGGTTTTCCAGGTTCGCGATCAGCGTCACGCCGTTATTGATCGTGGGTATAAGATTCGTGGTTTGGCTGTAACCAAGCTGGTAAGGTCCGAACCGCGAAACGACGCCGTTATCGAGGTAGTATATTCCGTAACCGGCGCGAATCACCGTATTCTTCAGCGGGTGGTACGCGAAGCCGAAGCGCGGCATGAAGTTGCGCGTATCGGCGGGGTACAAGGTGTGCGGCTGGCCGCCGACACCGGCGAAGACTACGCCGCCCCTGACTTGAAACTGGCTGGGGGGAATCTCGGGAATCGGGTTCGCCGCGTAGTTCGACTGGACCTGAGCTGCGATCGGCAAGCTCGCCGTCGGATCGAAACCACGTGTTGTGCGGTTGAATCGTTCGCTCAACGGTCCCGCGTATTCGTAACGCAGTCCCATCGTCACGGTCAGTTTCGGAGTAATACGCCAGTCGTCTTGAAGGTAAGCTCCGTATTCGGTCGACTTAATAGCATAGCTATCGTTGATATTGACATCGGCATTGGTGGGCTGGCCCAGCAGAAACCCCGCCATCCCTTGTCCCACGCCGCCCGGAGAACTGGCGCTGTTGTCGAGGGGGCCGTTGGTGAAAGCGGTTCCGAAGAAGAACCTCGGCGTGCCGTCCGTGTACGAGTAAGCATTTTTGCGGTAGACGCGGCCCTCGCCGCCAAACTTCAATGCGTGGTTACCCACCGGATGGTTGAAGTCCGCAAACCAGGAGTGAATGTCATCGCCGGTATAACTGGGGTTTTCGCCGTTTAGAGTTTGAACTCCCGAAACACCCACCGTCGGAAACGTTACGGACAGCGGGTTGCGATAAGCCAGTTGGTTCACAACGGCCTGCGGAAAACCTAGCGTGCTTAGGTCGAACCCTACGCTTTTGGGGGTCCCGGCGATGGGATACCGTTGGAATCCATAGCGAAGGTCCATCACGAAATTCGCGCTAAAAATGTAGGTGTAGTCGGTGGCCACGTTCAAAGGCTGAATTCTTGCGAACTGGCCGCTCGCTTGATTCAGAAAATAGTCCCGGAACGGACCTTCCGTCTTAAAGTATTTTGCTACGTGTCCATACAGGCGCTGCTTGTCGCCGATGACGTGATCGACGCGCACGATATGGTTCTGATATAAGTTTGGGTCGGAGCTGGTAACCGAAAAATTATTGGTCCCGTCGGGCAGACCGGCGACGTTTGGTTTTGGCCAGAACTGTTGAATCTTCTGGGCGATCGGATCGATTCGGCTGCTGGGAATGATATTGCCCGCAAACGGGAGCCGCGAGAATCTGCCTCCCGATACCGCCGAGGTGGTCGCGGGATCGTAAATTTGATATTTCGAGCCTAGCTTCAGCAATGCTGAAAAATCACCCGCCCGTTCCTCTAGCGTCGGAACCGTGGCGAGCAACGGATACCCCTGCGAGTAATCGTTCATGATTTCATAGGTGTAGCTGAAGAAGGTACGGTTCTTCCCGTTGTATATCTTCGGAATCCGCACAGGCGCGTTGATATTGAAGCCGCCCCGCTCGTACGCAAAGTCGAGTCGCGGGCGCCCCGCCATGTTGCTCAGGAAGCTATTCGCGTTCAGGGATGGATTGCGGTAGAAGAAGTAGGCGGTGCCGTGCAGGTCGTTCGTGCCGGATTTGAGCACCATGGTGATGTGCGAACCGGAAGTGTGTCCGACGCTCGCATCGTACGCTGTTTCCAGCTTCACCTCTTGAATCGCGTCGGCCGGCGGCTGGTTGGACATTCCCTCGCCAAAGTCGGAGTTGGATGTTTGGGTGTTGGGCACGCCGTCCAGCGTGAACTCGGTGGAGCCCAGGGGAGAGCCGTTGAAGCTCAGCCAACTGGATGATGCAGGGCGTGACGGGTCCTGGAACTTCATCGCGATCGAGTTGCCGCCACCCGCCAGAGCCACGCCGCCTGCCAGGAAGAAGAGCGCACGAACACTGCCGTGAGGTATGGGCAACTCGGCGATGTTCCGGTTGCTGATCACCTGGCCCACGTTGATCGATGCGGTTTCCAGCAGCGGCGTCTCGCCCGACACCACGATCTTTTCGGATACGTTCCCCGGCTCGAGCAGGATATCCACTCCAACGCGATCGTTGATCCGCAGCTCAATGTTTTCCCTCTGATAGGTTTTGAATCCGGCCAGTTCCGCGAAGACTCTATACGGACCGGGATTAAGAGACAAGATCTGGTAGGCGCCGTCGGCGTTCGAAACTGCATGGGCGGAGACGTTGGTGCTTTGATTGGTGGCCGTGATGGTGACACCGGGGGTCACCGCGCCGCTTGAATCAGTCACGCGGCCGACGATACTGGCCCGCGACTCTTGGGCCATTCCCGGGGACGCAAGCGTGATCAGATACACGCACAACGCAGAAAAGCAGAATTTGATCCCGCCGGGAAATTGTCGTAAACACATACGTCTCCTTTGTAACTGGGTCGCGCGGATTTGCGCTCCGAGCCCCGCGCGTGTAGGCGATTGACAGCAGGCGATGCGATTTGACCTACATCAAGAATTCTCTATGCAAACGTATACAATGTCAAGTGATTATTCAAAAATTGTATACAGATTGCTGACTTTGGGAGCCGGGGTTAAAGGCCGTGGTGGATTCTTCGACTTAAGTGCGGCGGTCAGTCCCGATGCCATTCGGCGGTCGCCAGGTAACCGGCGTCAACCACCAGCGACGTTCCGGTGATACCGGAGGATTCCGGGCCGGCCAGATACAGCACGGAATCGGCAATTTCGCGCGGCGCCAACGTCCGTCCCAGCGGCACTCGATTGCAGCGTTCGCGCATGGTGCGCTCGGGGTCGGGGCTGGTATTCACATGAAACCGGAACATGGGCGTGTCGGTGAGGCCCGGGCATACGCAGTTCACGCGAATGCCGTCAGGCGCCAGATCGAGAGCCAGCGCCTTCGACAAAAGCAGCACGGCGCCTTTGGATGCCACGTACGCCGGGGTCCGCTGCTGCGCGACGAAAGAGGAAATGGAGCCGATGTTGACCACGCTCGGCTGCGCGGATCGCCGCAGCCAGGGCAGGGCATGCTTGACCGTCAGGAAAACCGACTTTAGGTTCACCGCCATGAGCCGGTCCCACTCGTCGGACGTACACTCTTCAATGGTCTTCACGAGCACCATGCCCGCGTTATTCACCAGGTGGTCCAGGCCGCCGAAACTTTCTGTTAGTTGTGCGAGCGCTTCGATGACGCTGGCTTCGGACGCCACGTCCGCATAGAAAAATTCGCAAACGTTGCCGGCGGCGGCAATGCGAGAAGCGGCCGCTTGTCCGGCCTCGGCCGCGCAATCGAGCAGCGCCACCCGCGCGCCCTCGTCGGCAAAGCGCTCCGCGATAGCCAGGCCGATGCCCGAGGCGCCGCCGGTGACAACCGCCACGCGTCCGTCGAAGCGGCCGCCGGTCACGCGACGATCCCGTTAGGATGACGCGTGAAGAGTTCCGGATCGTAAATCGACGCCACGATCTGGCCTTCGCGCCGGATGCGCGCCCAGGTTGCGTCGGCCTCCATCATGCTCTCCATTACGCCCAGGTATTGGCCTCGCTCGATGTTGCCGTATTTGAAAAACGAATCCGTGATGAGCACGGTCCCCTTGGCCGTCTCGATGCAGACCGCGAGCGACGAGCGGTGATGCACTCCCGCCCAAAAGACGCGCAGGCCATCGCAGATCTCGTCTTCATCGGCCAGCAGGCGCACCTTTTCCCATCCTTCGTTTTGCAGATAGTGGTTCACCTCGGGCGGAATACGCAGATGCCGCGGAACATGCAGGTGGTAGTAGGGCGCTTGGAAGTCTTCGATCCAGCCCTTGCGCGAGATGCAGATTTGCGCGTTGCGAAACAGATGAATGTTGGCGGTGGCGTAGGCCTGCAGCGGCGTGACGATGACGGT
>DOZZ01000266.1:36847-39488 GCA_003517725.1 Bryobacterales bacterium | reverse complement strand
CCACCGCTCCATCCAATACACCTCAGGTCCGGGAACCCAAAAGGTTCCGGCGTTGAAAGCCTGTACCGAGTAATTCATAATTTGGCCGCCGCGGTGACGGATTTGCGAAATTTTCGCACGCCGTTCAGAAAAACGCCGATATCGCTGCCCAGGCTGAGCGCGCGGAAGCCCTGCCGAATCCAGTGAGCGGCGCTTTCCGGCGTGGCGGGCAGGAATCCGGGCGCTACGCCATGGCGGCGGCAGGCGGCCACCAGCGCGTCCATGGCTTCGAGGAAGCGCGGATGCTCGAACTGCGCGGGGATACCCATCGAGACCGTCAGGTCGTAGTGACCCATCCAGGCGATGTCCACGCCTGGCACGGAGATGATTTCGTCCAGATTCTCGAAGGCCTTCGCCGTTTCCAGTAGCAGGATGACGATGGTTTCGGCGTTGGCCTGCTCAAAGAATTCGGGCGTGCCGGCCTGATACAAGTCGTGCGCCACGCCGAGCGCCACGCCCCTGCGGCCCGCCGGCGGATATTTCAGCTGCGCCACGATATCTTCAGCCTGAGCGCGCGTCTCGACGCGCGGCACCATCACGCCGCGTACTCCAATATCGAGCACTCGCGATAGCGGCGCAAAGTGCATATCCGGTACGCGCGCCATGGGCACAATCCGGCTTCCACGGCAGGAGGCGACCATTTCCGCGAGGAGCCCGATGTCGCAGCGCCCGTGCTCCATGTCGTAGATCACGAACTCCATGCCCGCGGCCGCCAGCATGGGCCCGATGCCGGACGTGAACAACTCCAGCACCATCTGTCCGAAGACCACATCGCCATCGCGCAGACGCTGGCGCAGGTTCGTCATAGGGCTGCTGCCGCGCGGGATTTGCCGTAGGCTTCGAGCTTGGCGCGGAATCCGGGCCGATCGAGTACCTCGCGGTTGACCACGTGCAGCGGAGCTTCGCCTCGCGCCACTGCCAGAGCGCCTTGGCAATCCATGCTTCCCATGTCGCGAAACAATTCCACCGTCCAGGCGACGGAGTGGGAGGTGAGAATGACGTTGTCCAGAGTCAAAAGGCGCGATTCCGGCGGGATCGGTTCCTTTTCGAAGACGTCGAGCGCGGCGCCTCGAATACGACCGTTTTCCAAAGCCTCGATCAGGGCCTGCTCCTGAATGATGGGTCCGCGCGCCGTGTTCACGATCACCGCTTCCGGCTTCATCTTATCCAGTTCGCGCGCGCCGATCAGGCCCCGTGTTTCGGGCGTGAGGGCGCAATTCACCAGCACGTAGTCCGACTCCCGCAGGACCGTGTCGAGATCCACCAGTTCCACATCGAGTTCCCGAGCCCGCGCGGCCGTTGCGTAAGGGTCGAAGGCCAGAACGCGCGCGATGTCGAAGGGCCGAAGCAAACGAATGGCCTCGCCCGCGATATTTCCAAGCCCGATGGTGCCCACCACGCGGTCTCTGGGTTCGGTGCCCAACTGGCGTGTACTCTCGGTCCAGCGCCCCTGCCGTACCCAGCGGTCTTTCAGCACAAGATTGTGGGAGAGCGCGAGAACGAACAGCACAATGGATTCGGCCACGGGCCGCATCACCGCCGTCGGGGTGATAAAAACGGCGATATCGCGCGCGGTGCAGGCTGCCAGGTCCACGTTGTCGTAGCCTACGCCGCAGCGGCCGATGGCGCATAGGCGCTCCACTCCCTCCAGAGATCCCGCGGTGACGCGCGGTTTGAGCGAGATCAATACGTCGAGATCGCGCACTTGCTCCGGTCCGTATTCAGCGCGATATTCTGGCAGAAAACCGTGAGCGATTTCAGGGTGTCCGTCGAACAGAGCCAGACCGATGTCTGGGAACACCGGTTTGCCAGTCTCGTTCAGAAAATCGGCGGAAAATCCTACCTGAAAGCGATCCTGTTCCCGTCTGAATGACATCCGTTTTTTCTCCTGGTATACATCAGGCCTTCTGATGATATCACCACAAAATCTCAAATCTTGCCATCTTGCGGCGTTCTGTGACATAGTTTATGAACGATTAGGTATCAGGCTATCAGACCTATGGCTTTGTATCGTGTTTTGTGCTGCTTTCTGCTGCTTTTGCGGGCGTCCATGGCTGCGCCGGCTGACCTGCCGGACCCTGCCGTGGGCCTCTTCTACGAAACCTGGTTCACTCCAGGCGTGAAAAGTTCCATTCTGAATCCCGACTGGGCCACTACCGAGGCTCAGCCAATTCTTGGTCTCTACAGCTCGCATGACGTGCGTGTCATCGAACAGCATGCCCGCTGGTTCGCATGGCTCGGAATCGATTTTCTGGGCGTGGACTGGACCAACAATCTTTTCGATCAGAGCAACCCGTGGGAAAACCATAGCGGCAATCAACGCGAACTGACCGAGACGACACGGCTGCTGCTGCAAACGCTCACCCGCGTTCGTCATCAGGGCGTGGCGGCTCCGCGCGTGACGCTGCTGTTGGGCCTGGAGAATGGCATCGCGGCCACCGTACCCCGACTGAACAACGAAATTCAGTGGGTATACGACAACTACGTTAAAAATCCCGAGTTGAACGAATCGCTTGCCTACCTTGACGGCAAACCGCTGCTGATCCTCTTCCGTGGGGCGGGCTGCGCGGCGGTGCCGGGCATACAGGCGGCGGCGTTCACG
>DOZZ01000266.1:35287-36734 GCA_003517725.1 Bryobacterales bacterium | reverse complement strand
CCGCCCATCGGCCCCACCACGGGATGGCTCGACAAGAACGCCATGGGCCGCCGCAATGGCGCCACCTACCTCACGGAATGGAATGTCGCCCTGAAGGCTCGTCCCCGTTTTTTGTTGATCAATCAGTGGAACGAATTTGCGGGCCAGAAAGATGGCCAGGGGTACGGTCCCAAGCACGACGGTTACGGCGACACTTACAGCATCGAGCTGAGCGACGACATCGAGCCCACCAAACTGCATGGGTGCGGCTATCGCGGTTGCGGCGGCTGGGGTTATTACTATATGAATCTGACCAGGGCGTTGATGGCTCTCTATCGGGGCGAAACTCCGGATGCAACACTCGTCGCGCTCTCGGCACCCCTCGAAGGTGCAACAATCCCATCCGGACCGGTGCATCTCGGCTGGACGCTGGCCGGCGCGCCCGCGAAAAGCTTCACGCTGCGGATGGACGGCCGTGTGATGGTTCAGGACTATCACGGGGAAGATTACCGGATGGCGGCCGGCCCCGGCAGCCACACGGTCACGTTGACGGCGAATGGTACCAGGAGCTATTTCGATCTGCCCTATGACAAGCTCGCGGTGCGCCGCAGCAAAGCACTCGACGCAACCAGCACGATACATTTCAGCGTCCGCCCCCATTTGAATCCGGAGAAAAGATGAAAGCCACGCTGCTCCTTGGTGTTCTGTTCACAATCTTCGCTTCGACCCGCGTAGAGGCAGCCGAGGCCATCAAAATTCACCCCGACAATTCGAAGTATTTCCTGTTTCGAGGCAAGCCGCTGGTGCTGATCACGGCCAGCGAGCACTACGGTTCGGTCATCAACCGGCCCTTCAATTTTGAAAAATACCTTGACGATGCGGCCGCCCACCACATCACGCTAACGCGCACGTTTCTCCTATTTCGCGAAATGCAGAGTGCCCGCAATCCATCGTCACCCTGCAAGCCCGAATCGCCCGACTACATCGCGCCCTTCCCCAGAACCGGCCCCGGTAAGGCGCTCGATGGGGAGCCCATTTACGATCTGGACCAGTGGAACCCGGAATACTTCGAGCGGCTGCACCGGTTTTTAGACGCGGCTTCGAGGCGCGGCATCATCGTGGAACTGACGCTCTTCAGTAACGCTTACGCGGACCAGGTGTGGGCGCTGAACCCGTTTCGCGCCGAGAACAACAAGCAACACCTGGCCAAACTCGAGTGGCCCGAGTACCTGTCGTTAAAGGACGCCGATTTAGTGCGCCGGCAGTCCGCGTACGCGCGCAAGATCATCGATGAGACCAGCCAATATGACAACGTTTACTACGAAATCTGCAACGAGCCGGGAGGCGGCGTTAAGGGCCACATTCCCCCGGCCGATGTCGACGCGTGGCAGGCCGAGATCGGCCGCGTGGTGCGCCAGGAGCTCCAGCGCGTGCAGCGGCCGCACCTGATCAGCGGCCAGCAGGCGTT
>DOZZ01000266.1:33483-35168 GCA_003517725.1 Bryobacterales bacterium | reverse complement strand
GTGCACCCTCTGCCGGACACGGAGTTCGCGGGAACGCTCTACCAGCTCGGCAATTTCATGTCGAAAGAGTTGATGCTGGCGGACGTTGCGCGCTTCTGCCGCGCCGTATATCCCCAAAAGAAACCCACCGTTCTGGATGAAGACAATACCGCCAGCATGTACCGCGACCCGACGGGCTGGACCATCCATCGCAAACGGGCGTGGACCGCGCTGCTGACCGGCGCGCACTACGACTACATTGATTTCTCGATCACGGTGGGCAGCGAAGCCGGCACGCCCGCGTCGCGCGCGCACATCCGGAGCTGGATGCAACACCTGTCGGACTTCATGTCGAGCTTTGATTACATCCATTCGGTTTTGGCTTCGGATTGGGTCCAGGGAACCCCCGCCCACATTGTGGTCTCGGGTCTTTCGGCGAACAGCCGCGACTACGTCGCTTATCTGGCGGACGATCGCGAGGTCACCGATGCCGCCGCCGGGCAGCCGCTCAGCGGAGCCGTCAAGCTGGTGTTGCCGAAGGGCAACTACGACGTCAGTCTGTATTCTCCGGAAACCGGCCAATACTCGCCGGCGATCCTGGCCAAAGGCGGCATGGCAACGTTGGATTTGCCGCCCTTTACCCAGGATCTCGTGATCCGCGCGATACGCAGCGAGCGATAACCCATGCACCGCCTGACGCTGCTGCTCCTGCTTACGGTGGCGGTGGGATCGGCACAGATCCGGCTGACGTCAAGTGCGATGGAATTAACGCTCGACGGCGCCCATGGATACGGCATCGCCAGACTGTATCTGCCCGCCGCGCAACGCGACTTCATTGCTACGGCAAAGCTGCCGCTGTACCGCATCACGCTGTCGCGGGAGGACGGTAGCACCGCCAGCATTACTTCGGCCGACGCCACTTCCGCCAAGGTGCTCGCGTCCACCGCGAATCGCATCGAGATCGTCTTCGAGCATGCGCCGCAGCACCTGCGCATCACCTGCACGGTTCGCATGGAAACGCGGGCGCCCCGGCTGGTCTGGAACATCGCCGTTGCGAACACCGGCGCATTCGCCGTTCGCTCGTTGTACTACCCGCAGTGGGCCGCTCCGCCGCGGCTCGGTCCGGGCGAGGACCGGCTGCTGTATCCATTTCTGGACGGTCAGGAGTTCCTCAACCCCGGTGAGCATATGCGCGAAGGACGCGTGCAATCGGCGCAGTACCCCGGGCAAGCCGCGATGCAATTGATGGCGTACTACGACGAGAGCGCCGGTCTGCTCGAAATGACCACCGACGGCAACGGCTGGGTCAAACACTTCCGCGCGGGCCGGATGGCCGGGGCGCTGGACCTCTCGATCGAGCACAATCCCGATGAGACTCCCGGCAAGTCGTTTACGCTGCCCTATGACATTGTCTTCGAGCCATTCCGTGGGTCGTGGCAGGACGCGGCCGATGTCTACCGGACGTGGGCTGTCCAACAAAAATGGGCGCGACGGCCGATCGCCGATCGAGCGTTACCCCGCTATCTGACGGAAGGCCTTCCCATCGTGACGTTCGCCATGCGCGGCGACCCGTATTCGGCCGAGTGGTCGATGTATTTTCCGCCTTCGAACCGGCGCCGTTACCGCGGTAACGGCGCCGGAACGGAGGAAATCGCGGCGCGAGCGAATCATGGGACATCTCCCTGCACGCATCTTATCTCAGTCGG
>DOZZ01000266.1:4287-33437 GCA_003517725.1 Bryobacterales bacterium | reverse complement strand
GGAAACATCCACGGCTTCGAGCACTTGCACCAAACGGTTCATCTCCTTCACCACGCGAACGTTCAACCGCGGATCGATTTCCGCCACCAGCGTCACCTGCGAAATTCCGGCTTGTCCGGAGTCGGGCCGCGCCGAAAGCGATTGGATATTGGCGCCTTTTGCCGTAATGATTCCGACCACCCGCATGAGCACCCCTGGCTTGTCTTCAACCCACAACTGAATCGTCTGTGTCATTCGACCTCCTGCCAAAAAAAAGGCCTCGCAACAGTAGCAACACTGTTCGAGGCCCTTTGAAAATTTCTTATGAACTTATGGATGCAGGGCGGCTCAGACGGTGTTGGCGATAATAATCGCCAGCGCCATGCAAATCCCGATCGTCTGCATCGTTCTTGACATGTGGTTGCTTAAGGCGTGAGCCTTGCGTATTAGAGTAACCAAACCGAACCCGGTGCGCAACTCGAAATCTAGAGGCAGGTCGATGATCACAAGACGAACACTTTTTACTGGAGCATGGCCGCTGCCAGGGCTGGCGAAGCAGAAGCGGTATGGACCCATGGGGCTTCAAATTTATTCTCTTCGCGGTCAGGCAGAGAAGGATTTGCCGGGGACGCTCGCGCTGATCCGGCGCTTCGGTTTTCGCGAAGTGGAGGTGTCCTCGCTCTATGAGCACACTGCTGCTGAGTTCCGGCGCATGCTTGACGCTAACAACCTAAAGGCTACATCGATGATGGCGGAATATGATCGAATGTTGAAACACCTCGACTCCGTCGCGGCGGACGCCCACGAACTCGGTGCGCAGTACGTGGTGTGCTCCACGATTCCGCACGGACACAAGTATCTGACGGTGGAGGACTGCCATCGGGCGGCTCTGAACCTTAATAGTTGGGGCGAGCGCGTGGGGCGGTCGAGGTTGCATTGCTGTTATCACACGCATGGCACGGAGTTCCAGAAGTTCGAAAACGGGACGGTGTTCGATGTGCTGGCGTCGCGCACCGATCCGCGGTATGTGAATTTCGAGATGGACATCTTCTGGATCGTGTACGCATTTCAAGATCCGGTAAAGATGTTGCACCGCTACCCCGGGCGTTTCCCGCTGATGCACGTAAAAGATATCCGTAAGGGAACCGTGTTGGGTGGCGTGCCGGCGGACGTACGGGAGGAAGACAGTGTTCCGTTGGGGCAGGGGCTGGTGGACATCCCCGCGGCGCTGCGCGCGGCGAAGGAGACGGGCGTGCGCCACTACTACATTGAAGACGAGGCCGTGGACGCAGCGGCCCAGCTTCCGGCGAGCCTGCGATATCTGGCAGGATTGCGATTCTAGCAGGCGATGCTGATCTGTCGAATTGTACTTTTCCGGGCGCGCCGCTATGCTGAGGTTCGAAAGGCGACCGCACCTTCCTTCACACCAAATCATGGAAATTTCTAACCGATCAGCGAGCCCGACCTGGGCCGAAATTCAGCAACAGCCGGAGACGTGGCTGACGACCCTGGCGCTTATGGCGAATCACCCGGCAACAGCCAATATCAGGGCGTTGCGGCGGGATGCGATCCTATCCGGCGCGGGCTCGTCGGCCTACGCGGCCGGCGCCGTGGCAGCGGCCTGGCCGGGAGCCCGGCAGATCCCCACAACGGACGTGTTGACCGAGGCCGAGCGCCTGCCTCAGGCGCGGATGATGCTTTCGCTGGCGAGGTCCGGAAACAGTCCGGAAAGCATCGGGGCGATCGAGCGCATCAGGCGCTTCCAGCCATCGATAGAGCATTTCGCGATCACCTGCAACGCGGACGGGCGCCTGGCCCAAGAGCCCGGCATGACGGCAATCGTTTTGGACCCGCGCACGAACGATCGTGGCCTCGCGATGACCAGTTCATTTACGAACATGGTGCTGGCGGGCTTGTGCGTGAGCCACGGCGATGAACTGGGCGCGGCTTTACCGGCGCTGTGCCGGAAGGTGAGCCAGAGGGCGGCGGAACTTTCGGAACGCGCGGAGAAACTCGCCCAAACGTTGCCGCGGCGCGTGGTGGTGCTGGCGCCACCGCTCTTGTTGCCGTGCGCCCGAGAGGCAGCTCTGAAAATTCTGGAACTCACGGCCGGCAAGATCGCCGTTTTGGCCGAAACATTTCTGGGCCTGCGGCACGGTCCGATGAGTTTTCTTGACGCAGACACGGTGATTCTGGCCTTCGTGTCATCGAACCAACAGACCAGGTGCTACGAGGAGGACGTGTTGGCGGAACTGCGCGCGAAGAAGTTGGGAAAATTGGTGGGCATTCTGCCGGAAGGCTGCCACCCCGCCATGGTCGATGAAGCCATTCCCGCGGTGGCCGGGGCGCTGCCCGATTTCTTGCGGACGCCGTTCGAAATCGTCTACGCCCAGCTGCTGGCGTACCACCTGAGCTTGCGCGCGGGGCTCGATCCGGATCACCCCAGCCCAGCCGGCGTGATCTCGCGGGTGGTGCAGGGCTTCACGATTTATCCAGACTGACGGGGTGTCGGAGACTGCTGTAATCTGCCCAGCGTTTGGATCGGACCCAGGAGGGGATCGAGCCAGGCAGCGAAATCCGGGGATGCCAGAGTTGGATGCGCCGGAATCCACGCTTCCGGAAAAGGTCGTGTGCGGCCCGACACATCCTGGATTGGCACCAGGCCAAAAACAGCCTGATAGGGAGCGTTGGAAGCGCGCTCGATGCTGACCATTACGGCAGTCTCGCCAGCCAGAGCGGAGCGCACGGCGGCCCGGCCGCACTCGCGCGCTTCCGCGAGATCGACAGGTGAGGCGAGCGACGCGAACGAACGGCCGAGCAGACCCGGCTTTTCGCTGCGGGCGCTGATCCCCAGTTCCTTCGAGAGCCGCATGGAAAGCACGTGCGCTAGATTGAGCGCGAGCGGCGCCCGGCTGGTGCGCCGGACATCGGCGCCAAAGGGCTCATGGTTCTCGTCAAGCTGGCCTTCGCACACGGCGATCACGGCGCGTCCCAGGCGCCGGTAAACGCTCTCGACATCGGAAGCCATCCGTGAGAAGGGCAGGGGGCGTTCGGGCAAGTAGACCAGATGCGGCGCATCGTCCTCTTGCTCACGGGCCAGCAGGGTGGCGGCGCTGAGCCAGCCGGCGTCGCGCCCCAGCACCTCAACCACGGTGACGCCGGGGAGCGCCCGGTTGTCGCTTCCGATGAACTTCAGCGCGTGGAGGAAGAAGCGCGCGGCCGACGGGAAACCGGGCGTATGGTCCGTGCCGTAGAGGTCGTTGTCGATGGTCTTGGGAACGCCGATGACGAAAGCTTCGTAATTACGGGCGCGGCAAGCCTCGGAAAGGCGCAGCGCCATCCGCATGGTTCCGTTGCCTCCGGTGAGGAAGACGTAGCGGATGTTGTGGCGCTGCAGCAACTTCGTCATCTGATCGAAGTCCGCGTCCACTAAGTCCTGGCGCGATGACCCGAGCACGGACCCGGGCGACTGCGCGATGGCCGGCCAATTCGCGATCGGCTCGGCGGAGAGGTCGATCAACGCATCGGCGATAAGCCCCGCCGCGCCGCCCGCCGCGCCGTAGAGCGTTGCAATCCCCGGCTGCGCATGGCACTCTTCCACGATTCCGGCGAGACTCGCGTTCAGCACCGCAGTGGGGCCGCCTCCGTGAGCGACAAGCGCGTTCGATCTGGGCATTTTGGTCATCGTCAATTCCCGAGCCTTACCGTGGCGCGCAGCCGCACCACTGGGCCACGAACAGGAGCAGGGTCTGCGCGGCTTGCACCAGGGAATCGATTTCGACGTACTCGTCGGCAGCGTGCGTATTGCCCCCTTTCGCGCCCCAAATCGAGGCAGGAATGCCAAAGCCGTCCTGGAGAATGAACAAGTCACACGGCCCCTCAATGCCAGCCACCGCGGGTGCGGTTCCAAGAACTCTTTGGGCGCAAGCCGAGAGTTCCTGGATCACCGGCGCGGTGCGAGCCGTGGAAGAGCCCGGCAGCCAGCGGAAGGGCAGATGGACCTCGGGCATGCATGGGAAAATGTCCGGGGCGTTCTCCACCAACTGCCGCAGCCAGTCGAAAAATTCGCGCTCGACTTCGGCCTGCGGTTCACCCGGCATGAGCTGCCAATACATCTCGACTTGCGCGGTCTTTGGGACGGTAATCGGCTCGCCGAAGCCCCAAGGCGACGTGAATACTTTGGTGATCGACACGGGAACGTGATCGGGATGGCCGGCGTACATCTCATGCGGCTCGACACGGGCGCGCTGCCTGGCGAACGATTCGATGCTCGCAAGGAAGTGGGTCAGTTGAGGGATGGCGCCCGCGGGAAAACGGCCTGCCTGCAGCATGCTTGCTGGCGCACGGAAGGTGATGTGCGCGGTACGGCCTCCGCGCTGCGCGGGGCAGACCCGCAATGATGAAGGCTCCGAGAGGATTGCGGCGTCAGTGTTGTACCCGCGGAGGCGACCGGCGAGCGTGCCATTCGAGCCCCCGAACTCTTCGTCGACGACCGATTCAAAAATCAAGTCTCCGGCGAGCGGCAATCCCAGTTCCCTGACGCACTCGGTAACGAAGAGGTTCGTCGCCACGCCGGCTTTCATGTCGTTGGAACCGCGTCCATATATGCGGTTTCCCTCCACTTCCGCTCCAAATGGATCGCGGGTCCAGTCCTGCGTGCCGCGGGGTACCGTGTCGATGTGCCCTGAGAGCAATAAAGATCGCCCTCCGCCGGAACCCTCGTAACGGGCGGCCAGATTAGGCCGGTCTCGGTAGTCGCGGCCAGGGTGGTAGAGGGGATGATCGCGCAATCCCACCACGTCGTTCAAATCGTATAGATCAGGATGCAGGCCGCAGGCCTCAAGCTGCCGCGCCATCCAGGATTGGCACGCGCGTTCTGCTCCGAGGGGAGGCGTATTTTGCGAATCCATGCGAATCAGTTCGCGGGTAATCTCAATGAGCCGTCCTTTGCGCTGCTCCACGTAACGGATCAGCGTCGCTTGCAGATCAAGCGGAAGATTCAGGCCGGCCTTGGACGCCCGCGGGTGCGTTGGATCGTGCTGAGTCGACATGGGTCGGAAGTTTCGCGGTTAGTTGTCCTTTGCAAGTAAGTTTAGGTCGCTTGTTCCTCATTCGTCAATCCGGTTCTGCCGAGCGTGTATGATGAACCTTCACGCCGGGTGCCATGACGCCGAACAATTACGTCTTGATTGTATTTGACAGCTGCCGGTATGACGCATTCGTAAAAGCGGCTCCGAAGACCATGCGGAAGCTGGGACGCGTGGAGCGCCGGTGGGCCTACGCGTCGTGGACCGCGCCTTCTCACTACAATCTGCTGATGGGTTTAATGCCCCACACGAGCCCGCGAGGCGTGTTCGCATCGGACTACTACCGTCGCGACTTCCTGAAGTTCAACGAGCGCCTGGGGACCGAGGACCTCGAATTCAAAAAATTCGTGCCACGGCTTTACCTGCCGGTGCTGCTGCAGAACCTGGGCTATCGGACGCACGCCATGGTTTCGCTGCCCGTGCTGAACCCGCTGACCATCCTGAACAGCGGCTTCGACACCTACAAGCTGATGCCCCGGCACAACGATATGGCAGCCATGGTCGAGGAGATGAAGTTCCGCGAGGAACAGCCGTCCTTTTACCTTTTGAATGTGGGTGAGACCCATTACCCGTACGCGTTGCCCACCGAACCCCCTGAGAAATGGCCCCAGGTGAGCGGCGTGCATGGCGTGTTCAAACATTTGGATGATCATGTGGTCGGCGGGAAGCTGCGCCGGACACGCGCTAAAACCTTCAACACCGCGAAGCTGGAAGAACTGCGCCAGCGGCAGATCGGCGCCGTGCAGTATTTGGACGGAGTGGTGGAAAAGCTCTTCGACCTTCTGCCGCAAAATACTTATGTGACCATCACCTCGGACCACGGCGAGCTTTTTGGGGAGGACGGCTACTTTGGGCATGGCCCGATCCAGCACGAAAAAGTGCTCGAAGTGCCATTTCTTGAAGGTAAGTTGCGGTGACCCGCCAAAGTTCAGTCCGGGCCGCCGCACTGCTCGTATTGTGGGCAGCGATTGTGTTGTGGCATGGGCATGGGCACGGGCCGGCTACGCAACACGGGGCGCCGCGGCTTGCCTACATTGGCCCCGGCGCCGGGTTTGCGTTCCTCGGGTCATTTCTGACGGTCGTGATCTCCGTTGTGGCCAGTCTGCTTTCATTTCTAATCTGGCCGTTTCGCATCCTCTGGCTGGCTGTGCTCCGGCGTGGGCGATTTGGAAAAGCACAGGTGAAGAAAGTTATTTTTCTGGGGCTTGACGGTCTTGACCCGAAACTCACGGAACGCTGGATGGACGAAGGGAAGCTGCCAAACTTCAGCCGCTTGCGGGAGCAGGGAAGTTACCACCGGTTGAGGACCACGTTCCCGCCGCTGTCGCCGGTTGCCTGGTCGACCTTCTCTACGGGAGTGAACCCCGGGAAGCATAACATTTTCGATTTCTTGAACCGCGATCTGCGGACGTACGCGCCGGAGCTGTCGTCGGCAAAGGTGCGCCCCGTGACTCGCTTTTTAAAAATCGGCAAATGGAAGTTGCCGCTGACGAAGGCGTCGGTGGAACTGCGCCGCAAGAGTGAACCCTTCTGGAAGATCCTGGGGCGCAACGCGATCGGAAGTACGATTTTGCGCGTGCCGATCACGTTTCCTCCGGAAGCTTTCGACGGGCGCATGCTCTCGGCGATGTCAACGCCGGACCTGCGCGGAACACAGGGCAGCTTCACGTACTTTTCCACGGGACCCGACGGTTCGGCTTGCGAAGGCGGCGTTCGCTTCCCGTTCACGGCCAGCGGCGACGCGCTCGAGGCCAGACTTCCGGGGCCGGAAACGACGTCCGTGGTGCTCCGGGTGACGCCTGGCCAGCACGCGGGTGAACGCAGATTGGAAATCGATGGAGCCACCTGGGCCTTGCGCGTTGGGGAATACACGCCGTGGATCCGGCTGCGTTTCTCCACCGGCCGGTGGTCGTCGGCTCGCGGCATCGTGCGTTTTCTGTTGACCAGCACCGATCCTGATGTTTCGCTCTATGTCACGCCGGTCGAGATCGATCCCGAAAATCCTGCGTTGCCGATCAGCCATCCCGGCTATTACGCGCTGTATCTAGCCAAGCTGCTGGGGTCGTTCGCGACGCTCGGGATGGCCGAGGATACCTGGGCGTTGAACGAAGGCGTGATCGATGAAGACGCTTTCCTGGGGCAGTCGAAATTGATCCAGGCAGAGCGCGAGGCGATGTTTTTCAGTGCACTGGAACATACTCGGCGCGGCGTCGTTGCCTGTGTTTTCGATACCACCGACCGGGTGCAGCACATGTTCTATCGCTATCTGGATGCTTCGCGAAAAACGAGTGGAGGGTCGCGCCACGCGGGCGTAATCGAAGCACTGTATCGCGACATGGACCGGGTAGTGGGCCGCACGCTCGAATATGCTGACGGCAACACCGCGCTGTTTGTTCTATCCGATCACGGTTTCTGCTCCTTCCGGCGCGGCGTCAACTTGAATGCATGGCTGCTCCGCAATGGCTATCTCTTCTTGAGCGAAGGCGTGGCGGAAGGCGGAGCCTATCTGGCGGGTATCGATTGGTCGCGCACGCGCGCTTATACATTCGGCTTGAGCGGCTTGTACCTGAATCTGCGCGGGCGTGAGGCGCAGGGCCTGGTAGCGCCCGAGGAGGCAGCGACGCTGAAGGCGGAGCTCATCGTGAGGCTGACAAACCTCTTGGATGCGGAGACGGGCGAAGTCGCGATCCAGCACCTCTACGATTCAGAAGCGATCTATAGCGGCCCCTATCGCGACGCCGCGCCAGATCTGATCGCAGGCTACGCGCCCGGTTATCGCGCTTCGTGGAGCGCGGCCGTCGGCACGGTGACGAATTCTGTTTTCGAAGACAACACCAAGTGCTGGAGCGGCGACCATTGCGTGGACCCGTCGGTTGTCCCCGGCGTGCTATTCGCTAATCGAAGAGTGGAGAGCGACAACCCTGGGATCGAAGATTTGGCGCCCACGGTGCTGCAACTGTTCGGTATCACGCCACCGCGGTGGATGGAAGGCAAGACCCTGGTGTTTGCGGCTGCAGGTTGAGACGGAGAAACCGATGGCATCGAAAGTTAGCGTCAAACTCAGCAAACCGCTTTGTGATCGAGCGCGCAACGTGGTGGAGAAGGCCGGCTACAGTTCTCTCGAAGAGTTTATCGAGCATGCCGTGGAGCGGGATTTAGCGAAGTTGGAACAATCCGAGTCGAAGGATGATTTGATTCGCAAAATGAAGGGTCTGGGTTACCTCGAGTGAATGAGGTCGATCTTGGAACCCGTGCTTTCGCGTGGTTGATGGCGGCAGGCGCGCTTTCTGGCGCGCTATCGCTGTGGGCATTCCGGCGCTGGTGCGATACCGACAAGCTGCGGGCGGCCAGTAACGTAATGCTCGCGCACCTGATGGAATTCCGTCTTTTCACGGATGAGCCGGTTTTGATCCTGCGTGCGCAGCGCGAACTGTTGGTAGCGAATGCGCGGCTGCTGCGGTTGATCTTGCTCCCCTCGCTGCTGCTGACGGCGCCGTTTGGCGTCGTGCTGGTGGCCGCCGATGCGTTCTTTGCACGCGCACCGCTGCGTCCGGGAGAAGCGGCTGTAATCACAGTGCAATATGCTTTCCGGTTACCGAATGTGCAACTGCAAGCGCCGCCGGAAATCGTTGTGGAAACTCCCCCCGTGCGGGCGCGCTTTCGGAAGCAGATCAGTTGGCGGGTTCGGCCCAGTCGCGCGTCGAGCGGCAAACTGCGGTTGCGGTGGAATGCCACCGTAATTGATAAGAGCATCTCGGCGTCGCCGGGTCTGCATTGGGTTTCGGAGCAGCGCTCCGGATCGCTGCTCGGCTATTTGGCCCACCCGCGGGAACTTCCGTTTTCCGATCGGGCCATCGACTGGATTCGTATCCAGTACCCCAGCGCCAATGTGCTCGGCTTCCACTGGCTGGTGTGGTATTCAACCGCCGCGTGCTGCGGTGCTCTCCTTACAACCCTCGGAGCCTCACGATTATGAAGAATGTTTCCGTTCCGCGCGACTGCCTGAGATTTCTGCTTCTGGCGGCCGTGATGTTTGCCGCATTGGCAACGGCCGAGACCACGTCGCCCCTATTTAGCCGCGGCTACGCCCTAATACCCGAGCCGCAACGCGTCGCTTTGCGTGGCGGAGATTTCCGGCTTGGGGCCGATTGGCGGATGGAACGAGGCTTGGGCGTCAAGGCTAGTTCCGTGGCGGTTCAAAGTCTTGCCGAAGAACTGAACGCGCGCTATCATCTCGCCCTTACCGGCGGCTCCGGCGCACCTGGCGTGGTGCTTCTCGAGGTGAGACCGGGTGCGGTGGATCCAGGTCCGAGTCAGGACCAAGACCGTAAAGCGATAGCCGCGCAAGCCTACCGCATCGAACTGGCGCCCGCGAAAATTCGCCTGGTCGCGAACGCGGAGCCCGGTTTATTCTATGCCGTCCAAACTCTGATCCAACTACTGAACACGCCGGGCGGAACATTCCGGCTGCCCGAGGGCGAAATTGTTGACTGGCCCGACCTCCAGATGCGGCAGATCTATTGGGATGATGCGCACCATCTGGAACCTTTGTCCTATTTGAAGGCAGCCGTGCGTCAGGCATCCTTTTTTAAGATCAACGGGTTCATTATCAAGCTGGAGGGACACTTTCAATACCGGAGCGCGCCCGCACTGGTTGAACCGCAAGCGCTCTCGCCCGCCGAGTTTCAGCAGCTGACCGATTATGGTCTCCGCTATCACGTGCAGGTGATTCCTTATTTGGATGCGCCCGCGCACATCGCGTTCATCCTGAAGCATCCCGAGTATCAGCAACTGCGCGCATTTCCAGACAGCAATTACGAGCTCTGCGCCACCAATCCGGATTCGCTGAAGCTGATGTACGGCATGTACGATGATCTGCTCGCGGCCAACAAGGGCGTGAAATATTTTTATCTTTCAACGGACGAGGCCTACTACATCGGCTGGGCGGACAACGCGCAGTGCCATGAGGCGCCGCGAGCTAAGGAGCTCGGCACGCGAGGGAAGCTGCTGGCGGAGTTTGTGACCAGCGCCGCCAATTACCTGCATCAACGAGGGCGGACCGTGGTGTTTTGGGGCGAGTACCCTCTGAAACCCGGCGATATTGAGTCGCTGCCCTCGCACATCGTCAACGGCGAGACCTATGGCGAAACTTTTGATCCGGTCTACAAACGCCATGGCATTCGGCAGATGATCTACGGCTCAACCGAAGGCGAAGAGCAACTTTTCCCGCAATATTTTCTTTATCCGGCGACCAAAAGGATTCATCCGCTGCATGAGACTGAGCAACGCGTGCCCGACGCCGTCGCCAAGATCATCGCGGAACCTGCCCGCCGTAGCGCCGACCTGCTCGGCCTGGTGATCGCCGGCTGGGGCGACATGGGGCTTCACCCGGAAACTTTCTGGCTGGGCTACGCCACCATCACGGCCACCGGCTGGCACCCGCGGGCCGGGGCGGACCCGGCCATGAGCGCTTTTTATCCGTTGTTCTACGGGGCTGCCGTGTCCAACATGGACCGCGTGTACCAGTTGATGAGCTACCAGGCACAGATATGGACCGATACCTGGGACCAGATCGACTCCACCGCGCGCAAGCCAATTTGGGGCAACTCCGAGAATATCTTTTCGCCAGCGCAGCCGGCTCACGACTACGCCATCGCGCTTCCACCCGTCCCGGCGGCCGACCTGCATCGCGAGAAGAACTGGACCCAGGCGAATGCACCGCGTCTTCAGATGGCCGCGGACGCCACCGCACAAAATGACGAACTGGTTGGATTGCTGAACGCCAATTTGTTGCGTGCCACCGCAAACCGATATGGGCTCGAAGTGTTTCTCTCGATTGCCCGCTTATGCCGGCAGAATCTGAATATGTTGACGCGACTGTGGAGCATGGACGCCGCTCTCACGCAGGCAGAGGAGGACGCCGTCTCGGGCGAGGCCCCGCGGGCGCTGACGGCTGTCGATAAGGCGCTGGCCGAGGCGAGGCGAATCCGAGCCGATCGAAATTCGGCGTTGCGTGACGCGGTGGGGACGTGGTCCAAGAGCTGGCTGCCGAGAGTGGAACAGGCCAACGGCCGGCGCTTTCTGCATCAGGTGGACGACGTGAAAGATCATTTGCCGGATCGCACCGTCGATATGAGCTATCTGGTGTACCGCGAACTGCTTCTGCCATTCGAAGATTGGTATCGGCAAACGCAAAGGGCGCGAAACCAATTTGCGCAGGCCCACAACTTGCCCGTGCAGGATGTGCCATTAGCCTGGGGAGAACTGCAATAGCTTATGCAAATTGCAGTTTTAGACTAACCGTAAGGGCGCGAAACCAATTTGCGCAGGCCCACAACTTGCCCGTGCAGGATGTGCCATTAGCCTGGGGAGAACTGCAATAGCTCATGCAAATTGCAGTTTTAGACTAACCGTATGAAGCTCGGCGTAGCCGCAAAACGCGTTCTCAGGCCGCCAGAGGTGCGCGGGGCCAATCGCGTCGCGGTACTTCTGCTGCTGCAACAGAACGACTATATGTCGCGGGCGGATGTCGCGCGCCAAAGCGGTTTGTCCGAAGGCGCCATCTCGCGCATCGTCACGGACCTGATGGAAGAGGGGCTGGTGCGTGAGGATGGCGCGGAAAACTCCACGGGAGGACGTCCGGGCCGCCGTCTGACGCTGGAGCCGCGCCGCGTTGTTCTCGGAGCGGAAATTCAGAACTGGGAGACACGCTGTGCGGTAAGCACCATGCATGGGCGCATTGTCCGCACCCACCGCTTCCGCACGCCGGCTTCCGCGGAAGAGACGCTGGAGCAGGTGGCGGAAGCCTTTATTGCTTTCGGCAAAGAACTGGGGGAAGACCGGCTGCCCGGCGTCGGCATTTGCGCCCGCGGCATTGTGAATAGTGAAACCGGGGTATTGGTACTCGGCAGCCGCCCCGACTGGCAGGATGTGCCGGTGCGCAAGTTCCTCGAACGGCGCTTGCGCGAGCCGGTATTGGTGGAAAACAACGTGCGAGCCGCGGCGCTTGCGGAATACACCTACGGCCTGGCTGACGTTGCCGGGCGTCGCTGCTTCCTGTTCGTGAAGGTGGATGAGGGAGTCGGCATGGGCGTGCTTTTCGACGGCAAGCTCTACCCGGGTCCCCACATGGCCGCCGGGGAATTCGGCCAGATGGTGATCGACGCGATTCCGGCGGAAGAACGGCACGACCGCCCGGGTTGCCTGGAACGCCTGGTCTCGAATCCGGTCATTTGCAAGCGGTACTCAGACTTGAGCGGGAACCGGCGCCAGGCGGCCTCGGGCGACACCTCGGCGCGCGTCCGGCGCATTGCCGCGCTCGCGGTGGCCGGAGATTCTGTCGCCGGGCAAACTGTAGGGGAAGTATCGCGCTACCTGGGCATCGGCATTTCGAACATGGTGTGGGCCCTGGACGCCGACGCCGTCGTGGTCGACGCCGCCATTACCGAGGCCTGGAGCCAGGTAGAGCCGATTTTGCGGCAGCAGTTGCCCGACGACCGCGAGTTGCTGGGCGGCCGTAGTCTGCTGGTTCGGCCCTCCGCATTCGGAGGCGAAGCGGCGCTGATCGGCGCCGCGACACTGCCGTTGACGCGTATTTTCACTGGCCTCTCGCCGCTTCCGGTGCCTTCCGGCCCAGCCCGATGAGTCAGCCCACCCCATCCCTGCGGCGGGTCCTGTCGCGCCGCGACCTGGTGCTGTATGGGCTCGTGATCCTGGGGCCTACCGCGCCCTATCCGGTGTACGGCCTCGTGCAACAGCTTTCTCGCGGGCATGCCGCGCTGGGTTATCTGGTCGCGATGGTGGCGGTGCTGTTCACGGCCGCCAGCTATGGCAAGATGTCCGGGGCGTTTCCCTCCGCGGGCTCTACCTACACCTATGCCCGCCGCGCACTGAACGAACACGTCGGTTTTCTAGCCGGATGGGCCATGATTCTCGATTACGTTCTGATCCCGCTGGTCAGCATTATCTATGCCGCGCTTACCGCACACCGCTTGCTTCCTGCGATTCCCTACGAAGCCTGGGCCATCCTCTTTGCGGTGACCCTCACGCTCATCAACATTCCGGGCATCCGCGTCACGACGCGGGCCAGTGAAGTGATGATGGCCATCATGGGCCTCTGCGCGGTCGCGTTCATTTTGCTGGCTGCGCGGTACGTCATCCAGGCCCACGGGTTCGGTGGCCTTTTTGACACCGCCGCGATTTTTCGTCCCGCGACCTTTGCGGTCCGGCCGCTGATGCTGGGGGCGGGGGTCGCCGCCATTTCTTACATCGGCTTTGACGCGATCTCGACGCTGGCTGAAGACACTGTCAAACCGGAGCAGGACATCGCCTTCGCCACGCTGCTGGTCTGCGTGCTGCAAACCGCCATCTGTTTTGTGACCGTCTATCTCGCGGCCCTCGTCTGGCCGGATTACCTGTCATTTCCAGAGGCCGACACGGCCATCCTCGATCTTGGGCGCAGGATTGGCGGCGCATGGATGTTCGGTAGCCTGACCTTTGTGCTGCTGGTGGCGGGCCTGGCCAGCGCGCTGACCGGGCAGGCCGGTGCGTCGCGGCTCCTCTACGGAATGGGACGCGACGGCGTGCTTTCCCGGCGCATCTTCGCGTATCTGGATCCGCGCTTCTCAACGCCGACGCGCAGTATCTACCTGATGGGCGCGCTTTCTATGGTGGCCTCGGTGTTCATGCGGTTTGAGATTGCCGTCGAGTTGCTGAACTTTGGAGCCTTCGCGGGCTTCATTCTGGTCAACTTGAGCGTGATTCGGCACTTTTTCGTTCGACTGCGGCGCCGGCGGGGAAGGGAACTGTTCAGCAGCCTGATTTTCCCGGCTCTGGGCGCTGGCTTTTGCACTTACCTGTGGATGAGCCTCAGCACCAAAGCGAAGATCGCGGGCTTTATCTGGCTAGGGGTCGGAGTCGTCTATCTCGCCGTGATTACCCGCGGATTCCGCACGGCGCCGAAGTCGCTCAGCTCGCTGCAGGAAACTGCGGAACCCGCGGCAAGCCCATAAACAAACCTTTCTTGCTGGTGTAAGGTAATTCTATGCATGGATACCGGTCCGACCGCCGTCACTTCCTGAAAACCGCCACGGGAGGCGCTCTGACCGCATCCGCACTGGCTGGCGCGGCTGGTCCGGCGAATGACCGGATCTCGCTTGGCTTCATCGGCGTCGGAACCATGGGCACCGACAACCTGACCGCGGCCATGGCTCAGCCGGGCGTAGCCGTGGGTGCGATTTGCGACGTCTACCAGCCTCATTTGGAACGCGCAGCGGCTCTCGCGCGACGCTCCGGAAATCAGCCCAAGGAAACTGCCGACTTCCGCGAAGTATTGGCCAATCCGTCAATCGACGCGGTCTGTATCTCCACCCCCGATCACTGGCATCCCTACATCACGGTTGAAGCTTGTAAGGCAGGCAAAGACGTGTACGTGGAAAAGCCCGCGTGCGTCTCGATCGACGATGGATGGCCGATGGTGGCCGCCGCGCGCAAGCATCAGCGCGTGGTGCAGGCGGGAACGTGGCAGCGCTCCGGGCAACATTTCCAAAAAGCTTGCGAGATGGTGCGCGACGGAACGCTGGGCAAAGTCACCATGTGCAAGACATGGATTTACAGCAATCAACCGCAAGCGGGCATCGGCAATCCTCCGAACAGCACTCCGCCGGCCGGACTGAACTGGGACATGTGGCAGGGGCCGGCCCAGCCGCGTCCGTTCAACCCCAACCGTTTCGGCGTGTACCCCCACGCGTATTCCTACTTCCGCTTTTTCTGGGAGTACGCCGGCGGGCAACTGACCGATTCCGGCGTGCACATGCTCGACATCGTGCAGATGGCGTTTGGCGAACAAATGCCGCTCTCGATCGCGGCGCTGGGCGGAAAGTATTGGTTCCAGGACGACACCGAAACTCCGGACACCATGCAGGTGGTTTACGAATACCCGGGCTTCCTGACAACCTGGGAACACCGCTCGAATAACACGGAAGCCACCAAGAGCCGGCTCATGGGCATTACCTTTCATGGGACGCGCGGCACGCTCTATGTGGACCGCGCGATGTGCCGCCTTACCCCGGAAAAGGGATCTGATCTGCAGCCCTTCGAGATGGCCCGCGTGACGGACCCCCACCCTCTGCACTGGGCCAACTTCGTGGATTGCATACGCACGCGCAAGAAACCCAACAGCGACATTGAGACGTGCGTCCGATCTTCGGCGACCAGCATTTTGGGGAATGTCTCGTTGCGGAGCAAGCTGCGCCTGGACTGGGACGACGCTCAACACACCACCAGGCAGCCCGAGGCGCGCCAACTATTGCACCCGGATTCCCGCTCGAAGTGGGCCGTGAAAGCGTAGGCTTCGACCGCATGTGGCAAAAAGCCGCCGTCGGTACTCTCGCGCTTTGGTGCAGTGCCCTTGGCTGCGGCGGCGCCACGCTGACGGCGCTTCCCGAACATCTGCGTCCGGATCCGTTTGGCGGAATTGTTGCGGCGGATCGCGTCGCGGGCGCAGCCCCGGCTCGCGAACTCACGCTCGAAGCTGCCCGTGGGGGCTATGCGTCCTGTCATCTTCTGGTGAGTCTGTCCGAGACCGGCCCGTATCGTCTGGCGTGGAAGACGCTCCCGGCTGCGACGGGTGTTGAAGTGAAGCTCTTCCGCGAGTGGTTTCACTTTCTGCCGGCGAGCAACAGCTACTACCCGGACGCCCTGATTCCCATCCAAGCGCCCTATGCGGCGCGGTTGCCCGACGCCGAAAATCGCATTCCGAAGCAAACGACGCAGAGCTTCTGGGTGGACGTATGGGTTCCGCCGAGCGCCGCGCCGGGTGAATATAAAATGACCGCCGCACTCGAAGCCAACGGTACGGTCGTAACGCTGCCCCTCCAGTTGCAGGTCTTGCCGGCCATTGTTCCCGCCGAAGATCCCGTTGCCATCGATCACAATTCTTACGGAACTTCGTGGCTGGCAACCGAATACCCGCGGCTTCGGAGCCGCATGGGCGCTGGGTTCTTCGAGAGTCCACGGATGTTTCAGCTGATCCACGCCTACCACCGCATTTTCTACGAGCACCGCGGCATCTTTCATCAACTCGGCTACGGTCACGCGGGCAAGGTGGGTCCGGAGTTCGCACCGCGGCTCGCGGGATCCGGCAAGCACAAACATGTCGCCGATTGGGCTCTGTACGACCAGCACTACGGCCCGCTGCTCGATGGTTCGGCGTTCGCCAAAACGCATCGTGGCGCCAAGCCCATCCCATTTGTGTACCTTCCGATCAACCCCGAATGGCCCGCCTCGTTCGAATGGTGGGGCGAACCGGGATATGAACGGGAATTCGTCAATGTCGTGTCCGAGATGGAGCGCCACTTTCGCGAGAAGGGCTGGACCGCCACCCGTTTCGAAATGTTCTTCAATCATAAGAAGCGCTACAAAGGCTTCGCGTGGGATGGAGATGAAACACGCTTTGTGAAAGACTACGCCTACTTCCCGGAATATGCCCGGCTGCTGAAGCTGGCTGTCCCGGCGGATTCGCCAGTCAAGTTCGTCTTCCGCGCCGATGTGAGCTGGACCATGGAACGCCAATGGCGCGAACTGAAAGGCATCGTCAACTTCTGGGTATGCGGCGGCGGCATGTTCCGCTGGTATCCGTATGCGCCAAAGATGTTGAAAGATCGCGGAGACATTGTATGGACCTATGGCGGAACGCCGCCGGTCACCGAACCCAGCTCCCACATCACGATCGAGGTGTTGCGCGCGTGGATGCAGGGCGTCCAAGGGTTTACACGCTGGCAGACGACGGCGGCAGGCGCCGATCCGTGGTTCCAATTTAACGGCGGCGCCGAGACGCTGATCTATCCGGGCGACCGCTTTGGTCTTGCGGAACCGCTGCCTTCCATCCGGCTCAAGCTGGAGCGCAACGCGGTACAGGATCTCGCCCTGCTCGGCAGCTTCGCCGGTAGACAGGACGCCAACCGGCTGCGGGCCGGAGCGGCCAAGGCCTTCAACGACACCCTCCCGGCTGAATGGTGGGCGCCGCGTCCACCGCTGGCTGACGGCAACCCGGAAGACTGGTCCAACGCGGATATCGAGGACGCCTCGCCCGTGACGCCCAAATTCGGAAAGCTGTTGGATGCTGCCGCCTGGCAACGCGTGCGGCGTTATGTCTTCGACCTGGCAAGGGAGGCTCACTGATGCGTTGGGTTTGGTTCATCATGTTCTTCGCAAGCAATTTCCCCGCGACCGCCGCGGACCCGCCAGGCGATCTAGACCACGTTGCGCAGGCGGCAACGGCCATGTTGGATGGCGATCTCTGCCAAAAAATTCAGACCCCGCGTTCGGCTCGGTACATGACGCTAAAAGACCCGCGCGATCCCTGGCGGGCCGGCGATAACTACGACGTGAACGACGCCCCTTTCACACAAACCAAGAAAACGCTGATCCGTCTATCGCACCTTTGCCCCGGTAGCTGCGACGTCAACCTCTGGATGCCCTTGCCCGCAAAACCACAGCGCGTTCAAATCGTCATCCGGAACGTGCATGAGCTGAGCCAGTTCTGGAATTGGGGAGATCTGGATCAGGACATGCCGCCGGAAATGAAACGTGTGCTCGACTCCGGGGAACGCGTCAAGGTGAGCCGCAGGCGCGGCATGTTCTCTGTACTGGCGCCTGTAAAGAACAGCCTGGGCGACGTGGTCGCGGTGGCTGAAGTGGTCACTCAGCAAAATGAAGACCCCAGGGAGAACGTGAAATGACCAGGCCGCTTCTTGTCTTGCTGCTCGGCTCGGCTACCGCGTTCGGCGCAACCGAGGCAGCCGTCAGCACGTATGCAGGGCGCCTGAGCATCCCCACCTACGAGCCTTCCGCCCGGGAAATCGAGCCGCCGCTGTTTGCCAATTCGACCGTCACCGGAATGTACCCGTTCACGACGTATTTGATGCCGTTCCGGGGCGGTCCCAACCCGAAAGACTACAAGGCGATCTTCGTCGAAAACGAATATCTCAAGCTGACCTACATTCCAGAGTTTGGCGGACGCATTTTCTCGGTCTACGACAAGCTGCGTCAGCGCGAAATGCTGTATCGCAATGACGTCATCAAGCCCGCGCCCTACAATCCGAGGAACAGTTGGCCGCAGTCCGGGATGGAACTCACCGGTCCCCACGATCTGCATATGCTCACGCTGCATGGCGAGCCGTATTGGGCCAACAAAATTGTGCAGCGGCCGGATGGAAGCATCTCGCTCGTCTTGAGCGAGATCGATCCTGTCTACGGGATGACGGTCAACCTGACGGCTACCCTGCACCCCGGCATCGCGGCTCTCGAAATCGGCGTTTTCTGCTACAACCCACGCGACGGGCGCCAGCCCCAGATGTTCTGGATCAATACCGCCATTGCGGCGACATCCAAGACGCGCTTTATCTATCCCATGAGCCGCACGGTCGGGCACACCACCGCCGATATTGCGGACTGGCCGATCTATAACGGCGTCGACTATAGCTGGGATCGCAACAACAAAAACATGCTGGGCGTTTTCGGCATCGACATCTACGACAACTTCCAGGGCGCTTATCAGTTCGATCGCGACTACGGAATCTTCCGGTATGCCGACCGGCGCGTGGTGCAGGGCATGAAACTGTGGACCTTCGGCTACGGGCCGGGGTCGAAGAATTACAAACGAGGGTATACCGACAACGCCGGTCCCTACGTGGAATTGCAGAGCGGCCGGCACGTCTGGGACGGCCACTATGAATGGGTCGCGCCGCACCACACCGAAAGCTGGAGCGAGTGGTGGATTCCGGTGGCGCAGACCGGGGGGCTCACCACGCTGACGCGCGATGTGGCCCTGAAACTGGACGTGCTTCCGAACGCCACGGTGAAGCTAGTCATGGCAAGTACGCGCGTGGTACGGGATGCGACCCTCACGGTGACGGCCCACTCGGGCCAACTGCTGAACAAGTCCGTCGATCTCGATCCGGCGAAGCCGCTGCATGCCGAAATCGCCGGCACGCCCGCAAACGGCGCAGGGCTGCGTGAACTTATCGTCAAGGTCACCGACCAGGCGGGCCACTCTTTGTTGGACTATCATAGGCCGGACGTCGATCCAGGGCGAAAAGAGTACACGCTCTTCACCAAACCTCTGGAACAACCGCGCAGATCGCCCGATGCGATGAGCGCGGAGGAACTGACGCTCGCAGCCGAGTATCGCCTGAAAGAACTCGACGGCGCGGGTGCAAAAGCTCTTTTTGAGCGAGCGCTGCAACGCGACTCGGGATACTCCCGGGCGCACCTGCTGATGGGCATCGCCGATTTCGGGGCCGGGCATTACAACGAGGCAGCGTCTCACCTCTCCCAGGCGATCGCGCGCGACCCGTACGCGGATGCCGCGTACTACTATCTCGCGATGGCGCAGTTTGCGATGAATCAGGCCGCCGATGCGGAACGCAACCTTTATTACATCTGGACGGACAGCCCCTATTACGGAGCCCGGGAATTCCATCTGGGACGCCTTGCCCTGGCCCGGCATGACCTTGAAAACGCCGTGGGACATTTCCGCCAGGCTTCGGCCGCGAACGCTTACGACCTGCTGGCCCGAGTGGCACTGGCGGCGGCCTTGCGCGAAAAAGGTGACCGGGCCACGGCGCTCAAGGAGCTCTCCGCGGCGGAAGCAATCGACCCCGCTAACCGAACCGTTCAGGCGGAGCGCTGGTTTCTGACTGGAGACTCCGCGAGCCGCGACGAACTGCTACGGCTTCTCGATGGACAGACGCAAGAGGCCATGGCGGTCTCCATTTTCTATCGCAACCTCCAGCAGTGGAATCAGGCGGTGCAAATCCTCCAGTTGGTTGACCACAACAAGAATGACCGCTGGGGCACAACTCCCGAGTTTTATTACACGCTGGCCTATTGCCAGAGGAGGGCCGGGGACGCCACCACGGCGGACCAATCGCTGGCGAGAACCCGGGCGGCCGCGGGCAAAGTGGACCGCTTTCCATACCGCGAAGAAAGCCAAGCTCCGTTGATGGAGGCCGTGCGGCTTAATCCCAAAGACACGACTGCCCGATTCGATTTGGCTTGCCTGCTTTACTTCCGTGGCCAGCCTCTGCAAGCCATCCGCGAATGGGAAGCCGGGATCGCAATCGCTCCGGAAGACTTCTCCGCACGCCGTGCACTGGGTTTGGCTTATGCCGAGCAAGGCCTGCCGATCGAAAAGGCCGCGGCTCAACTGGAGCGCGCTGTCGAGCTGAACCCAGCCCATGTGCGCACGCTCGATGACTTAAGCAATCTATACGCGCGAGCTGGCCGTTTCGATGATCAGCTCGGTGTCCTGAAGAAGGCCCTGCGGCGGTTGCCGGACGATGACGATCTTGCCGAGGGCGTGGTCACGGCCAATCTCAGCAAAGGCCGCTACGATGCAGCGGAGCGCCTGATTGAAACGCATAGCTTCGCTCCCCGCCACCGCACCTACAGCTTGCGTGATAAATACCGCGTGATGCGTTATGGAACCGGTGCGGAAGCCTTCCGGCGGGGCGAGTACGCGAAAGCGCTGCAACTGTTTCAGTCCGCGCTGAACCCGCCCGCCTCGCTCGGTGTGGATGATTTCCAGCAACAGTCGTCCGCGCGCCTGTACTACTACATCGGCAGGAGCTTGGAAGCGTTAGGGAAGACGGCGGAGGCACTGCAGGCATACCAAAAGAGCGTCGTGGGAGTGGAGCAGTTGTCCGGTGACCGCGACAGTTGGAACAGCGAGAATTTCTTCATGGTTCCGGCTTTGGAGCGCCTCGGCCGGGCTGAAGAAGCGGCGCGTCTGGAGCAACACTTCGCCAATTTCGCGGCCACCGAGAAAGATTCCAAACAGACCCGACACCGCGCCGAAGCCCGCTACCTGCTCGGCTTGATCGAAGCGCACGGCGGGCGTCCCGCGCAGGCGAAAGCTCTCTTTGAGGAAGCGCTGAACGCGAGCCCCGATCTGCTTTCAGCCAGGCTCGAACTCCGCGGCGACGGAGTCGCCACGAATCTGCCGGCAAAATAAACGGGGAACGCGATTCCCGTGCTCTCGTTTCCAATAAGGAGAGACTTTGCTGTCATCGGCAACTAAGCGGCGCTGCCGCGCGCATTGAAAATTGACAAGTGTTGTCCGTTCTTGTTAATCTCCCCAATTCAAAGCCAGTATGGGGAGGAAAGCGTCTTATGCCAAGTTTCTTGTCGCTCTTCAGAAAGTTCCTGTTTGCCGTGATTTGCCTCGCACTCCCAACAGCCGCGCAAACAGGCCTGGGCATCGTCACCGGGGTGGTTCAGGACGCATCCCAATCCGCGATACCAAAGGCAGCGGTTGAGCTCACCAACACTGCCACCGGCGCCGTCAAAAGGGTGACGGCCAACGGTGCGGGCATCTTTTATTTCGGCAGCCTCCCGGTTGGGCCCTACCGCCTGGCGGTAGAAGCACCGGGATTCAACAGATGGGAACGCGCTTTTCAGGTTGAGGCTGGCCAGACGGTTACTCTCGATGCGCAGGTCAGCGTCGGAAATGTGGAATCAAAAGTAGAGGTCAGTGCCGCCGCCACCGAGATCGCGACCGAAGGCTCGCAACTGAGCGATGTCAAAACCGCCAAGGTGATCCACGATCTTCCGCTGAATGGGCGGCAAATCAGCAATTTATTTACCCTCACTCCGGGCGTCGAGGGCGGCCAGAACACGCAAGGCGGAGGAAACCCTCGCACCAACGGCATGATGGTCGGCGCCACCGAAATTCTGCTCGACGGCATGTCGTACGTTGACCGCTTCGGCGGCGGTATTTCGCGCGTGCAGCCGGGGCTCGACACGATTCAGGAGTATCGTATCGAGACGGCCGGTTCGGGCGCTGCCTTTGACCGCCCCGCGACCATCGAGCTGGTCACCCGCAGCGGAACGAACCAGTTTCACGGCGGTCTTTTCGAGACCCTTCGCGACAATTACGGCGGACTGGTGGCTCGCGCGGTTCAGGATGGCAACACGCCCGCCAAGCTCATTCGTAACGAATTTGGCGGATTCGTCGGAGGCCCGATCATCAAGAACAAGGCCTTCTTTTTCTTCGATCAGGAATTGCTGCGCCAGCGCTCGCAAGTCTTCGCGCAAACGGCGGTGCCCACTGATGCCATGTGGAATGGGGATTTCAGCAACGCCGTCGATACCAGCGGGAACAAGATCGTCATCTACAACCCCTTCAGCACCGACGCCAATGGAAATCGCACGCCGTTTCCCGGCAACATCATCCCGCAGAACCTGCTCAACCAGCAGGTGCTCAAAGGGTTTCGCGGCGTTTCGCCGGCGCCGCAAGGCCCCAATGCGGGCGCCAACCCATGGATCGGGCTGAACTTCCAGACCCATTACCCGCAAACCACGGACTCCAACTCCATCACCGGCCGCTTCGATGAAATCTTTTCGAGCAAGGACAACCTTTCGGTCCGTTACACGCAATCCAAGTACAACTACCTTCAGGCCGGCGGCCAGTACGGGTATCCTCCGCTGGGCATCAGCAACGCGACGGGCACGTCCAGCAAGACGGCCAATGTTTACAACATCACCACTCACTTTACGCATGCGTTTACGCCGGCATTCCTGAACGATTTGCAACTGGCGGTGCACCGCTCCGCCAACGGCCAGGGCACCGGCGCCGACGCCGTCAACTGGGACTCAAAATTGGGACTGCCAAACCCGTTTGGAGCGACCGGCTGGCCCACCGTCTACACGGACGCGTACAACATGTTTTATTACGGCGGCTGGGATTCGGATAATCACAAGGCTCAGAATCTGACGCAGTATGAGATTGACGATAACGTCACGCTGGTGAAAGGCCGTCACACGCTGCGGTTCGGATTCAAGGGACGCTTGGAGCGCAACAACGTCGTGGAGCTCCAACAGGCCCAGGGCTCCCATTACTTTGACAGCGCGTGGACCGGACTCTACGATCCCTCCGCCCAGCAGATTACCCCGTTTACTGGCTCGGGCCTCGCGAGCCTCGAATTGGGGCTTCCCGCGTATCTCTCGAATCAATACAATCGCGGGTTCTTCTACTTCAAGCAAAAGGAAATTGGCATCTTTGCCGACGACAGTTGGAAGGTCACTCCGAAGCTGACCGTGAGTCTTGGTCTGCGCTGGGAATTCTGGACCCCGTATCGCGAGAAATATAACCGGATGGTCAACCTCGACCTGAAATCGCTCGGCCCCACTTCCATGCAGGTGGTGCTGCCCGACAACACCACGCTCAACGGCATTCCCGGACTTCCTAAAGAGGTCATTGGCTCGTGGGCTGCCCGTGGCCTGACTGCTGTATCGGCCAATTCCATCGGTTTCCCGAGCGCGCTGACGCCGAACGTTTGGAGCGACATTGCTCCCCACCTCGCGCTGGCATACCGGTTCAGCGATAAGTGGGTCGTTCGTGGCGGGTACGGCACTTATTACTGGCCGATGCCGCTTTCGCAAGTTTTGCAGTCGATGCGGGTCAACCCGCCGCTCAATCTTCGCTATGATAATAGCGTCAATGACGCGCAGGGTTCGAACGGCGTTTACGCCCTGACCGTGGTGCCGACAAAAGCCGACACGCTGGGCTCCAGTGGCGCGGCCACCGTCAGCGCGGGCGGCGTCAGCAGCTCCGCCCAGTCCTTCCTGGCGCTGGATGTCAATAAATGGTCCGATAACCGGATGCAGGAATGGACGTTTACCATCGAACGCACGCTGATGCGCAACATGGTCCTGAAGTTGTCCTATACCGGCAACCACGGCAGCAACCTCCAGCAGAACTGGGACGTCAACGCGCCGACCTCAAAATACAATTACCAGGCCCAGACCGGCACCGTGGCGCCGGTGTTCCCTTACGACCGCCAGTTGGATCCCAATTGGAGATTAACGGGCGCCAATGGCATTTTGCGCCATAACGGTTACTCCAACAGCAACTCGCTGCAAGCCGCGATCGAGCGCAGGTTCTCGGGCGGTCTATCGTTCCAGGTGTTCTATGCTTACACCCATGCGATGACCACCAACGATAGCGGCGGGTTCAGCTTTGGAGGCTCGGGCGGCATCAATGCTTCCTCGACCGGCGGCGGTAGCCAGGGCGGAGGAACGTCGGGGGCAGTACCGGCAAACAATGAGATTTTGGGGAATCCAAACTTAAGCGATAGCCAACGCCTCAGGCTGCTCTACACCAACTCGAGCCAGGTGCCGCCGCAGCGACTCACCTGGAACGGCGTTTACGAACTTCCTTTTGGCAAGGGCAAAAAGTACATGAGCACCTCCGGCCGCGCGCTCGACGCCTTAGTCGGGGGTTGGCAGCTCGGGTTCATCGGCACCTGGGAAGGCGGTTTTTGGATGGGCGTCAACTCCGGCGACTATCTCTTCGGCAACCCCACCCTCAGTTCCGATCAGCGCCTGAACCTCAAGATCTTCGGCCAGAATCAAAAGCTTTGGTTTGCCGGCGATTTTGACCCGACACAAGCGTCTAACGTGAACGCGGCGGCTCTTCAGAAAATCGTTCCCATCAACCGCGGCTCGCGGGCGTTGCACCCGCTGGGGCCGAAGTTCGATAACCGGCTCCCGCAGACGCTGGCCAACGGCTCGGTGGTGCAGACCCCCACTACCGACAACGTCAGCTGGAACGCGCGCAACTTTATGCTTGGGCCTCCGGGGTGGAATCAGGACGCGTCGGTCTTCAAATACTTCACGTTCACCGAGCGGATCAAGCTGCGGATGAGTGGCGACTTCTTCAACGTCTTCAACCATCCGCTCCTGAATAATCCTGACGCCAGGACCGGCCTGATCAACCTGAGCTCTCAGCCCAATAATCCGCGCATCATTCAGGTGGGCGCACGTCTGGAGTTTTAGCCGGGGCTACCATTATCTTTGCGGCGCTTTCCAATATCTCTGCTTCTGCTGGGTGCGGCCTGGAGTGTGGCTCCGGGCCGTTCGCAGACAGCAGTCCGGCTCGACGACTACCTTTCCACTGCTTCCGTTCAGGCCTCACGTGCCGCCAGTACGGCCAGCGCCGCTGAACCGGTGGTGTGGCAGAACTTCCTCTCAAAATCCGACATCGCCTGGCAACTGATCCGCGGCAGCGTGGCCGTTCATAACGGCGACCTGATGGTCAAGGGCGATGGCTCGACGCCGGTGCTCTTTGCGCCGAAACAGCCGGCTATCGACTGGAAGCTTTACCAGGCGGTGGAAATTCGGATGTCCGCGCAAGGTGGTCGCGAGGTCAAGATCAAAATCGGCGACTTCGAAGGCAAGCAAAAGCTCGGTCCCGCCGGCCAATACAACATCTACCGTTTCGACGTTAATGTGGATGCGCCCAAGGGCAGCCGTGTCCTCGGGCTGATGCCTACCGATAGCCTGACGGAACCGGTGGCGATCCATTCGATCAAGCTGATCCCCAAGCCAGCCGGCTTTTCAAAACCTGCCGGGCGGGACAATATTGGCAAACGGGACGAATACCGCAATACGGTTTACGTGCATTCCCCATCTACCCTCGGCTTTCGCGTCGCCGTCCCGTTGAACGGACACTTGCATTTCGGGATGGGGACCACGGCGAAGACCGGTGCCGTGACCTTCAAAGTGATGGCGGAGGGAGCACCAACCGCTCTTTACAAGAAGACCCTTAGCGATCCCGACCATTGGGAGGACGCCGATGTGGATCTCTCGGGGTGGGGCGGGCGCAGCCTCAACTTGCAGTTGAAGACCGACGCTGCTGAAGGTATAGTCGGCCTCTGGGCTAACCCGCTCGTAACCAGCGCCGCGCCAAAGCCCCGTCCCAACGTTCTGATCTACACGAGCGATACTTTGCGCGCGGATCATGCGAGCCTTTACGGCTACACCCGCGACACTACGCCGTTTCTGAAGAAACTTGGCGCTTCGGGCGTGGTCTTTGAAGACTGTCAGGCACAGGCGACGTGGACCAAAGCGTCTATCGCGTCGTTAATGACGTCGCTGTACGCCTTCACGCACGGCATTATCCGCGACTCCGACACAATTCCGTCGGGCGCCAGTACGCTCGCCGAGGAATTGCGCGCTGCCGGCTATGTCACGGCGAGCATCGTTTCGAGCCCGTTTGTCGGGAGAGCCACCGGCCTCGAACGGGGCTTCGATTATCTGCTGGAATCCCCCGTCGTGCTGCGGGAACACAACCAGCAGACCGAGCGCGACACCGATTCCGAAGCGCTCAACCGGGTTGTATTTCCCTGGCTCGAGCGCCATCATGGCGAGCCGTTTCTGCTGTATGCGCACGCCACGGATCCGCATGCTCCGTACGGACCGCCGCCACCCTACGACGGCAAGTTTGCCAACCCGTCGGAAACAATCAGCTTCCAGCGTGCCTACGCGAGCTTGCATGGCGACCACCAGTACGGCGGCGGAGCCGTCGTGAGCCCCGGGATTGTCAGGAAAGCCGGCCTCCAGCCCGAGCGCTTCATCCACCAGGCCATCGACCGTTACGACGGAGAGATTCTGCACAACGATCACAGCCTGGAACTGTTGCTCAACAAGCTGAAGCAACTGGGAATCCTCGAAAACACGCTGGTGATCGTGGTGTCCGACCACGGCGAGGAGTTCTGGGATCACGGCTGGACCGGGCACGGGCAGTCCGTGTACCAGGAACTTACGCACTCCCTGCTGATCATGTGGAATCCGGCGCTCTTCAAATCTCCGCGGCGGGTCAGAGAGCCGGTGCAACTGATCGACGTCATGCCTACGGTGCTGGACGCGCTGCACCTGAAAGCTCCCGAATTGATGGAAGGCCAAAGCCTGCTGGCTCTCGCGCGTGGCCAGAAGTTCCAGCGACGCGGTCTGGTGGTGGCCTCCCGTTTCGCCGCGGTGAAGCCGGCCGGGCTCGTGCCGGAAAACGCCACCGACAGCTTTGCCCTCATCGATCCCAAATGGAAGTTCATCTACCGCAACAAGGCGGCCAAGTCCGGTATTCAGAAGGTGGAGTTGTACGACCGGGTCGCGGACCGCGCGGAACGCCACGACATTTCCGCCAAGCATCCGCGCGAAGTCGAGCAGAGGATGGCGGCGCTGCGCCAATGGATTGATGCGCAAAATAAAATCCGTGCCATCGTGGGGCATTCCGGGACCACGACACTCGACTCCCAAACGCTCGAACAGATGCGCAGTCTCGGTTATCTGGGGGGACCGTCGCAATAGGCGGCGCCCGGTCGTTCCCGCTGTTCCTCGCGTTACTGCTCACGGCTGCCTGGCTGGGGTGCGGGACGGCGCCGCACTCCGTGCCAATTCCGAAGCTGATCGTGCTGGGCGTGGACGGCATGGACCCCGCTTTTGTGGAGCGGCACTGGAGCGCGCTGCCGAACCTTGCGAAACTGCGCGACGATGGCGTGTTCAGCCGGCTCGCGACCACCACGCCGCCCCAAAGCCCGGTGGCCTGGTCCACCTTCATCACCGGCCTTCCACCGTCCGAACACGGTATTTACGACTTCGTTCACCGCGACCCCGTCACGCTGCAACCGTTCTCTTCTCTGTCTCGCACCGAGGAGCCGCGGTTCACGCTGTCACTCGGCGCGTATATTCTTCCGCTGTCGCGCTCTCGCGTGACCTCGCTGCGCCGGGGAACTCCGTTCTGGCAGGTGCTTTCCGAGCATGGCATCCCGGTGAGCGTGGTGCGCATGCCGGCCAATTACCCTCCTACTCAAGCCGGCCAAGCGCTCGCGGGAATGGGCGTACCGGACCTTGGCGGCACGCTCGGCACCTTCAGTTTCTACACCGACGATCCCGAGGAATATTCGCGCTCCGTCGCCGGCGGTCGCATTCAAAAAGTACAATTAGCCGATGGCCGCGCGGTACTCCCGATTGAAGGCCCGCCAAACACTCTGCGCAAAGACCATAGGGTTGCTTCCGTCGACTTAACCGTAGACGTGGATCCCGAGCAGCCGGTCGTGCGTCTCGAACTTGAAGGCAAGCTGGTGGTGCTGCGCGAATCCGAATGGTCCGATTGGCTGGCCGCCGACTTCCCGCTGATCCCGCATCTCTCCTCGGTGCGCGGCATTTTTCGCGTGTATGTGAAACAGTTGCACCCGCGGCTTGCGATCTATGTTTCCGCCATCAATGTCGATCCGCTGTCGCCCGCGTTACCGGTCAGCTTCCCCGCCAATTGGAGCCGCACCGTCGCCTTGCAAACTGGCCGCTACTACACCATGGGCACGCCGGAAGACACGTCGGCGCTGCGTCAAAATGTTCTAACGTTGGACGAATTCCGCGCACAGACCCGCATCGTCTTCGACGAGGAGCACCGCCTGCTGCGTTATTCGCTAAGCCATTTCGATCGCGGCCTTCTCTTTTTCTATTTCTCTTCGGTCGACCAGAATTCGCATATGCTCTGGGGCCGCCACGAAGCGGAACTGCTCGACGTATACCGCGCGGTGGACGAATGTATCGGCGAGGTGCGGCGAAGTGCTCCCGACGCCGAACTGATCGTAATGTCCGACCACGGCTTCACCACGTTCGACCGCGCCGTGCACCTGAACACCTGGCTCGATCACCGGGGCTTCCTGACCACCAAAGAATCACCCGGCGCGCAGACTACGCTGGGTGACTCGGACTGGATGTCCACCGAAGCGTACGCCATGGGTCTGAATGGGCTGTATCTAAATATGAAGGGCCGTGAGCAGCATGGAACGATTGAGCCCGGCATTCGGCGCCAAGCGCTGATCGCTAATCTGCGCGAGCAACTGGTGGCATGGCGCGATCCCGTGAACAGACGCCAGATTGTGGAAGTGGTGGACGAGAGTTCCGCCACGTCGCAAAACGCGGCGGTGGCTCCCGACCTGATCGTCGGTTACGCGCGGGGCTATCGCGGCTCGTGGCAAACTGCGTTAGGCGGCGTGCCCGAAGCCGAACTCGAAAACAATGACGATGCCTGGATCGGCGATCATTGCATCAATCCCGCGGATGTCCCGGGAGTTCTGTTCACGAGCCGCCGGGACCGGATGTCGCAACCGAGAATACAGGACGTGACGAGCTTAATACTGCAGCGCTTTGGAGTGCGCCACCCTTGAAGAAGCGGCTCTGGTTAGTTTTTGCGATCCTCACGACGATCTTCTGGGGCGTGTGGGGCGCGCTGATCGA
>DOZZ01000266.1:0-4110 GCA_003517725.1 Bryobacterales bacterium | reverse complement strand
CCGTGCGCCCTGATCGCACTAGGAGTTCAAGGCTGGAAGCTCGAAGGTGGCCGCAGCCGCGTGTGGTTGGGATGCGTCGTCGGATTAACCGGTGCGGGCGGCCAACTGATTCTCTTCCAAGCGCTGCGCCTGGGGCCCGCGTATCTGATTTTCCCGATTATTTCTCTCTATCCGGTGCTGACGGTGGCGCTCGCCTACACGCTCTTGCGGGAGCGCGCCAAAATGCGCACGTGGGCCGGTGTGTTGTTATCGTTTCCAGCCATTGCGATGTTGTCTTATCAGCCTCCGGGGAACGCGGGCGCGACGTCGCACTGGTGGCTGGCGATGGCCGCGGCGGTTTTCCTGCTGTGGGGTTTGCAGGCTTACGTGATGAAATTCGCCACCGGCGTGATGTCCGCCGAGAGTCTGTACTTCTATATGATGGCGACCGCCGTGGCCCTCATTCCGTTTGCCATCCTGATGACGGACTTCGGCCACCCCATCAACTGGAGTTTTCGCGGCCCGGGCTTCGCGGCCATGATCCAGGTCTTAAACTCCATCGGCGCGCTGATGCTGGTGTACGCGCTGCGCCACGGCAAAGCCATCGTCGTGGTGCCCATTACGTCACTGGCGCCGGTTCTCACCGTCGTCTTGTCGCTGTTGCTGTACAGGCTTGTGCCGCATCCGGTGGTCATCACTGGCATTGTGTTTGCCTCCATCGCGATTCTGTTGATGGCTGAGTGAGGAGCATATGAGGATACTTCAAATCATGACTGTCGTCTTATTGGCGGGCCACGCTGCCGCGGAGAGCCAAAACGTGCTGCGGAGCGTGTACTCGGCCGAGGAGGGCGGGGGCTTGGACCCGGCGTCAAAATTCTGGAAGGAGAGCGGCGCGGTGGTCGCCGACCGGGATAACTTCGGACATGCCGTGCCCGGACATCGCACCGTGATCCACTCCCGGTGGACTCGCCAGAACCTTTACCTGCTGTTCGAATGTCCTTACGAGGAGTTGTGGCTCAAGCCCAACGGCACCGCGGCTCGGGAGACGTTCGGGTTGTGGGACTGGGATGTGGCCGAGGCTTTTCTGGGCACTGATTTCAACGACATCAAGCGCTACAAAGAATTTGAAGTTTCGCCCCGCGGCGAATGGGTCGATCTGAATATCGATCTGAACAAGCCCAATCACGAGGAGGGGTGGAAATGGAATTCAGGCTTCGCGCACACCGCCCGCATCGACAAGGCGAAGCACATCTGGTACGCGGAGATGCGCATTCCGTGGAAGGCGTTGCAGCCCGCTGAACCGCACAAGGGCGAGGAGCTTCGCGCCAATTTCTTCCGGGCCCAGGGGCCGCCCAAGGGACGGCGACTGATTGCGTGGAGGCCGCCTATGAAGGATACCTTTCATACCCCGGAAGCGTTTGGGACACTTCGGTTGGAATAAAGGCAAAGCGGTCAAACGCCTTTGCGCCAGCCGCGATCGTCCCACGGCTTGACGTCGAATTCCGCCTGTTGTTCACAAGCCCACGCAACCGGGCGCACATTGCCGGGTCGAATCTCCAGTTCCGCGCGCAGCCGCACACGCCCGGTAAACTCCTTCGGCAGCGAAAAAGCGCCGCACCGTATGCCTCCGGCGTGCGGTTGACCCGCATCGAGGGCGCCGCGCATTTTGAATTTTCCATCGAGGCTCTGAAGAGTCAGCCACAGCACGCCCGGGACTCCGGCCACCCCGCGATTCGCCACCGCCACGATCACTTCGGATTGTGACGCGCGTTTGCGCTGCCATACCCACGCGGGCCGCACACGGTACCCCATGCGCGCGCGAAGTTCCTGGAATCCCCTCGGGTAGCGTTCGTTGTAGCGCGCCAGGTTCCCGGCCTCGGTCCACAGGGACCAGTAGTTTGCCCCCAGATCCAGCACATGCAGCATGTAATTCTCGAGCACGTTGACGCCAGCGCTGTCCCGCTCGAGATGGGTCACATCGTATTGCCGGAAATAGCCGTCCTCCAGCACCGCCGCCGCCCAGGGTGGCCGGTTGGCCAACAGATCGATCTGCTGGGGCTCCTCCACCACAATGCTGTCGGAGCGCATCCACGCGCCGGCCCGCATCGCGCGGCCGATGACTTGATCGTTGCCCACGCGGCTGATGTCCGGCTGCGTATTGACGGCCAGAGGCGTGCGCTTCCACCGGCCTAGCTGTTGCTCCGTCATCGCCGCCATTGTGCGCCGGGCGGTGGCGGAATCCGGGAACGGATTTGGGAAATCGCTGGTATGCCCTTCGCCCCAGAAGCCGTATTGCATCAGATCCACCCACTCGATCAGAGGATCCCCGTCGAAGCGCGCCGCCAGCAAGTTGTTGAGTTCCGCAAAGGCGCGCTCGAAAGCCGGATGGTCATAGCGCGGCTCGCGGTACTTGCCGGCGCCTCCGGGAATCGTCCCGATTTCCACCATCGGAACCTGGCGGGCGATAAAATCGGGCAGGGCCAGGCGTTGCGGTTGAAATCCGGGATTGGACAGTTGCACTCGAAAGGCGACCCGCAGCCCGTGACGCTTGGCTGCGTCGAGCGTCAGCCCCCAAACCGGGTCAAGCTCCAAACGCCCCGGCGCTTTCTGCACATTGCGCCAGTCGCAGCGGATGTAGAGCACGTCCACAAACGGCAGTGACGCCATCTGCTCCACCTGGCGCTCCAGGGTTTCCCGGCCGGCCCTGACGGCGAGAGAGGGGCCGCTCTCTTCCCAGGTGTATCCGGCCAGGCCGAGTCCCGGATTGCGCAATGGCGTATCGGAGGGCGTAGTGAACAGCAGCGTTTGCCAGCCGCCATCCTGCTCGATCCTGAATGGTCCCTGGGGTAGCCGGTCATGCTCTGGACGCTGCGCTTTGGCCGAAGAGGCCACGGCCGCGCTACCGATCGCTTTGATCAAGTCCCGGCGTCGCATCGCTTACGTTGACAGAAAAGCAAGGAACCGAAAGAATAGCGGATTAAGAATTGTGACGTCAATGCGTATTGCTCTTATTCTTCTAGTCGGGTCGTGTCTTCTCACGGCCGGACGGCCTGGCAATTTCGAGCCGCTTGGGCCCGGCGGCGGCGGCGCGATGTTCCACCCTACCGTCAGTCCTCACGATCCCGCTACCATCCTGGTGGCCTGCGACATGACGGGGGCCTACATCACGCATAACGGCGGCAAGTCCTGGCGCATGTTCAATCTGCGGGGCGTGGTCCGATTTTTCGCCTTCGATCCGATGAACACGAAGACCATTTATGCCGGCGCCACGGGATTGTGGCGCAGCATCGACGCGGGGGCGACGTGGTCGCTGGTGTGGCCCAAAGCGTCGAACGTCACGGGCATCCAGATGAATTCCGACCACGCCGACGAGACTATCGTTTCCAACGCAAACCAGCTCGGCAGGATGGAAGCTCTGGCAATCGATCCGCATGCTTCGCGCACTCTGGTGGCCGGTACCTCGAACGGCGTCTATCGGTCCGACGACGCCGGGGAGTCGTGGAAAAAGCTGGCGGCGTTATCGGAGCCGGCCATGCATGTTTGGATTTTGGATAAGGCAGTCTACACGGCGACGGCTCACGGCATCATGGTGAACGGCCGGACCAACCGTGGCCCGGTTTCCACCACTTTCACGGATGTGAGCGCCGGCGGCACTGCGTTCTATGCCGTTGCCAATACCGGCGCGTGGGTCTCCCGCAATGCGGGCGAAACCTGGGAGGAAGTCGTGTTGCCGGGCACGGGCGCTCAGATTCGCGCGGTGGCGACGAGCCTGCATCATCCCGAGACGGCTTATGTTTCCTACAATCATCTGAAGCTCGACGGGCAAACCTGGAGCGGGGTTGCCCGTACGCGCGATTTCGGCCGCAGCTGGACGCTGGTCTGGAAAGAATCCAAAACTGCCTCAGCCAATATTCACGATGCCTGGATCGCGCCGGCCCTGGGTCCGGGGTGGGGCGAAAATCCGCTGGCGCTGGGCGTTGCGGATCAGGATCCGAACCTGTGCATCGGGACCGACTTCGGACGCACGATGATTACGACGGACGGCGGTAAAAATTGGAATGCCGCTTATTCCCGGCGCGTGCCCGGCGGCGCCTGGACCACGACTGGCCTCGACGTCACCACCAGCTACGG
>DOZZ01000320.1 GCA_003517725.1 Bryobacterales bacterium | reverse complement strand
GAGCATCTGGACCATTACTCGGGGCTCGACGTGATCCGCCGCTCGTTCACCGAGTTCGTCAATAAAGTGCCGTTCTACGGCGCGGCGATTTTGTGTCTGGACGACGAGAACGTGCAGGGCATTCTGCCCGACGTGAAGCGCCGGACCATTACCTACGGCTGCAACACGCAGGCCGATTTTCGCATCGCCGATGTGTCGTGCGGCGATTTTTCGACGCATTTCACGCTGCACCATCGCGGCATGAGCCTGGGCGAGTTCAACCTGAATATTCCGGGCAAGCACAACGTCATGAACGCCACGGCGGCCGCCGCGGTCGCCACTGAGCTTGGTGTCGCGCCCGATGTGGTGCGCGAGGGTCTGGCGATGTTTGCCGGAGTCGACCGCCGCTTCCAGGTGAAAGGGCAGGCCGGCGGCGTGACCGTGATCGACGACTATGGCCACCATCCGACCGAGATCCGCGCCACGCTGCAGGCCGCGCGATCGTGCCGGGCCGACCGCATCCACGTGCTGTTTCAGCCGCACCGCTTTTCGCGCACCTTCCATTTGATGGACGATTTCGCGCGCGCCTTCCATCAGGCCGACCGCGTGTATGTTCTGGATATCTACGCCGCGTCGGAGAAGCCCATTGAGGGCGTGACGTCGGAGGCGCTGGTAGATCGTCTGCGGCAATTTGGACACAAGGGCGTGGAGCACGTGGCCTCGCTGCCGATCGGCGTGGAGCGGGTGTGCGCCAACGTCGCGCCGGGCGACCTGGCGATCACGCTGGGGGCGGGCAGCGTGTCGCAGGCGTCCGAGCAAATTCTGGAGGCGCTGCGCCGGCGAACATAAATGCCTAAGGTTATGGTCAGTTCGGGGAACCGGTGGCGGCTGTGGCTGCGCGTCGCTACATGGTGCATGGCTGCGGCGTCGACCGCGTTCGCCACCCGTGAAATTCGCCGGTTCGCGTTCACCGATCCGCGCTTCGCTTTGAAGGACGTGCCGGCGCGGGACATGGCGGCCAACGGGATTGTGGTGGAAGGCGCGCGGTATGCGTCGCGCGCGCGGCTGATCCAGGTGTTCGCGCCGGATTTCGGGCACAGCGTGTTTAAGATTCCGCTGGCCGAGCGGCGGCGCCGTTTGCTGGCGGTCGACTGGGTGGAAGAGGCGTCGGTTTCGCGCATCTGGCCGAATCGCCTGGTGGTTCGCATTCGCGAGCGGACGCCGGTGGCCTTCGCCAACCTGCACACCGGGTTTCTGCTGGTGGACGCGCAAGGCGTACTGCTGGCGCCGCCGTTGAAGACGCGCTTCGCGCTGCCGGTGATCAGCGGCCTGACGGTCGATCAGCCGGAAGAGGAGCGCCGCACGCGGGTGCAGACCATGCTGCACTTCATGAATGAGCTGGGGCGCGCCGCCGATAGCGTTTCCGAGGTGCACGTGGAAGATCCGTCGGACCTGCACGCGACCGTGCAGATGAAAGACCGCGCCGTGGAACTGTGGATGGGCGACCAGAACTATACGTCGCGCTACCAGAACTTTATCAGCCACTACGAGCAGATCCGCAACCGCTCGGAGACGGTGTCGACGTTCGATTTGCGGATCGACGGCAGCATTATTACGAAGTAAGCAGGAAACGTCATGACCGCCAAAACCAATATCGCCGCCGCCGTGGATGTGGGCAGCTCCTACACGCGCGCGGTCATCTGCTCCCTCGAAAACGGCTGCCTGGAATACCGCGGGGCGGGCATTGTAGCGTCTTCCGGCATTACGCGCAGCCGCATCACCGATCGCGTAACGATCTCGGCGGCCATTCTGCGCTGCGTGCAGATGGCCGAGCGCGAGGCCGGGGTACAGCTCGAAACCATTACGGTGGGCTGCGGCGGCACCACCATTCGCGGCGCCAATACGCGCAGCCGCATTGAAACCGGACGCCCCCGCGAGATCGAGCAGCGCGATGTGGATCGCGCCTTCGAACGCGCCGCCCGCGTGCAGTTGCCTGAAGACCGCGTGCTGCTGCAGCTTTGTCCGCAGGACTTCGTGATGGACGACCGCGCCGGCTATCGCGACCCGCGCAAGATGATCGCGGCCATGATGGAGGCCCACGCCCACGTCATCACGGTGGGCTCACAGGAGCATGCGCTGCTGTTGCAAGCCGTGCACCAGGCGCATTTGGCGGTGGATGAGACGGTGTTTGAAGGGATTGCCGCGTGCTATGCGGCGGTGGAGCCGGAGGACCGGCGCGAAGGGCTGGCGCTGCTCGACATCGGCCAGCACTCGAGCGAGCTTGTGGTTTATTATGGCGACGCGCTGCAACTGGCCGCGACCATCGCGGTCTCGGGCGACCATTTTACGCGGGACCTGTCGCACTATCTGCGCATTCAGTACGATGACGCGCTGCTGGTGAAGGAACAGTATGGTAGCGCCAGCGCATCCACCACGGCTGAAAACAGCTATGTCGAATTACCCGTGCCGGATGGCCGCGAGATGCGCGAAACCGGACGCCGCGCGCTGAACGAAGTGATCGAGATGCGCGCCGTCGAGCTGTTTCGGCTGGTCAGGACGGAATTGGTTCGGGTGGGCATGGAGCGCGCGCTGGCGGGCGGCATTGTGATCACCGGCGGCGGGGCGCGCATGCACGGCATTTGCGACGCGGCCGAACAGGTGCTGGATTGTCCGGCGCGCATCGGCCTGCCGTTCGGCATACGGCACTGGCCGGAAGAACTGGATTGTCCGTCATGGTCGACCGTGGCGGGGCTCACGATGTACTCGGCGCGGCTCCGCAGCCGGTCCGAAGCGCCCAAAAATTCGGCGGGAATTCTGGCCCGCATCTTACGTTAATAAAGGACGGAACAGCTATGTCATTAGGCGAAGATTTCGGCAATTTGAAGTACGAGTTCCAGGACGAAGTGCGCAAAGGCGCGCGGATCAAGGTGATCGGCGTGGGCGGCGGCGGCTCCAATGCCGTGGGACGCATGATGGCCGAGGGGCTGGAAGGCGTCGAGTTCCACGTGCTGAACACCGACGCGCAGGCGCTGGCGGCGTCGCCGGTGCCCAGCAAGATCCAGATCGGAACCAAAATTACCGGCGGCCTGGGCGCGGGTTCCGACCCGTCGGTGGGACGCCAGGCCGCTCTCGAAGATACCGAGCGCATTCTGGAACTGCTGGCCGGCGCGGACATGGTCTTCGTCACGGCGGGTCTGGGCGGCGGCACGGGCGCGGGCGCGGCCCCGGTGATCGCTTCGCTCGCTAAAGAATTGGACGCGCTGACGGTCGCGGTGGTCACCAAGCCCTTCACCTTCGAAGGCGGCAAGCGCATGCGCCAGGCCGAAAAGAGCCTGATCGAGCTGGCCTCCAGCGTCGACACGCTGATTACGATTCCGAATGACCGGCTGCTCTCGATCGTGCCGCGCGGCACCAGCTTTCACCAGAGCTTCCGCGTGGCCGACGATATTCTGCGCCAGGCGGTGCAGGGCATCAGCGACATCATCGTGACGCCGGGCATCATCAACCTGGACTTTTCCGATATTCGCGCCACCATGCTGGGCATGGGCCACGCCATGATGGGCACGGCCACGGCGCGCGGCGAGAATGCCGCAGTGGAGGCCGCGCGCATGGCCATCAACTGCCCGCTGCTCGAAGACACGCGCATCGCCGGCTCGCGCCGCGTGCTGATTAACCTGACCGGCTCGGTGAACCTGGGTCTGCACGAGATCAACGAAGCCTGCATCATCATCCGGGACGCCGCAGCCTGCGACGACGTGCAGATCAGCTTCGGCGTGATCGCCAGTGAACACATGGGCGATGCGGTGAAAGTTACGGTGATTGCCACGGGTTTCCGGGTGGAGGAGCCGGTGGTGGCCATGCCGATGCCGATATCCGCGCCCATCGTTATGAACACGCCGCCTCCGGCGCCCCGGATCGAAGCGGCGCCGGCTATCGAGACGTACCATGCGCCAGAAGTGGAGATCGAAGATACTCCGTTCGATCCGGAAGACCTGGACACGCCGGCATACCTGCGGCAGGGCAAACTGGTGCACTAGGGACGCCGTGGGGCAGGTTAGCCCGACTGGTCTCGAAGCTGGCCGAGATCTTCGGCATTTGCCACAACTCGACAAGTGGGCTAAAGCCCACTGCAGGCTAAAGACCTGCCCCACGGGAGGGCTGGAAACCACGTGATTGTGATAGTATCCAGCCGGGAGAGACCCACGTGAAAGTCTACGAGTCGAAGGACATCCGCAATGTCGGAATCGTAGGGCACGGCCACTCTGGTAAAACCACCCTGACCTCTGCCCTGCTGTATACCTCTGGCGCGACACCGCGCCTGACGCGAGTCGATGAGGGCAATACCCTCACCGATTTCGACGAGGAGGAGATGCAGCGCAAACTGAGTATTTCTTCCGCGCTCGCGGCTGTCGAATGGAAGCAGAACAAGATCAACGTTATCGACACGCCGGGCTACAACATCTTCCTGAACGACACGCGCGCCGCGCTGCTGGCGGCCGATGCGGTGATTGTCGTGGTGGATGCAGTGGCGGGGGTGGAGGTCCAAACCGAAAAGGTCTGGGGGTTCGCGGCGGAATACCAGCAGCCGCGGGCCATCCTTATTAATAAGCTGGATCGTGAGCGCGCCAGTTTTGAACGTGCGCTCGGAAGCGTGCACGCCCGGTTCGGCCGCACCGCCATCCCGATTCAACTGCCGTTGGGCGAGGAGCGGGAGTTCCGGGGCATCATCGATCTGATTACGATGCAGGCCTGGTGCTACGCACCGGATGGGGACGGCAAGGTCAAGGCCATCGACATTCCGGACAACATGACCGAGGCGGCGCAGCAGGCGCATGAGGCGCTGGTTGAGATGGTGGCCGAAGGCAAGGACGAGTTGATGGAGGAGTTTTTCGAGACCGGCACGCTGCCCGTGGAGCACATTGTCGAGGGCCTGAATGTGGCTTTCCGGCAGATGCGCCTTTACCCGGTGCTCTGCGCGTCGGCGCTGCGCAACGTCGGTACCGACCGGCTGCTGGATCTGATCAGCGACAGCTTTCCGGCGCCGACCGAGCGCGAGCCCGTGGCGGGCAAGAACAACGGGAAGGACGTCACGCGCGCCATTTCCGACAAGGAGCCAGCCGCGGCTTACGTTTTCAAGACCACCGCTGACCCCTTTGCCGGGCGCATATCCTTCTTTAAAATACGGTCGGGCTGCATCAAGAACGATGCGCACCTGATGAACGTTGGCCGGAGCGTTGACGAACGCTTGGCTCACATCGGCGTGGCACGCGGTAAGACGTTGATTCCAATCACTGAACTGCACGCCGGCGACATTGGAGCGGTGGCCAAACTGCGAGAGACCCTGACGGGTGACACGCTGGCCGACAAGAATGCCCCGATCGTCTACGATCCGGTGCGTCTGCCCGAGCCATCGATCGCCTTCGCCGTGGAGGCCAAGAGCCGCCAGGATGAAGACCGTCTGGGGCAGGCTGTCCACAAGATATTGGAGGAAGACCCGTCGCTGCGTTTTTACCGCGACCCGCAGACCAAGGAATTTCTGATCGCCGGCTGCGGCCAGCAGCATGTGGAAATTATCGTCAGCAAACTGCGTAAGCGTTACCACGTCGACGTCACGCTGAAGGCGCCCAAAATTCCCTACCGTGAGACGATTCGAGGAACCGCCAACGTGCAGGGCCGTCATAAGAAACAGACCGGCGGGCACGGGCAGTTTGGAGACTGCTGGATCCGCATGGAGCCGCTACCCCGCGGCAGCCATTTTCAGTTCGCGAATGAGACGTTTGGCGGGTCGATCCCCAAGAATTTCATTCCGGCGGTGGAAAAGGGCATCATCGAGACGGCCGAAAAGGGCTACTTGGCCGGCTATCCCATGGTCGATTTCAAAGCCACGGTTTACGACGGTTCTTATCACGATGTCGATTCTTCCGAGCTTTCGTTCAAACTGGCGGCGCGCAAGGCATTTCGAAACGCCATGCAGACCGCGCGCCCGGCGCTGCTGGAGCCGGTCATGAATGTGGAGGTGCAGGCGCCGGTCGAGTACGCGGGAGACCTGATGGGCGACTTGAACGGAAGGCGCGGGCGCATCGCCGGCATGGAAACCAATGGCGGCACGCAGATTCTGCGGGCGCAGGTGCCGATGTCGGAAATGCTTTCTTATCAGAGCGATCTGACGTCTATGACGCAGGGCCGGGCGTCCTTTTCGATGGAGTTCGATCACTACGATTTCGTGCCGGGGCCGCAGGCGGACAAGATTGTGACAGCCGCGCAGGCGGCGCGCGGGGTGGAGACCGAAGAGGAAGAGTAGTACCGAATGGTACCGGGTGGGTCAAACTGACCTACCCGGTTATCCCCACTTTATATTAGAAATGGAATATAGGTTTGCGGTCCTATGGCGGATTCGTGTAAACTAGTACAAGTTTCAGCTGCCCTATACCGCCACCGATCCAGAGGACAAGGAATGAAATTCGAGACTGGAAAAGTTTTCTTACTCATTGCGACTACAACTCTCGTTCATCCTCCCGCTACATATGCTCAGCAATCCGCGTTCCACCCGCCGGCGATAGCTCCGGTTCCTTTGGTTACGATGGCCGCCTTGTCGGATGACGACAACGGCAGTGCGCCCTCTTATCTTTCGAGCGTCGCTCGCAAGGCGACCTTTCAACCCAACGCCGATGACCTGCTGGTGTCGCAGGCCGAGCAGAAATACGAAGAGGGTAAGCGCGCGTACCTGGCGAACGACTTGGCGAAGGCGCGGCGCGACTTCGATAGCGCGGTGGATTGGATGCTGCAGGCTTCGGGCAAGCCCTCGGATCGCCTGCTTTATGAATCCAAGCTCGACCACATGGTGGACGCGATCCATCGTCTGGACCTGGCGCGATTGGGCGCGGCGGTGAACGATCAGGAGCCGCAGTTCGAGAAAGCGCCGCTCGATGGCATCCTGCAGCTGACGCTGCCGGTGGACCCCAGCATTAAGGGGAAGGTGATGGATGAGGTGAAGTCCACCGCGTCGCAGTTGCCGCTGGTGGTCAATGACACGGTGCTCAGCTACATTCATTATTTCAGCGGGCATGGCCACGGCACCATTGTGGCGGGACTGCAGCGGGCGGGCCGGTATCGTCCCATGATCGAGCGCGTGTTGCGCGAAGAGGGAGTGCCGCTGGAGTTGATTCATCTGGCGCAGGCTGAGTCGGGCTTTTTGCCGCGCGCGGTTTCGAATCGCGCGGCCACCGGGATGTGGCAGTTCGTGAAGTTCCGCGGCCAGGAATATGGCCTGAACCAGAGCGGCTACACGGATGACCGTCTGGACCCCGAGCGGGCCACACGCGCCGCCGCGCGCCATCTGCATGACCTTTACAATCATTTTGGGAATTGGTACCTGGCGATCGCGGCTTACAACTGCGGACCGGGCGCCGTGGACCGCGCCATCGAGCGCACCGGCTACGCGGATTATTGGGAGTTGCGCGCGCGGCATGCCATTCCGGTGGAGACTTCGAACTACGTGCCGATCATTCTGGCCATGACCATCATGACCAAGAACGCGGCGGAGTACGACCTGCAGAACATCGCGCCGGAGCCGCCGCTGGAATATGACACGCTGCGGGTGGATTCTCCGACGCACCTGGCGCTGATCGGGGATGTGACGGATACGCCGGTTTCCGAGCTGTCGTCACTGAACCCGGCGCTGCTGCGCTCGGTGGCTCCCGCGGGCTACGACCTGCATGTGCCTAAGGGCAGCGCCCCGGCGCTCACGGCGGCGCTGCAATCGATCCCCGCGGAACGGCGCCTGTCGTGGCGCATGCATCGCGTGCAATCGGGCGAAACGCTACTGGCGATTGCGCGGCACTACAACACGGCCGCCACGGAAATTGCGTCCATCAATAATTTGGAGGCCGATACGCCCAACGCTGGAGACCGGCTGCTGATTCCCGCGGCGTTCCATCCGGATGTTGTGAAGAGCACGGCGCACCGCGCCAGAGTCTCCTACAAGTCGTCGCACCGGGTTGTGGCGCGCTCGCGCTCGCGTTCGCGTGGACGAATGCCGGTGGCCGCGACGCGCATCTCGACGCATCGCACCCTGGCGCACCACGGCTTTCGCCGCAATACTCGCGCTGCGTAGCGCCGTTTTCTGCCTTCCAACCGCTAGCAAGAATACAAATCCGGCCCTCGCGCCGGATTTTCTGTTTCTAAATGCTTGCGAATCTTAGAAAAACGGATATGCTATTGGGTAACGTGCCGTAAACAGGAGGCATACAAAATGTTTGATGACCTGATGCTTGCTCCGAAAGACGAAGAAGAGATGGATGATTTTCCGGGCTATGAAGAGGATAGCGGAGACGATTCCAAGCTCGACGACTTCGACGACCAGGACGAAGACGAAGATGAAGATGAGGACGAAGCGCCGAAGGGCGCACCAGTTCCATCGATGAAGGAACCGGGAAGTCTTCCGGCTTCGGAAACAAGCCAGACTGCTCAGGTAAAACCTCCTGCCAAAAAGCCAGCCAAAAAGGAGAAGAGCACCAGCGCTTCAACGGCTCCCAAGGTAGCAGCAACCAAGGCTCCGGCCCCCACGGCCCCAGCCAAGAAAGCCGCGGTTAAGAAGAAATCGGGACCCAAGACCGTGGCCCGCAAAGCTGCCGCAAAGAAAGCCGCGCCGAAGAAAGCTGTTAAAGCGCCTGCCAAAAAAGCTGTGACAAAAACCGCGACGAAGAAAGCAACGAAGAAGACTGCCCCTAAGAAGGCTGCCCCCAAGAAGGCCGTGAAAAAGGCCGCCGCCAAAAAAGCGGTCAAGAAAGCGGCGCCCAAAAAGGCCGTGAAGAAAGCGGCCTCCAAGAAGGCCGTCAAGAAAAGCCGCTAGACTCTTCTTTCACATTCCACTTCGCAACCAAAGAGCCGGACGATAGTGTCGTCCGGCTCTTTTTTGTTCTTTACCCCTTGCCCGGCTTACGGGAGCGTTCACTCTTTCGATGCGCCGCAACACGTTAACAGCTCGCGAGACAACTGCGCCCTCGGCAAACGCCGCCCACAAACCCCGATGGGCCGCGCCACATCCCGACGGAGATCAGCGGGACACGAAGATCGGCCGAAGGGGACACGAATCCGGCGGCCGAGCTCGAACCTGCTTTTAGCCTCTGACCGCTTTCCGGCAGCGCTCGAACAGCGTGATCAGCGCCTCGGCGTACTCTTCCGGGCCCTTGGCCGCCAGTTTTGGTGAAAAACCGGCCGTCCCGCCGCCAGTGGTCTTGCCATAGCCCGTGGTTACCGCGATGAACTTCATCATCTCCAGCGCCACCTCGTCGGTGCTGCGCGACGGCCCATGCGGAGTCTCTTCGCTCGCCTTCACAACCTTCTCGTCCATCCTGGTCCCTTTCCCTCGCGGCGTTGTTGTTCGAAACGCGCTCGATGCCAGACTAACACTATGGCCGACGTAGTGATTCTGGGATGCGGATATACCGGCGGCCGCGTGGCTGCGGTTCTGGAGCGGCAGGGCTACACAGTGCAAGGCTACCGCCGGCGGGAGGGCTTCGACTGCCGCAACCACGCCCAGCTGCGAGCCATACGCGACGGCACTACGCCCGAGACGCGGGTGCTGCTTTCGGTGCCGACATTGCGCACCGACGCCGGCTATTGGTTTGATCCCACGCGGGACCTGATCGCAGCGGTGCGCGGCGCGCGCCGCCTGGTGTATCTGTCGACGACCGGTGTCTATGGCGCCACAAAGCGCGTGGATGAGCACACGCCGGTTTCCCCGCGCGGCCCGCGCGAACTACTGCGGGTGGAGGCTGAACGCGCGGTGCTGGCGGAGCCGCGTTCCATGGTGCTGCGTCCGGCCGCGATCTATGGGCCTTTCCGCGGCGTGCATACCGCCTTGCGCGAAGGACGCTTTGCGCTGCCGTCCGACTGCCAGGCGTTCACCAGCCGCATCCATGTGGATGACCTCGCCGCGCTGACCGCCGCCGCGCTTCTGTCCGATGCAGGCGGTGCGTGGCCCGTGGCCGATGAAGAGCCATGCACGGCTCTGGAGATCGCGACGTTTTGCGCTGAGTTGCTGAGTCTACCGCTGCCGCCCGTGGTTGCGGCCGAACGGCTTCCCGAAACGCGCCGGACCGACCGTAAGGTCGACGGATCGGCGGTGCGGCGCGTCCTGGACGTCACGCTGCGCTACCGCTCTTACCGCGAAGGCATTCCGGCCAGCATCGCTGAAGAGCAGTCCGTCGCGGAGACGGGCTGAACGTTACTCCCGGTAAGTCCCGCCGGCCGTGCGGGTCGCTTCCACGTTCACCCGAGACTCGGCGATGCCGGTGAGCTTCTTGTCGGTTTGCTCTTCCTCCCGCAGGGTGGTTTGAAGCAGATTGGCGGCGCGGTCGAAGCCCAGCTGTTGCGCGTACGTGCGCACGCAACCGTAGACGGCGATTTCATAGTGTTCCACTCTCTGCGCCGCGGCGATAAGAGCGGCATCACGAACCATGGGCTGGGCGTCCTCGTCCATCAGTTCCTTGCCTTCCTTGAGGATGCCTTCGATTCCCGCGCACTTCTCGCCTTTGATCTTTTCGCCATGCATGGTGAAAATTTCTTCGAGGCGCGCGACGTGCGTCCGGGTCTGGTCAAGATGTTCCTGGAAGGCGCTGCGAAGCTCCGCCGAGGAAGCGGATTCGGCCATCTTCGGGAGCGCCTTGAGAATCTGGTTCTCGGCGTCGTAAAGGTCGTGAAGCTCAGTGAGATAGAGATCGTTAAGCGTTTGCATTTTCATAAGAAACCTCCTGGTGGTTCAAATTAGCCAGCCTTCGTGTCGCGCTCTTGCGCGGCGGAACCGGCCGACGCCGGCTGTCTCTTTTCAGGGCCGCCGGATTCGATGGAGATACTCCGGCTTCGCTGCTGTGCGGCCGGTACCGGGATCGAGATTTCCAGCACGCCGTTTTCGAACTTAGCGCGGGCCTCCTCGGTGTTGGCCCCCTGCGGCAGTGGAATCGACCGGTAAAAGCTGCCATAACTGCGCTCGGACCGGCGGAACCCCTGGCCCTTCTCTTCGTGCTCGCGTTTGCGCTCGCCCTGGATGGTGAGACTGTCGTCCGTGACGTCGACCTTCACTTCTTCTTTATTCAAGCCGGGTAGATCGGCATGGACGATCATCTTACCTTCGCGCTCGGAAACCTCGATGGCGGGCGACCACAGACCGCCGAAACCAGACGCGCCGCCCGAGAAGGCGCGGTCCATGTCCTCGCTGAAACGCCTCATCAGCGTGAACGGACTCATCGTGAACAGATCCAGCGGGTCGCGCCAGAACGGCGAAGAAAACTCGCCTCTGCCCGCGACGCCCTGATCCTGCCGCCGTTGCAGATCCCGCGAGCCTTGCGGCTCACGGTTCCCGGAACTTTTCTTTTCTACGTTTACTTCCGACATCGCTGTTCTCCTTTCCTTGATAAGTTCCCAAAATGTTAAGTTCCCAAAATCCTCCTCATCCGCCCGCGAGTGGCGGGATGGCTTCCGCCGAGCACGGCGAGCGCGCTTCCGGCAGTCCACAGGAGCGGCTTGAGCCAACGCCGTTTTGCCGGATTGGTGTCCTGCACGCTAAGCCGGTTCAGAACTTCGCTCACGTTCCGCACCGAAGAGACTTTGGCCAGCAGTCCGGGAAGTTCTTTCTTAAGTACGGATCCGACCAGCGTCACTTTTCCCTGATTAGCGGTGACCTGGATCGCTCCTGAAGTCGAAACTGCGTGGCCCATCGCAGACCGCACGCGATCGGCCAGTACTTCATCGGAAACCTCCTTCGTGCCAGCCGGCTTGACTGCTGCCACCAAACCCCGCGCGCGGTTGCCCAAGTCGCGGGATGTTGTCTTAACGGCCTTTTCAGAAACACGCCAGATATGTTTCGCCTTGTCCCGAGCCACGGCGCGGCGGCGTTTCCCGCGATGTGGATCGAGCAGATAGACAAGCCCGGCGCCCAGACCAAGACCGCCAAGAATACCGAGTTCTTTACGCATAATTTTCACCTTCCGATAGAGTAAATCGCAGCACATGCTTGGCCATTTTCAACGGTGTCCGTGCTTCTGCTGTAATGTTTCGGTTCCATTTGCCCTCGCGTTGTCAGCTTACTTTTTCGCTTGCCAGATTACGCCGAAACCAAACCAAGGCCAGGTCGGCCACGCGCTCGAGCGTACCCGGTTCTTCAAACAAATGTGTCGCGCCTTGCACAATCTCGATACGAGTCTGGCCACGTAGCCGCGCCAGCGCACGCCGGTTCAGCTCAAGCACCACATCATCGCGCCCGCCGACGATGAGCAGCGTGGGCGCCGCGACACGCGCCAGCGCCGGTCCCGCCAGATCGGGCCGTCCACCGCGCGATACTACCGCTCCGACGCGATCGGGACGCTCAGCGGCGGCCACCAGTGCAGCTGCGGCTCCCGTGCTGGCCCCGAAATAGCCGATGCGGAGCTTCACGGTATCGGAATTCCGAGCCAGCCAATCCGTGGCGTGCACCAGCCGTGCGGCGAGCAGCGGAATGTCGAAACGCAGGTGAGCCGTCCGCCGGTCGGACTGCTCTTCCTCGGCGGTCAAAAGATCCATCAACAGCGTTGCCAGGCCACCCTGCTGCAACACGCGGGCCACATAGCGATTGCGCGAGCTGTGGCGGCTGCTGCCGCTGCCGTGCGCGAACACCACGACCCCGGCGGCCGTGGCTGGGATGACCAGATCACCGGAAAGTTCCACCGGTGGAATCGTGACCGCGCGTTCCATTTGCGGTTCGGCCTGCATCGCTCGGTCCTCAGATGCCGGAGGGCATCGGGAGGGGCCCTGACGAGATCGGAGCAAGCGATTAGCCACTCGCGGACGGTTTACGCGGGCCAGTTCGGAAACGGGCTCATCCGGCCACGACGGACTTCGTCAACCAATTGATCCACGCGGGCGCGGCGCTTCCAGAGCTTTTCGAGCGTGGCTTCGAGTTGTGCTTCCTCGTGCTCGATCCACTCGGGCGGTACCGCCTTCCACGCGCTGTCGAAGACCTGCTCCGGGAAGTGCAGCACGCGTTCCAGCCAAGGCTCGAAGTCGAGCAGCGAGCGCACCGCCTGATACACCGAGCGCCGCGGATAGAGCCCCTGCGCGGCCGACTCCGGAAAATCCCAGTGCGGGCCGTTGAAGATGAAGCCGTGGTCCATCATGAGCGCAACGAAGCCCATGCGCTGGGGGTGTGCCTGACCGTCCCAGTCGCGCAGGCGGGCGCGAAAGAAGATCGCCTGGCGGCCGTCGGAGTTGGCGGTCCACTTGTCGAAGACCAGAATGCCCAGAAAATCGCGCGGGTTGGCTAGCTGCTCGAGCATGGCATCGGGCACAAAGTCGTAGACCGCGGTGGTGGCCGGGTCGCCGGGGTAGCGCGATCCGAAATGCCAGCCGTGGAGAGGCGGGACGCGCTGTGCGCCCAGGTCCATGCCGACTTCGGGGTGGGCGCTCAGGAAGTCCGGGCCGATGCGGATCAGCGCGGTCTCGGGCGCGGCAATCTGAAGGTGCTGCAACAGGGCCGAGGCGATCAGCTCATTCACCAGAATGCGCCGGTGCTGCGGGTTATTCAGAAACTTGACGACGTAAGCGTTTCCGTCGCTGCACTCGATGAGGTGCGCCTGCGCGCCGCCGCGCATCTTCCTCAGGTAACGGCGGGCGTCGAGCGGCATGCGCCTTCCAGCATAGAATACGCTTGCGTTCAGTGGGCCCGCTGGGCTAGGCTGACCGCTGCAGTACTGGCTCTGACTGTCCGCCGCGCCTCTGCCTGAGTTACGCCAATCCTTCACAAACCAGGCGGCGCGCTGATCGACACGCCCGGCATGCGCTACGTTAGGCTCGCCTAGCGCCAACACTCGCGCCAACAACTCGCGGGATACCTGCGCCTCGGCCAACGCCGCCCACCAAACCCGATGAGTACCCCCCTGAAAGGGACGGCC
>DOZZ01000124.1:9054-9623 GCA_003517725.1 Bryobacterales bacterium | reverse complement strand
CGCTGCGCGCGCCGCTCCCGAACGACCCCCGCCGCGACGCCATGCGCGCCGACGCGCTGGTGCAAATGGACGCGCTGGCCGGACAACTGCGCGCGGCGGCCGACCTGGCCGCGCACGCGACGCCCCAGGGTAGCGACCAGTTTGCGCAACGTGAAGCCCGCCAGCCCTGGATGCTGCGCCTAAGCGGCCGGCTCGCCACGCTGCGCGCCAACCTGACCCTCAGTTCGACGGCCTTTCGCCACGCGCTAAGGATGGCCGTGTGCCTGGCGCTCGGCGACGCCATCGGGCGCGGCCTGGGCCTCGAGCGATCCTACTGGATCCCCATGACCATCGCCATCGTGCTGAAACCGGATTTCGCCGCGACCTTCAGCCGCGGCGTGCTGCGCTTGGCCGGTACGGTAGTGGGCCTGGTGCTCTCGACCGCGCTATTCCATTTTTTGCCGGGCACGACTGCGGTGCAGATCGGCCTGTTGGGCGTGTTCCTGTTTTTGTTGCGCTGGGTTGGCGGGGCCAACTACGGCATCTTCGTAATCAACGTGAGCGCCCTGGTCGTGATGCTGATCGCGCTG
>DOZZ01000124.1:7383-8960 GCA_003517725.1 Bryobacterales bacterium | reverse complement strand
ATCGGCGGCGTGCTGGCGCTGGCGGCATACGCGGCATGGCCCACCTGGGAGCGCAAGAAGATTTCGGAGTCGCTGGCGCAGATGCTGGACGCCTACCGCGCATACTTTGGCGAGGTCGCCGTGCGCTACACGCAATTCGCGGCGGGCAGTTCGCCGTCACTCGAAGCCGCGCGCGTCGCGGGCCGCGTCGCCCGCACCAATCTGGAGGCATCGGCCGAGCGTTTCAGCGTGGAGCCGCTGACGACGGCTTCGGACATGAGCAGCCTGGCCGGCATGCTGGCCAGTTCGCACCGCTTCATCCACGCGGCCATGTCGCTCGAGGCGGGCATGTCGGCCAGCGCGCCGAACTTCTCGCCCGAAGCCTTCGAGCAACTGGCCGGCGACGTGTCGAAGACGCTGCTCTATTGCGCGCGTCTGCTGCGCAACGGCCAACCCGGCACGGCGACGCTGCCGGATCTGCGGCACGATCACCAACGCCTGCTGGAAGCGGACGCCGCATTCGCCGGCAAGCACGCGCTGCTGCACTCCGAGACTGACCGCATTACGAATAGCGTGAACACGCTGCGTGAACAGGTGGAGCGCTGGAGCGCGCGATTTGCGGCGTGAGTCCTCACGCGCCACTGTGCCCTGCCGTCGCCTGCACCAAAAAGACCCTTCTCTGCTGACGGAGCCGTGCGGCTCAAGTCATCGCGACTCACCCAAGCTGACGAACAACCTTGTAGTGTAGCTTTCAAGCTGCGGGCGGCTTCANNATCATTGGGACTGCGTGGCCCAACAAGATGCAGGGTCGAAAAAACTCTGTATAGCCTGTATAGTAAGTGGGGCAGGTTTCAACCTGCAGTGGGCTTCAGCCCACCAGACGACGTTAAACGCGCCCACCCCCACCAAACCAGGCAACGGTGAAAAAGCTTTGTAGTGCGGCTTTCAAGCTGCGGGCGGCTTCAGCCGGCCTGCCGCTCAGCGATCTTCAACTGCCCTTCCGTCCTGAATGGATGGCCGATTTTAGCCGCAGTTCGGTTGCCTCACCACGCAGGCCACAAAAGCGATGACCTGCGCCACAGGAGCCGAGGCACAGTAGAGTTTCTTAGCCCCCGCTCGCCCAGAATGATCGTTGCACAAAGCCAAGCAAGGCAAAATCTTTGGCTGGCCATCGTCGCTTCTCCGTTTGCCAAATGTAAAATACGTAAAGTCAACGCTGCCGCTCAGCCCGCACCGTTATGACGTCGCTCCATGAATTTCCTCTATGTGGCTTTACCCTGTATGGCAAACGGCCGCGCGCCCTGCGCTGCGCACTAATTTATTTCGTCGAGAACCGAAACTCCGTCGCGCTATGAAAAACCTGTCCCGGCTTCAGCTCCGTCGACGGAAACGTCGGGTGGTTAGGCGAGTCCGGGAAGCGCTGCGTCTCCATGCAGAACGCGTTTCGGAACTGGTAAACTCGCTCGCCCTTGCCCTTGGCGCTGCCGTCCAGGAAGTTGCCGGTGTAGAACTGCAGGCCGGGTTGCGTTGTCAGCACGTCCAGCACGCGGCCGCTCGACGGGTCGTACACGCGGGCCGCCGGTGTTAGGTTGGTGCCG
>DOZZ01000124.1:4612-7248 GCA_003517725.1 Bryobacterales bacterium | reverse complement strand
GCGCAGCTCGCCGGTGGGAATCAGGTTGCTGTCAATCGGCGTGTAGCGCGAGGCAAAGATCGAGACCTGGTGCTTCAGAATGTCGCCGGAGCCGGCCAGGTTGAAGTACGAGTGGTTGGTCAGGTTGGCCACCGTGTCTTTATCGGTCGTGGCCTGGTAATCGATGCGCAGCCCGGAATCCGTCAGGCTGTAGCGCACGGTCGCCGTAAGGTTGCCCGGGTAGCCCTCTTCGCCATCCTTACTCAGGTACTTCAGCTCCAGCGACTCGCCATCAATGCGCGGTGTCCAGACGCGTTTGTCGAAACCCTTGTTCCCGCCGTGCAGGCTGTTGATGCCGTTGTCATTCTTGGCCAGCGTGTACTGGTGCCCGTCGAGCGTGAACTGCCCTTTCGCGATACGGTTGCCGTAGCGGCCCACCACCGCGCCGAAGTAGGATTTGCCGTTGTAGTAGTCGGCTGGCGAGTCGAAGCCCAGCACCACGTCGCCCATTTTGCCGTTTCGATCGGGAACCATGATCGACACGATCGTGGCGCCCAGGTTCGTGATGGACGCCTGGATTTTATCGTTCTTCAGGGTGAACAACTCGACGGCGGTGCCGTCCGGAATTTTGCCAAATGCTTTTCTGGTCACGGTCACCTTGGCCTGCATTGAAAACGGAATCGCGAGAGCGAGCGCGGCAATCGGCGCCAGCCGCTGGGAATATGAGAGCACTGTTCCTCCGGGGTTATGCCGAACAGAATCCTATCATGGATTCACGCCCCTAATTGACTTCAGCCGGAGGCTCAAGTAGCATCGGCTGCTTATGCCCACCACTCGCCTGCTGGCGCTGGCACCGGTCGACATTGCCGTCATCACCATTTATTTCGTGATCGTCCTGGGGATCGGCTTTTACCTGAAGCGCTTCACCAAAACCGGTGAAGATTTCTTCCTCGCCGGCCGCGACATGACTGCGTGGATCGCCGGCCTGAGCTTCGTGGCGGCCAACCTCGGCTCGCTCGAATTGATGGGCTGGGCCGCCGCGTCGTATCAATACGGCATCCTCGCCGCCCACTGGTATTGGATCGGCGCCATTCCGGCGATGCTGTTTCTGGGCATCGTGATGATGCCGTTCTACTACATCTCGAAGACGCACTCCGTCCCGGGCTATCTGAAGCTGCGTTTCGGCGAGCAGGCGCGCACGCTCTCGGCCATCACGTTCGGCTTCATGACGGTGCTGATGAGCGGCATCAACATGTACTCCATGGCGCTGGTGCTGAAAGTGGTGCTGGGCTGGGACATCCACTTCAGCATCTGGGTCTCCTCCATCACGGTGGCGCTCTACGTCATGCTGGGCGGCCTGTTATCGGCCATCTTCAATGAGGTGCTGCAGTTCGTGCTGATCTGGGCCGGTGCGCTGCTGATTCCCATCCTGGGCCTGGTCGAAGCCGGCGGCTGGAGCGGCATGGTCGCCCGCATTCACCAGAATGTCCAGGGCAACTATACGCATCTGTGGGGACCGCTCGGCTCGTTTACCGACAACCCCATGGGCATTCACTGGACCGGAATCGTCCTGGGCCTCGGCTGGGTCACGTCGTTCGGCTATTGGACCACGGACTTTCTGGTAGTCCAGCGAGTGTTGGCCGCCAAGAATCTGCGCGCCGCGCGCATGGCCCCGGTGATCGGCGCGGGCTTCAAAATGTTAGTCCCGTTCATCGTGATTCTGCCCGGATTGCTGGCGCTCGCGGTGCTGCCCGAGAAGCTGGTGGGCGAGACTCAGGCGCTGGCCACCGGCGCGCACAGCTACAACGAAGTGCTGCCGCTGATGCTGGCGCGCTACTGCGGGCCGGGGCTGCTAGGCCTGGGCATCACGGCACTGATCGCGGGCTTTATGTCGGGCATGGCGGGCAACGTCAGCGCCTTCGCGACGGTCTGGACTTACGATATCTACCGCGCCAACATACGCCCGAGCGCGAGTGACCAGCATTATGTCGCGATGGGGCGCTGGTGCACGCTGGCCGGCGTTCTGATCAGCATCGGCACGGCCTACCTGGTGATGCAGTTCGCCAGCATCATGGACTACGTGCAGGCGCTGTTCAGCTTCTTCATCGCGCCTTTGTTCGGAACCGTGCTGCTGGGTATGCTCTGGCGCCGCGCCACGCCGTCCGGCGGATTCTGGGGACTGCTCGCGGGCACGCTGTCCTCCATCGCCATGTGGGCCTGGGTCAAAGTGGACCCCAGCGCCCTCCGCATCATTGCCCTGTCGCCCAACGCCCGCGATATGGCCGAGAACATGTACCGCGCGCTGTGGTCGTGGCTGATCTGTGTCACCGTAACCGTCGCGGTCAGCATGCTCACGACTCCGAAGCCCGATACGGAACTCGAAGGCCTGGTCTACGGAGTGACGCCGCTGCCATCGGAGGAGCGTCTGCCGTGGCATAGCAGGCCAGTCTTCTGGGCGGGCGTGGTATTCGCGGTGTTCCTGATCTTACAAGTGATCTTCTGGTAACGCATATGAGCCAAATGCGCGGTCTGATCTCGATCTGGTTTTTCATCGGCGTGATGCTGGTGTGCTGCGGCGCGCTGGTGCTGGCCTCCGGCCTCTACCAGTACGCGGTGCCGCCGGAGCATCCGCTGGTACTGGCGGAACTGCACGCCGG
>DOZZ01000124.1:3662-4395 GCA_003517725.1 Bryobacterales bacterium | reverse complement strand
CCCGCCGGATTTCGTCCACACTACGCAAGGACAACCAGATGATCACGCGCCGCACCTTTGCCACCCTAGCCGCCGCACCGCTCCTACTGCGGGCACAACCTAAAGCTCTACAAGCCCGCATCAGAATCGACACGGAGCGCACCATCGCCCCGATCGACACCAAAATTTTCGGCAATTTCGCCGAACATCTGGGGCGCTGCATCGAAGGCGGCATCTTCGACGAAGGCTCGCCGCTCTCCGATGCGCACGGCTACCGCAAAGACGTGCTGGCGGCGGTGAAAGACCTGCACGTTCCGATTCTGCGCTGGCCCGGCGGCAACTTCTCCTCGAACTACAACTGGATGGATGGCCTCGGCCCGCGCGACCAACGCCCCGCGCGTCTCGAAATGGCCTGGGGCACCATCGAGAGCAACCGCTTCGGCACGCACGAGTTTCTGGAGTATTCGGAGCTGCTCGGGACCGAGCCCTATCTCGCCGCAAATTTCGGCACGGGTACCTGGCTAGAGGCGCAGCAGTGGGTCGAGTACTGCAACTATCCTTCGGGCACGGCCATGACGCAGCTGCGCAAGAAGAACGGCCGCGAGAAGCCCTGGAACGTAAAGTATTGGGGCCTTGGCAACGAGATGGACGGCCCCTGGCAGATGGGCCACCGCAGCGCCGAAGACTACGGCACGTTCGCGCTCGAAGGCGCCAAGCTCATGAAGTGGACCGACCCCAACATTCACCTGGTGGC
>DOZZ01000124.1:3097-3475 GCA_003517725.1 Bryobacterales bacterium | reverse complement strand
TACCTGTCGCTGCACACCTACGTGGGCAATCGCGACAACGATTTTCACGAGTTTCTGGCTAGTTCGATGGAACTGCACGACCGCATCCGCACCACCGAAGGCGTCATCAAAGCCGAGGCGGGAGATCGCAAAATCTACATCGCGTTCGATGAATGGAACGTCTGGTACCGCGAGCGCGGCGACAAGCAGAAGGGCCGCCGCATTTTAGAGGAGCACTACAACCTGGAGGACGCGCTGGTAGTGGCGACCTTCCTGAACACCTTCGTCAACAACGCGCAGATTGTGAAGATCGCCAACATGGCACAGTTGGTGAACGTGATCGCTCCAATTTTCACTAACGAAAAAGGCCTGTTTCTGCAGACCATTTACTATCCACTG
>DOZZ01000124.1:1745-2929 GCA_003517725.1 Bryobacterales bacterium | reverse complement strand
ACCTATAAAGCCAAGCGCTTCGAACGCGTGCCCTACCTGGATGTGTCGTCAGCGGTCGATGGCGCGAACATCGTGTTCAACGTGGTGAACCGACATCCGGACCAGGACATCGAGGCTGAAATCGACGCCGACAAATCGTTGGGCGATAGCTTCGAAGTGTCGCTCGTAAATGGTCCCGACATCAAGGCGGAGAATAATTTTGGGAGCACCAAAGTCCAGACCGTCGCCTCCACCACCCGCGCCAGCGGCGGGAAGTGGCGCTACCGCTTCCCAGCCCATTCCTACGCAATGCTTAAGGGCAAGCTGGGTTAGCCGTTACTGCCTGTTGATTAAGCTCGCCACATACCCGGCTCCAAAGCCGTTATCGATATTGACCACCGCCACATTGCTCGAACAGCTATTAAGCATCCCCAGCAGCGCCGCCAGCCCGTGAAAGCTGGCGCCATACCCCACACTAGTCGGCACCGCAATCACCGGGCACGAGACCAGGCCGCCCACCGCGCTCGGCAGCGCGCCCTCCATCCCGGCGCAGACCACGATGGCGCGCGCGTCCACCAGGCGCTGGCGATTGTCCATCAACCGGTGTATGCCGGCCACGCCGATGTCGTGGATCACGTCGACCTGGTTGCCCATCGCTTCCGCCGTGACCTGCGCCTCCTCGGCCACGGGAATGTCACTAGTGCCGGCGCAGACCACCGCGATTTTGCCTTTGCCGCGCACCGTGCGATCGCGCCAGAAGCGTATCGCGCCCGACGCCGGAAAGTGCTCGGCTTCCGGGAAGCGCGCTAGCACGCACGCGGCAGTTTCCGCCGGGGCGCGCGTGATCAGCACGTTAGGCGACTGCTCGAGCAGGCTCGCGGTAATGGCGACCACATGCTCCGCCGTCTTATTGAGCGCGAAGACCACTTCGGGGATGCCGTGTCGCAAGGCGCGATGGTGGTCGAGCTTGGCGAAGCCCAGGTCCTCATAGGGCATGTGGCGCAGCCGCTCGAGCGCGGCATCGACATCGACGCTACCGCCTTTCACGTCTTCAAGTAGAATGCGCAACTGGTCGTGGGTCATAGGTTGAAGTTGAGAGACGAGCCCACGCGCAGGCCATGCTTCCGCGCCTCACCGCCGTTGAGTTCCAGCACGTACTGCGCGGGCTTGTGGCCGCCGAAGCTGGGGCAATCGTTGCCGCCCGA
>DOZZ01000124.1:0-1476 GCA_003517725.1 Bryobacterales bacterium | reverse complement strand
CGCGGTACATCATGCCGCGGGCTTTTTCGGACCCCGTGCGTTTCACTTCGGCGCGGATGTGCGCGCCATCCGGAAGCTGGACGTCTTCGGTGGTCAACAGCGTGGTCGCGTCGGTGGAGTAACCGCAGCCGGCGAGGGCCGCGGCGAGCAGCAATCCGGCGGCAGAGAGGCCCGTGAAGCGCATTCAGTAAGATAGTAGCTGTTTCCGGCATTGCCATGTGGCTCTCCGCTGCGCTACGACGCCTGCGCCTCACGCTCGACATGATCAGGTTCGAACACTCGGTGTTCGCCCTGCCGTTCGCGCTGACCGGCGCGCTGCTGGCCGTGCGCGACGCGCGGCAAAGCGTGGCCCGCAGTCTGCGCGAGCTGCTCTGGATCGTGGTGGCGATGGTGGCGGCGCGCTCGGCCGCGATGGCTTTCAACCGGCTTGTCGACGCGTCGATCGACGCGCGCAACCCGCGCACGGCCATGCGCCACTTGCCCTCGGGACAGCTCTCGCGCCGTTTTGCATGGCTCTTCACCATGGCGTCAGCGACGCTGTTTCTAGTGGCGGCACGCGCCCTGAACCCGCTGTGTTTCGCCTTGGCGCCGTTGGCGCTGGCGGTTGTGTTTTTATACTCGTTCACCAAGCGCTTCACCTCGCTCTCGCACATCGTTCTGGGTTTCGCGCTGGGCATCGCGCCGGCAGCGGCGTGGATTGCGGTGCGAGGCTCGTTGGACGCGCGCATTCTGTGGCTGACGGCGGCGGTGACGTGCTGGACCGCGGGCTTCGACGTGATCTACGCCTGCCAGGACTACGAATTCGACGGCCGCGAAGGTCTGTTCAGCCTGCCGCAACGTCTGGGCCTGGCCGGCGCCTTGCTGGCCGCGCGCGGCCTGCATGTAGTAATGATCGCGTGCCTGATCGCCTTGGCCGTAGCGCTGCATCTGGGACTATTGAGCGCCGCGGGTATCGCGGCAGTAGCGGCTCTCTTGATCTACGAGCACGCGCTAGTAAAGGCGGACGATTTCTCCCGCGTCAACGCCGCCTTCTTCACCATGAATGGTTGGGTCAGCCTGGCCTTTTTTGCCTTCTGGGCCGCCGACATCTTCCTCCACCGCGCCAGCATCTAGAGTGGAGTGCTTCACACGGCGCGGGAGACGGTTTGGCACCCCGCAGAGAAGTTACCCAAAGCCAATTTCTGGAGCGAGGAAACACAGGTTGTCCCTTTGTTTTGTACAGGGAATGCCTGCGAAGGGTACCGAAAACCGATGTGATTTTGCGGACCAAACCCAATCGCCCGCCCGATTTCTGACGTGCCGCGCGACGGGCGTGTCGACTGATCGGAGAGCCTCGCGAACGCTGAGCGGGCGGGCGCAGAACGGACCTTGCACGCGGGTGTCAGGCGTGATGCGGAGAGAGGAAAGCATTGGGCACTAATTGGCTCCTGGACATAGGGTAGTGAGCGGAGCGGCCGGTTCAACCGAACAAATAGG
>DOZZ01000305.1:2377-2829 GCA_003517725.1 Bryobacterales bacterium | reverse complement strand
GAGCTCGAAAAGCTGGAGATCGCCAAGCGCTTCCTCGTCCGTAAGCAGATGGAACAGACGGGCCTGGCGGAAAAGGACATTCAGTTTACCGACGCCGGTTTGGGCGCGCTGATCCAGGGCTATACGCGGGAATCCGGCGTGCGCAACCTCGAACGCGAGATCGGCAACGTGTGCCGCAAAATCACGCGCAAGATGGTAACCGGCCGGGCCGTCGAAGGCGGCCGCGCGGCCGAAACGCAGCAGGTAATCACTGGCGAGAAGCTGCTGGATCTGCTGGGTCCCACCAAGTTCCACGATACCCAGACCGATCGCAAGAGCGAGATCGGCGCGGCGACCGGCTTGGCCTGGACCGAGGTCGGCGGCCAGATCCTCACCACCGAAGCCACCCTGATGGAAGGCAAGGGCAAGCTCACGGTAACGGGCAAACTGGGCGACGTGATGCAGGAATCGGC
>DOZZ01000305.1:607-2226 GCA_003517725.1 Bryobacterales bacterium | reverse complement strand
CACCTGCACATCCCCGAGGGCGCCATTCCGAAGGACGGACCCTCGGCCGGCATCACCATGGCGACCACCATCGCCAGCGCCCTGACCCGCATCCCGGTACGCGGCGATGTAGCGATGACGGGCGAAATTACCTTACGCGGCAAGGTGCTGCCCATCGGCGGTCTCAAGGAAAAACTGCTGGCGGCCCACCGTCACGGTATTAATGAGGCCATCATGCCCAAGGAAAATCAGCGCGATTTGCCCGATATTCCGGAAAACATCAAGAGCATCATGAAGCTTCACTTTGTGGAGCACATGGACGAAGTGCTGAAGATAGCGCTCGACGGCGACCTTTCGAAGATCGCTATTCCGGCCACCCCGGCGATTGAACTCTCGACCCCGATCGAAGAAAACCGGGCGCACTGAAAGGTTTAGGACGGTTGACTAGCGACCAGCTGCTCCGTTTGTTGTAAAATTGGAAGCGGAATTCGTACTGAGCGCGAATGCGCCGGAGCAGTTTCCGGCCGATGGTTTGGCCGAGGTCGCTTTTCTCGGCCGGAGCAATGTCGGCAAATCCAGTCTGATCAATGCTCTTTTAGGGCAGAAAGGTCTGGCGTTCACCAGCAGCACCCCCGGACGAACGCAAACCATCAACTTTTACCGCGTCGACAACCGTTTGTACTTTGTGGATCTTCCCGGTTACGGCTATGCCAAAGTGCCGCGTGGCATGACCAACGAGTGGAAGCAACTGATCGATGAATACCTGACCCGCCGCGATTCCCTGCAGATGTCGTTCCTGATTCTGGACGCGCGGCGCGGTTGGATGGAAAAGGATCTCGAGCTGAAAAGCTGGCTCGAGTACCAAGGCCGTAATTATCTGGTCGTAGTGACCAAGATGGACAAACTGAATCAAGCACAGCAACAGCGCGGGATGGCGGCGATTCGCAAGATCGTGGCCGACCCGTTGCCGTTCTCGGCCGTCACCGGCCGGGGAGTGAGGGAAATTTGGCAAGCGATATCGAAAACACACCCGCAGTAAACACCCCGCCCGAAGAGAAGCCCGCCGAACCCAAAGCGGAAACCGTCGAAAAGGCCGAGCCTTCCGGCACCCCACCCGCGCCCCCGGCTGAAAAGCCCGTGGATCGTCCGCGCCTGGCGGATCGCGCCCAGCAGCGCCCGAACGCCGAGCGCGGCGAGAGGCCGCCCCAGAAGACGGCCCCGCCGAACGCTCAGCCGCCCGCCGCTCAGCAGCCGAACGCTCAGCAACCGGCCGCGCCTGCTCCCACGGGCAACGTGTCGACCGACCGGCCCATCACGCCGGTGGTGGATGGCGGCGGTCAGCATACCACCGCCACGCCCATCGGCGCGCCTTCGGCTCAGCCAACCAACGCCAATGGCGTCCCGCTGACGGCCCAGCAGCAGCAACATGCCGCGCGCCGCAAGAACGCGCAGGCCCAGGCCAAGAGCGGCACCCCGACGCTCGACCTGGTTGAGCTGAAGGACATGAGCATCCAGAACCTGAACCAGGTGGCCAAGGATCTGGGCGTGCAAAACGCCGCCGGCCTGCGCAAGCAGGAGCTCATCTTCAAAATTCTGCAGACCCAGGCCGAGAAGAGCGGCCTTATTTTCTCCGAAGGCGT
>DOZZ01000305.1:0-404 GCA_003517725.1 Bryobacterales bacterium | reverse complement strand
TCCCAGATCCGCCGCTTCGATCTGCGCACCGGCGACACCGTCAGCGGCCAGATCCGCCCGCCCAAGGAAGGCGAACGCTACTTCGCGCTGATCAAAGTCGACGCCATCAACTTTGAACCGCCGGAGGAGGCCCGCAACAAGATTTTCTTCGACAACCTGACCCCGCTGTATCCCAACGAGCGCTTCAAGCTCGAGACCACGCGCGACAACTTCTCGGGCCGCGTGATGGATCTGCTGACGCCCATCGGCAAGGGCCAGCGCGGACTGATCGTGGCGCCCCCCCGCACCGGCAAAACCATGCTGCTGCAGAACATCGCCAACTCGATCACCACCAACCAGCCCGAAGTAACGCTGATCGTGCTGCTGATCGACGAGCGTCCGGAAGAAGTCACCGACATGCAGCG
>DOZZ01000263.1 GCA_003517725.1 Bryobacterales bacterium | reverse complement strand
CATTTACCTATGGTTACGGGGCGAAAAGACCGGCCGGATTACCACAGTAACGAGCAGCGCGCCGCCTGTAAACAACTCTCCGGCGCCCAGCACGCCACCATCAAGCAACACGTCGCCGCCAGGCAACTCTCCGCCACCAAACGGTCCTCCGCCCTTCAACAACCCTCGACCGTAGTTATCGGGGCCACAATATGTTCTATGATTTGGTAGCAGTCGATGAACCTTCCTAATCTGCTGACCTTAATCCGAATTTTCTTGGTCCCGCTGGTCGTGGCGGCTCTGGTTCAGCAAAATTTGCGGCTTCAAGTCGGTAATAAATTGCTGGTCGCGAATGACTTTTTCGCGGTGACAGTCTTTTTGGCAGCCGCCTTAACCGATCTTCTGGATGGATATCTCGCGCGCCGTTGGAAACAAGTGACCACGGTCGGCACATTATTAGATCCCGTTGCCGACAAGCTCCTGATCTCTGCCGCTCTCATTTCCTTGGTCGAGATTCGTCTACTGCCAGGCTGGATGGTAATTCTAATCATCGGCCGGGAATTCGCGGTATCCGGGCTGCGCAGCATTGCCGCTGCAGAGGGCTATACGATTAAAGCCGGCGAGCTTGGGAAATCCAAAATGATGCTCCAGGTTGTCGGTGTGGCGCTCCTAATGCTCTCGATACGCTGGTCGGACCTTCGGGTATTCGCGCTCGCGGCGATGTGGGCCGTGGTAGTGATGGGGCTTGCTTCCGCCGTAGATTACTTTCGGAAATTTTGGCGCAAAGTTGACACGAGCATCAAGCTACGCCGGAGACACGAACTTATTGTGCTGGAGCGTCAGAAACGGCGCTTGCAGCGGGCAGCAGCGGCCAATCGGGAGACTGCCTCAATTCGCGGTTAAGCTCGAATAGTTCGTCCACGAGAACGCGGTCCACGACGACTTCACGCCGAGTTCCTCTAAAATACTGACTTAGCCGAAGTTCGTCACGGAACGGCCGGGAGCTGATCTAAGTGCTTCAGAATCAGTTCAGGCAATCGCCGAGTCTACACTACATTTGCGATTGAATTCGAGGTGGTCGGGGAGGCTGATGCCAAGCTGCTGAAGCAAGGATTTCTGCTCGGCCGTGGGTTCGGTGATGCGGCGCAGACGGATCTCGTGACCGTCCATGGTGGGAAGAATAATGTCGGCGCTTTGCAAAGTGGAAAGCAAAGCGAGCGCTCTCATCGGCGACAGTGGCTGAGCGTTATCAACGCCGCTGACCGTTGGCTTGGGAAGAATCGCGGGCCGGCGCTTCAGCAGATGTTTCAATGTGACCCAGAGAGCGTAGCCGAGGAACGCCACCATCACGTGGGCCTTGACGCGCGCCTCCAGTTGATGAAATAAAGGCCGAATCGACAACTCATTTTTCAGGGCCCGGAAAGATGCTTCGGCCTCGGTCAGCTGCATGTACTTGGACCACAGCGCTTCGGCTGTTTCTGCCTGAAGATTCGTCCGCAGCAGGTAGGCGCCTTCGCGGGCATCGCGCCAGGTTTTGCGATCTTCTTTCATCTGCCAGAACAAACAGACGCCTTCCATCGTGTCCCGCAGAGCCATCTCGTACAGATCGTTCACCTGAGGATGCCGGGCCTGAATCTTTCCTAACCGCCGCTCCATTTTGTAGCGGTCTTTCAGCCGCCCCGTTTTGATGCTCTTCTCCAAGCGCCGCAAAGAGTCTTCCATGCTGGCGGAAAATCGCTTCCGGATGGCCTTCTCTTTTTCCTTGCGGCCGCTCGTGCGGCACAGGATATAAGTTTCCTCGCCTTGCGGGATGGGCACCTGCTTTACTTCCACATCCGGCCGCACCCGCTGGAAGTCGTCCTTCAGAAGTTCCGTTTCAAACCGTTTCAACTGGCTACGCGGTGTCCCCACCAGATACTGACCGCCGCGTTTGCGGATCGCCGCCAGATTCTCCTCGCTCACAATGCCGCGATCGAATACCCAGATCCGGCGCGCTTTGCCATACTTGCGCTCCACCATGCGCAGGATCGTTTCCATCGTCGAGACATCGGCGCGGTTGCCGTCGAACGTCTCATAACTGAAGGGGAAGCCTTCGTGATTGACGATCAGCGCGATCACCATCTGCTCGCAATCCGGCCGATGATCCCGCGAGTAACCGCGGCGCATCATCGGATTCTTCTCGGCTGCGCCTTCCACATAGGTGCTTGTCAAGTCGTACAGCAGTACGTCAAACTCGGCTCCGAACAACTCGCCGTAGCGTTGCTTCAGGTGCCGTTCCAGCTTCGTCTTATATGGCAGAATCCGGTCCAGACAGCGATACAGCCGCGTGTCGTTGATCTTGCCCTCTTCGATGGCCAGCAGATCGTCCAGCGCAGTGGATGGATACCAGCGTTGCTCGATAGCCAACTCGCTGTCCGGCGCACATAGCCGATTGATTGCGAGCAACGCCGCCACACGCGACCAGGGCACATCGGCTGGCTCGTCATCCACTGCCTGCTCAAAGAAATGATCCAGTTCCAGACGCTTCCACAGCTCGAGCCCCAGATAGCAGGCGCCGAACTGTCGCGTCCTTTCCAGGCGCACTTTGTTCAGCAGTACCCGCACCACCTGCGGATCGTCTGGCGGCGCTTCCACATGCGACGGGAACAACTTCAGTTGCTGTGTCTCGCCCCGCTCGTTAAAGACTTCAATCGTTCTCAGCCAGCGCGCCTGCGCCGAGCTGTTCAGCTCGCCGAGATAACAGAGCGTCTTCTGCCGCGGACCATCGGCCGTGCGCACCGTCTCCACCAACGACCAGTAGGTGTGCTCTTTGCCGTCTTTGCTGCGGTGGTTGGGCCGCAAAAACATTCTTGCCCGATCGTGTCATGATCACTATCCGCTTTCAAGAGGGTTGGTCTACACTACATCGCGCTTTTCACAAGCCCTCATTGCAAGCACGGCACTTGCTGTCATCCGCAGCCTCAAAAAAGTTGAAAACGATTGCTCCGTGACGAACTTCGGCTAGCTCCGCGGTCGACGCCTCGA
>DOZZ01000027.1:5307-36688 GCA_003517725.1 Bryobacterales bacterium | reverse complement strand
CGAATATTTCCTGGCGCGTCGCGATCCGCTTCCCAGGTGTCGTCGATGTTGATGTAGACGTAGCCGGCGGCCTTCATCCCATTGCTCGCGATGGCATCCGCCACGCCACGCACGGCGGCATCGTCCACGCGCCCCGCAAATTTGTTCCAACTGTTCCAGCCCATGGGAGGAGTTCGGGCCAGCCCGTTGTCCCGCACCGGGTGCAGCGCCGGCGGCGGAATGCGCGCCGGCATCGCGCCTTCTCCGGGGGGCGCGCGGTGCGCCACCATCTCGACGAGCGGCGCATCGGGACGCCGCCGCGTCGAGACATGCAATTCGTCTCCGGCCAGTTTGCCTTCGAAGCGGACGTGCCGTTCGGTCTTGCCGTCCTTCATCGTTCCGGTCACGGTAAAGCCGTCGGGCCCGCCGGTACTGTCGGAGACCGAGTAGAAGAATTGCGCGACGCGCAGCGATCCGGTGATGCGCGAGCCTTCCTGCTTCAGGTTGAGGTAGGTCCGGCGGTAGGTGCCGTCGGGCAGCGCGGTGCTGGCCACCCAGTTTCCGGTGAGGTCGGCGGCGGAGCAGATGGCGGCAAAGACGAAGAAGGCGAGAAATCGAAGGTGTCGGGTCATGGCGCGCGAAATATTTAGACGTTGTGCCGCGGGCGTTCGCGACGGACGAAGAGATTGTCCTGAACCGGTTCGGCATCGCATTCGAGGGCGACTACGGTAACCGGGTCATCCGGAGCCGTAGCCGGCAGCGCCTTGACGCGCAGCCGGAAGGGGTCTTGATCGAAGGCCAGGTTCAGTCCGCCCTTCAGCAAAGTGGCCGACTTCACTTTGACCTTCAGGCCACCGACCGCCAGCGTCTCGCCGGGCCAGAAATGGGCGTGCACGTAGAGTGTGTTGCCCTTGCGCGTGAAGTTGGCGAAGTTCGACCCCTTCACCTTGCAGCGCTCGGCCGTGTAGATGGTCTGGCCGTTGCGGTCCATCCACTGGCCGACGGCGCTCAGGATGCGCACGGAATCTTCGGGGATGGAGCCGTCGCCGCGCGGGCCGATGTTCAACAGATAATTGCCGCCGTCGCGCGCGCACGTGACCAGATTGCGCACCACTGTTTTGGGCGACTTCCAATCGTCATCGGTGCGCTGATAACCCCAGCTATCGTTCATGGTCATGCAGGCTTCCCAAGCCTGGTCCGAAGCCTGTATGCGCTGTTCCGGAGTTTGGAAATCGCCAGGCAGCTGGTTGCGGTTGTTGACGATGATGTCGGGCTGCAGCTCAAACACCATCTTGTTCATCTTTTCCGATTCCCATCCGGCGGCGTCGAGCGGCCAGGAGACGTCGTACCACAGCACGTCGACTTTGCCGTAGTTGGTGAGCAGTTCGCGCAGATGCGTGTGGATGTAGTCGACGAAGCGGCGGCGGGCGGCCTCATCGGTGGCGCAGCGCGCGCCGTCGGGATGGTGCCAGTCCATCAGCGAATAGTAGAAGCCGACGCGCATACCCTCGGCGCGCGCGGCATTCACATACTCCTTCACCAGGTCGCGGCCGCACGCCTGTTTGGGCGCGCAGTAGGTGGTGGTTTTGGTATCGAAATGGCAGAAGCCTTCGTGATGCTTGGTGGTCATCACCATGTACTTCATGCCGGCTTGTTTGGCGAGGCGGGCCCAGGCGCGCGCGGCATTCGGCGGAGGCGTAAATTGCTTCGCCAACTGCTCATATTCCTCGACCGGGATGCCCTCCTGTTCCATGGCCCATTCGTGGCGGCCCAGAACGCTATAGAGACCCCAGTGGATGAACATGCCGAAGCGGGCCTGATGCCACCATTGCATGCGGCGGGCCTGGTCGGCGGCAGGTGCTGTAACGGCGGCGGGCGCGAACGGAACCAGCGAGGAGCCGGCCAGGCCCATGCCGACTCCCGACATCCAATCTCTGCGGCTTAGCATGGTTTCGATTGTATATGAAGCCTCACACCCAGAGGACGGGCTGGCGCACCGGGAAATTGCGGATGGCTTCTTCGACCGTGGGATCGGGGTTGAGTTTCTTCCATAACCCGATGTAGGCCGGCCGGTCGAGCGCGAGGCCCGCAAACAGAATCGTGGGATAGCGCACCGGCCATTGATCGAAGTACATGACGTCCGGTGGGTGCGGCCACTTCGACTTATCGCTGATAAAAGGCATGTGGAACGCCATCACCTTGGCCATGCCTCGGCCGTCCGGGAGAGCGAAGCGGAACAGGTCCGCCGAAAGGGTTTGGCACAGGATGCCCATCACGTCCATGTTGAAGAGCGAATAACTATAGGGCTTGGTGCGACGGAGCTCAAGCGGAAAACTGCCGTCGGGGTCCGCCTGGCTTGGCAGCAGGACGGTTTTGAAACGGTCGCGGCACCAGTCCATCACCTGGGTGTTGCCGGTATAGCACGCGAATTCGGCGGCCTGCGCGACCCAGCAGGTGGCGTGGTTGTTGTGAGCGTCGCGTTCGTCGCGGCCGTTCTTCGAGGAGCGCATCCAGTCGAGGTAGGCGGCGAACCATTGGCGAACGGCGGCGGCGTCGGATAATGCGCCGGAAGATTCCAGCACCGCTGCCGCGCGCGCCACTTCCACCAGGTGCAGCGTGTCGATGATTCCGGTGCCCCGCCCGGTAGTCCGCCCATGGATGGCCTGCGCATATTGCAGATTCGGATTCATGCGCGTCTTCGGGTCCACGAACCAGGCCTGCAGGTGGCGCGCGGCGTGGGCCGCGTAGAGCTTCTCCCGAGTAATCTTCCAGGCCGCCGTGAGCGCCGGCATCTGCACGCTGAGCCGCATCAGCGCCTGGCGATGGCCGTTGAAGTTATCCGGGTTGGACATGCCGTCGCGTTGTACGTAGGGGCCGCTTGGATTGGCCGGATCGGGCCACCAGTAATCGCCTTCGGAAAAGTAATCGTGCGGGCCGCCGGTACTGCGTGGGCTGGATGTCGCGGTGATGGTGACCGGTGGTTGCCGCAAATATCGATCGGCGGCGGGGAGGATGCGGCGGCGGTCGATGACCGCGACGTTCACCTTTACGGGGCGGGCCATAGCGGGCCAGGCGAGAGCCGGTAAGGTGAGAATCGCGCGGCGGGTTAGGGTGGACATATTGACGTTTGCTGCGTCACGCAGGACGCCGGCTAAAGCCGTCGGCAGCCTAAAGGCCGCCCCACATAGCCCTTCATTCGAACCTTCGCCCTCACGAGATGCCATCCAACATCCCGTGGCGCGGCCCATCGCCTTTTGTGGGCGGCGTGCCGAGGCCATCCACCATCCCCTTGCCGTTACGGCGTGGTCGACGTGCAGAAGGCGCAGCGGCGCGCGCCTAGCGGGATCTCGCTAAGGCACTCGGCACATTTCTTGGTGGTCGGATCGGCCGGCACCGGAGCGCCGCGCATGCGCGCGGTCAGGGCGTTGACCGGCAGCACCACGAAGAAGTAAACGGCAGCCGCGACCAGCACGAACGAGATCAGGTTATTGATAAAGTCACCGATCGGGAACTTACTGCCGTTGACCGTAAAGGTCAGGGCAGAGAAGTCAGGTTTGCCGAGGAGCGCCGCGATGAACGGAGTCAGCAAATCCTTGACAAAGGCCGCGACCACCGCCCCAAAAGCCGCGCCGATCACCACGCCGACGGCCAGATCCACTACATTACCGCGCAGGACAAACTGGCGAAAACCCTTCATGTCCCGCAATGCTAGCGCTGATTGGCTTTTAAAATCTTCTTTCGCAAGCGAATCGACGTGGGCGTGACCTCCACCAGCTCGTCGTCTTTGATGAACTCAATGGCCTGCTCCAGGTTCAGCAGGCGCGGCGGCACCAGGCGCATGGCCTCGTCGGCGGAGGACGCGCGCATGTTGGTGAGCTTCTTTTCCTTGACTATATTGACGTCCAGGTCATTGGTGCGGGCGTTCTCGCCGACAATCATGCCTTCATACACTTCGGTGGCGGGGCTGATGAAAATCTCACCGCGCTCCTGCAGATTCCAGATGGCGTTGCCGGTGGACTTGCCGGCGCGGTCCGAGACCAGCGAGCCGGTGGGACGCCGCGGAATCTCGCCTTGCCATTCGATGTAGCCATGGAACAGCGAATTCAGGATGGCGGTGCCGCGCGTGTCGGTGAGGATATCGCTGCGCAGCCCGATCAGCCCGCGCGAAGGAATCAGAAATTCGAGGCGCACGCGGCCCGAGCCGTGGTTGACCATCTTGCTCATTTTGGCTTTGCGCGAGCCGAGCTTTTCCATCACCACGCCGATGAACTGCTCGGGGCAGTCGATCACCAGCATTTCGAGCGGCTCGTGGGTCTTGCCATCGATCTCGCGCGTAAGGATTTCGGGCTTGCCGACCATCAGCTCGTAGCTCTCGCGGCGCATCATTTCAATCAGGATGGCGAGTTGCAGTTCGCCGCGGCCCATCACCTGGAAGGTGTCGGGAGTAATCTGCTCCACGCGGATCGCCACGTTGGTGAGCAGCTCTTTTTCGAGACGCTCCTTCAAATTGCGCGATGTGACGTACTGGCCTTCTTTGCCCACGAACGGCGACGTGTTGATGGTGAACATCATGCCGATAGTAGGCTCGTCGATCTGAATTCTGGGCAGCGGAGCGGGCGTTTCGGCGCTGGTGACGGTCTCGCCGATGGTTATGCCTTCAACCCCGGCGATGGCCAGAATGTCACCGGGCTCGCCGGCAGTTTCATCGACGCGCTTCAGGCCTTCGAACGAGAAGAGCTTGGTGATCTTGGTTTTCTGCAGCGCGCCATCGAGCTTGACGATACCGACTTCATCGCCCAAGCGCAGCGTGCCCTGGAAGACGCGGCCGATGGCCAGGCGGCCCAGATAATCGCTGTAGTCGAGGTTGGCGACGATCATCTGCAGCGTGCCGGCGGGGTTGCCGGCCGGCGGCGGAATGTGTTGCAGGATGCCTTCGAACAGCGGGCGCAAATCTTCGGACGGGTCTTCCAGGCTGGTCTTAGCGATGCCCAGGCGGCCGTTGGTGTAGAAGACCGGAAAGCCGAGCTGCTCTTCGCGCGCATCGAGATCGATGAAGAGATCGTAGATTTCGTTGAGTACTTCCTGCACGCGCGCGTCGGGGCGATCGATCTTGTTGATGACCACGATGGGCGTGAGGTTGGCTTCGAGCGCCTTCATCAGCACGTAGCGGGTCTGCGGCAGCGGGCCTTCGCTGGCGTCCACCAGCAGCATCACGCCATCGACGATCTTAAGCGCGCGCTCCACTTCGCCGCCGAAATCGCTGTGGCCGGGGGTATCGACGATGTTGATCTTCGTGCCGTGATACCGGACGCCGGTGATCTTGGCCAGGATGGTGATGCCGCGCTCGCGCTCCAGGTCGTTCGAATCCATGACGCGATCGGTCATGGCCTCGTTGGCGCGGAAGATGCCGCTCTGGCGCAGCATGGCGTCGACCAGCGTGGTCTTGCCATGGTCGACGTGGGCGATGATGGCGATGTTGCGGGTGATGCTTTGGTGATTCTCAGGATTGCTCATTCGGTATGCTTACTCTTCATGTACGACTTGGATAGGATTCAGGCGCCGCGCCACTCGCGCCGGGTAGAGGCCGGCCAGCACCGTGACCAACCAGATCAGCAATAGGGCCCCGGCCAGCACAACGTATGGGGGGTGGAACTGAATGGTCCAGCCGAAGCTTTGCTTGTTCAGTATGTAGATTAGCAGGACCGACAGCACTAAACCTAACGCCAGGCCCAGAAGCATGGCCAGCAGGCCCAATAGACCGGCTTCGGTGAGGATCATGTTGCGAATCTGTGACGACGAAGCCCCCAGGTAGCGCAGGACGCCGATTTCGCGGCGGCGGTCGAGCACCAGGGCCAGCAGCGAGTTGGCGGCGCCCAGCATCGCGACGATCACGGCGATCAGTTCCATGGCGTAGGTGACGGCGAAGGTTCGGTCGAAGATCTCGACGGCGCCGGCGCGCAGTTGCTGATTGCGGGCAATCGAGACGGGGAAACGCGACAGCGCGGTTTCGATGGCGCGCTGGGCTTGATTCTGGTCAAGCCCGGGCTTCAGATAGATGCCGATGTTGGTGACGGGCTGGTCTGGCAGATACTTGCGCAGCGTGCCGCGGTCCATGATGACGAAGCCGCGCTCGCTCGAATATTCGTAGTAGACGCCGGCCACGCGCATGGTCACCTGGCGCGGCCCGAGGGCCAGGTGGATGGCATCGCCGCGGTGCAGGCCGTGCTTGTTGGCGAACGGCTCGCTGAGCAGCACGTTATCGTGGCCGGGCAGCGAGCGCAGGATGGCGTCGCGCTCCTGACCGGGCAGCAGGCGCATGCGTCCGAAGCGGCGGATGATGTCGAAATCGGCGCCGCCCAGGGTCGCGCGATCCGGGCCATAGCGGAAATCGAAGGCGGCGAAGACATCGAGGGCGTCGATTTGCGGCAGGGTGCGCAGGGCGGCCTCAATGCCGGCGGGAAGCGGCGGAAACGCGCCGGTAGCCGCCGGGCCGGCCGCGCGCAGGTAGAGGTCGGCTCGCAGTTGCTGGCCGAGCCAGACCAGCACCGTTTCGCGGAAGCTGCCGACCAGCACGCCCATGCTGAACATCATGGCGATGGCGGTGGCCAGCGCCGCGACTACCACCGAGGTGCGGCCCAGCGAGGCGGCTAAACTGCGCGCGCCGAGGAATGCGCCCACGCCGAAGACACGTTCGAGCGGTCGCCGCAGCCAGGCCGTGGCCCGCAGCACCACCAACGGGGCGAGGAACGCGGTGGCCACGATCGACAGCAGCGTTGCGGCATAACCTCCAATGGGCCGGCCGTCGATGGGCGGGACTTGCGAGACCAGAGCGGCGGCGACCGCGGCCAGCAGCGCGAAGAAGGCGTGGCGCCGCACGGCCAGGCGCGAGCGATGTTCGCGGCTGCCACGGCTCATGGCTTCGGTGGGCGCGACCTGCATGGCTTCGCGCGCCGGCCCAAATGCGGAGACCAGTGCGGCCAGCAGCCCCGCGGCCAGACCCAGCACGGCGGTGGGGCCGGTGAATTCGATGGCGGCCGGGCGGCTGGTGGTGTAGAGCGCGTTGATGGTCTGCGAAATCAACTGAACCATGGCGGAGGCCAGCAAGCGGCCCAGCAGCAGGCCCAGCAGCGAGCCCGTTAGACCCAGCAGCAGCGCTTCGCCCAGGAAAAGCCAGAAGATGCCCTGGCGCGCGGCGCCCAGCGCGCGCAGGATGCCGATTTCGGCGCGGCGGCGCACCACGCTGACCGCAACCGTGTTGTAGATCAGAAAAGCGCCGACCACCAGCGAGACATAGCTGAGCACCTGCAAGTTCCAGCGGAAGGCGCGCAACATGCGCTGGTTTTCGCGGCTGCGCGCGCCGGGCCGCGTGATTTCGTAGGCGGCGGGCAGGACGCGGCGCACGGCGTTCTCGACCGCCTGCAGCGATTCGGACGGGTCCACTGTGACGTCGATGTGATCGAGCTGGCCGTAGCGCTGGAGCCCGCGCTGGGCCTCGGCGATGTCCATGCCGATGAAGCCGCCGTTGCGCGCGTCGACGATCTGGGCCACGCAGAACTGGCGGTTGAAGATGCGCACGCGGTCTTTCACGTGGCGGCCCCAGCGCTCGGCCAGATCTTTGGCGAGGGCGATCTGCGGGCAGTTGTCGAGGGTCGCGGCCGCATCGGTTTTGACGTAGGTGTCGGCGGAAGCGATGGTGTCGATGCCGTACAGCGTGACGTAGCCGAGGCCTTCGACCTGGATCACCGCTTCCATCACGGGGGCGAAGCGGGCGTTGAGCGGCAGCGCGGTCAGCGCGGCCATCAGCTTCTCGTCCACTCCGCCATTGGCCACGATTTCGAGATCGGTGGGGCCCAGGATGGCGGCCAGCGAATTCTGGAACGAGCCGGTGGCGGCGCGGCCCGCCAGTTCGATCGCAATGACTACGCCGACGCCGAGTGCGATGGAGGCCACGGTGAGGGCGGAGCGCAGAGGATCGGCGCGCAGAGGCCGCAGGACCAGGGTGCGGAGGAGTAGGAGCCAGTGCCGCATTAGTTAGTGGAGGTCATGGCGGGATTGGTGGCTTAACCTTCGGGCTCGGTGGGGAGGGGACTCCCCGAAGTTTTTGCCGCGCTCATGAGTGGCTTTCGATGTGGCCGTCGCGGAGATGGATGCGGACGTCGGCGATGGCCGCGGCTTCCAGGCTGTGGGTGGCCATCAGGACGGACGCGCCGAACTCGGTCGCGGCGCGGCGAATTAGCTGCAGCACTTGCTCGCCGCTGGCGGTGTCGAGATTGCCCGTCGGCTCGTCGGCGATCAGGATGGCGGGAGACTGGGACAACGCGCGCGCCACGGCCACGCGCTGCATCTGACCGCCCGAAAGCTGGTGCGGGTACGCGCTGCCGCGGTCGGCCAGGCCGACCCACTGCAAGCGCTCTCGCGCGATGGCGCGCGGCGCCGGCGTGTTGGCTAGCAGCAGCGGCAATTCCACGTTTTCGAGCGCGGTGAGGGTCGGCAGCAGCTGGAAGAACTGGAAGACGAAGCCGATGCGGCCGCGGCGCAGGGTGGTGAGCTGGGCGTCGGTGCAGGCGGTGGTGGAGACGCCGTCGATGAGCACTTCGCCGGCGGTGGGGAAGTCCATGGCGCCGGCAAGGTTTAAGAGCGTCGATTTACCGCAGCCGCTGCGGCCGAGGAAGGCCGTGACGACGCCGGGGCGGCAGGTCAGCGAGACATCGCGCAGGGCGGCCAACTGTTGATCGCCGGTCGAATAGATCTTCGAAACGTGCCGCAACTCGAGCGAAGCCACATCTGATTATGGCGAGGCCGGCCCGTCGCTGTACAATCACGGCTGCGTGTTTCGAAAAGTATTGATCGCGAATCGGGGCGAGATCGCGGTGCGCATCGCGCGCGCGCTGCGCGAGATGGAGATTGCCTCGGTCGCGGTGTATTCGGATGTGGATCGCGCGTCGCTGCACGTGCGGCGCTGCGATGAGGCCGTGCACATCGGAGCGGCGCCCTCGCGCGAGAGCTATCTGCACATCGAGCGCATCCTGGAAGCCGCACGGCGCACGGGCGCCGAGGCCATTCACCCGGGCTACGGATTCCTCAGCGAGAACGCGGACTTCGCGGCGGCGTGTGAAGCGGCAAGCATCGTATTTATAGGGCCGCCGTCGGACGCGATTCGCAAGATGGGATCGAAGACGGCGGCGCGGCGCATCGCGGCGGCGGCCGGAACGCCCATCGTGCCGGGCGCCGAAGAGGGCCTGCGCGATGCGGGCGAGGCGGCGCGCGTGGCGCGCGAATGCGGCTATCCGGTGATGCTGAAAGCGGTGGCGGGCGGCGGCGGCAAGGGCATGCGGCGCGTGGATACGCCGGGCGACCTGGCCATGGCCTTTGAGACGGCGTCGAGCGAGGCGGCCGGCGCGTTCGGCGATGCCGCCGTCTATATCGAGAAGCTGATCGAGCAGCCGCGGCATATCGAAATCCAGATCATCGGTGACCAGCACGGCAACATGCTGCACTTGGGCGAGCGCGAGTGCTCCATCCAGCGGCGGCACCAGAAAGTTCTGGAGGAGTGCCCGTCGGCGCTCATGACGCACATGCCGGAGCTGCGCGAGCGCATGGGGCAGGCGGCCATCTCGGCCGCGCGCGCCGCCGGCTACTACAACGCCGGCACCGTGGAGTTTCTGGTGGACGCGCGCGGCGCATTCTACTTCTTGGAGATGAACACGCGGCTACAGGTGGAGCATCCCGTGACGGAGTTGGTGACCGGCGTGGATCTGGTGCGGTGGCAGATCGAGATCGCCGCGGGCGGGCGTCTGCCGCTGCGCCAGGAGCAGGTCCGCTGGAACGGCGCGGCTATCGAGTGCCGCGTTTACGCCGAAGATCCGGAGCAGGGATTTTTCCCCTCGCCGGGCCGCATCACGCATTTGACGGAGCCCGCGGGGCCAGGCGTGCGGCTGGATTCCGGAGTGTACTCCGGGTGGCATGTGCCGCTCGAGTACGACCCGATGCTGGCCAAACTTGCGGTATGGGCCGAGACGCGCAACGCCGCGGCGCAGCGCGCGATATGGGCCTTGGGCGAGTACCACGTGGGCGGCATCGAGACTAACTTACGGCTGTTCCCGGGCATTCTGCGGGACCCGGCCTTTCGAGAGGGCCGATTGCACACCGGATTTCTAGACGAGTATATGGCGCGCAGACTAGCGCCCGTGATCACCGAAGAAGCAGCGGCGGTTGCGGCTCAGGCCGCACTGGCGGGCGCGGCGCCGCCAGCGCCCGCAATCGGGGAAACGCGGCGCGAGAGCGGCTGGCGTAGAAGTGGCCGCGAGAGTCTGCTGCGATGAAGCGCACGGTGCGCGTGAACGGCGAACCGGTGGAACCGGCCCATGGCGATGTCGTCCAGGTGGGGCCCGGAGTCTTCTCCGTGCTGGTAGACGGGCGTGTGTACGAGGCGCGCATGGAAGGCGAGAGCATCGTGATTGGCGGCGCGCGCCTGAGCGTGGAAGTGGAAGACCCGCGCCGACTGGGCGGCGCGCGGCGCCAAACCTCGGCGTCGGGACGGGCGGTGCTGCGGTCCACCATACCCGGCAAAGTGGTGCGCGTGATGGTGCAGGTGGGGCAAGCCGTGGTGGCGGGTCAGGGCGTGCTGGTGATCGAAGCGATGAAGATGCAGAACGAGGTCAAGAGCCCGCGCGAGGGCGTCGTGACGGCAGTGAACGTGGTGGAGCACGAAACCGTGGCGTCGGGTTCCGAGCTGGTGGTCATTGAGGGTTGAGTCCTCACAGGCTTCAGCTGTCCCGATGCTTTCGTATCTCTGCAGCGCCCATGACACCCGCATGCCTCTGGCTGCCGCACAGCCCGATCCGCTCAACCGGCAGAGGATGCACCGCGCCGATTGGCTTTGTTCCGCCAAATCACCCCGGCTTTCGGTGCCCTTCGCGGCTACCCGCTGAACAAAACAAACGGAAAACTCGCGTTTCCTCATCCCGGTGATTGGCTTTGTTTTAAAATTTTCACTCAGAAGCGGAAGATCAGCATGCCCTGATAGCGCAGCTGCAAGGGTGTTAGACGGCCGAGCGGCACGAAGAAATTGGCGCCCGGGTTGCTGTCCTTCAGCCACTTGGTCCAGATCAGGTTGTTGGCGAAGACCACGCCGCGCGTGATCGTGTATTCGGCGCGCAGCACGTGCGCGTGCATGTTGACGTTGCCGCCGATGGCGATGTCGTTCTCGGTCAGTTCACCGATCAAGGAGTTGGCCTCCTTGCGATAGAAGCCGTAGATCATGCGCACGTCGCCGGTCTCCTTCGAACGGCCCGCGGTTACAATCGCGGCCCAGGCATTGCGGTCGGAGACGGGTTGGAAGTTGCGCGCCCACTGCAGGTTCACCGCAACCGGCATGCTGTAGTTGAAGAACGGCGCGGCGCGATGCGCCAGAGTATAGGAGGCGTGGCCAATGCGGTAACCGGGCGCGGTAAAAGCAGCGCCGCCGGGCGTGGTGGTCGCGTTGCTGGCGCTGGGCACCGGGCTCGAAGGCGTGATGCCCAGCGTGGTCCCGAACAGGAACAGTCCGCCGGGTGTCGACATCAGCCGCAATTGGTTGGGGTTGCGATAGAGCTGGACATCCGCGGCGATCTCGTTGCTGAGCGCATCGGTGGTCTGCTGCCTCACGAGCAGGCCTTGCTGGAAAAGCTGGCTGCTGCGCGGCTGCGTGCCGGGCTGCGCGCCCGCCGCCAGGAACGCTTGTGATGGCGTGGCGTTGGCGGCGAGGCTCGGCGTGCCCGGCGTGATCACTGGAAAATTCGGATCGCTGAAAGTGTACTGGCCGGCGGAAAAGCTTATTTCGGCAATACGTGCCGGAGCGTTGTGGAGGGGCAGCCGGAGCACCTCCGACGTCCCGTCGAAACGCGTATCCTGATCAAACAGGAAGCGCGAACGGTCGCTGAACGGGCTGTCCACGCGGCCGCCCTGCAAGTGCACAAATTCATTGGGATGAAAATCCACGTACGCCTGGCTCAGGAAAAAAGGGTTCTTGGATACGCCGCCTCCAAAATCCTGAATGTCTGTTAGCGGGTTGTTGAGAGGGGCCGTGGAAAGCTGGGCATGCACGCTTAGAGACTTGCGCAGGGCCGCATCGAAATCCAGGTGCAGCAGGTAGCGGCCCCGGATGTTGGAGACCCGCGGCGCCCCCGCGCCGGCCGGGCGCGTCAGGCTGTCAAAGTAAAGCCGGAACTCGCCATCGAACTGCACCGGGCTCTTTTGCGGCGTCGGCGTCGTTTCCGCCGGCGCGGCGGGCAAGGCGGTCGCGGTCAGAACGGCGGGCTCGGCGTGCGGCGCGCGCGCGGCTTCGAGCGACTCCAGACGCCGCTCCATAACGCTCACCAACTGCTCCAACTGGTCCACGCGCTTTTGAAGCTGTGCGGTATCCATCTCGGCTCGGGCCATCGAGCCGGAGAACAAAATCAACAGGGCAACACTGAAGCGGTAAACACGCATGCCTCAGTTTTGCATGGGGCGCCGCGCTTAATGAACTTCGCGAATACGGATATTGCGGAACAGCGCAAAGGTGAACTGATCGTGCAGTTGCAGACCGATCGGGCCGTTCTTGGGCCGCGCGGGATCGCCCGGACCTTCGGCCACCAACTCACCGTTCAAACGCACCCGGATCATGTTGTCGCGCACCTCGATATCCATGGTGTTCCACGCGCCCGGGCGATGTACGCCGCGCTTCGCCGCTACGAACGTGTAGATGCTGCCCGACGGATACTTATCGCTGTCGCCATCCAGAATCTGGATTTCGTAACCGATGTGGGCCGGCGTGCTCTTCAACGGCCCGGCCAACTCTGGATGCACCGAATCCGGTTCACCGATGGCATAGTGCGCGCGCGAGTGGTCGCGAAGGGAGACGCCGCTGTTGCCGCCTTTTGGAATCCAGTATTCCAGGTGCAGATCGAACTGGCCGAAGTCGCGCGTGGTGTAGAGCCACGCCTGGCGGTAAAGCCACTTGTTATAGTCCTTCTGTTCGAGCGGCCAGGTCTCGGTGGGCTTGGTGTGGATGCGCTGACCCACCAGCACGCCTTCGGGCATCACGGCCCAGGCGCACTCGCCGCGCGGCTCCCAGCCATCCAGGTTCTTGGCGTTGAAGAGGGGCTTCCAGCCGGCGTCCGCGGCTGTGGCTGCCACGGCGAACAGCAAAAAAGTACAGCTAAAGTTGAGTCGTCGCATTGTCACCTGTCATTAGATCACCTGCGCAGCCTCAGAGCGCGAGTTCGCCGCGGTCGCCATTGCGGATCCTGACCGCTTCCAGCACTTCCGAGACAAAAATTTTGCCGTCCCCGATTTTGCCGGTCCGCGCGGCTGCCTCGAGCGCGCCGAGCACTTCTTCCAAGCGCGCGTCCGCGATCACCATCTCGATGCGCACTTTGGGCAGCAGATCCACGGTGTACTCCTGGCCGCGGTAGACCTCGGTGTGGCCCTTCTGCCGGCCGTGCCCGCGCACTTCGGAGATGGTCATGCCTTCGATCCCGATGCCCTTCAGGGCATTTTTGACTTCTTCTACTTTGAACGGCTGCACCACAGCTTCGATCTTTTTCACGTTAGCCCTCCAGCAAATATCCTTCTTCGCCGTGCTCGGCCACATCCAGGCCCGAGTGTTCCACCTCACTCGAGACGCGCAGGCCCACGGTCACGTCCACCAACTTCAGGATAAGCAGAGTTCCGGCGATGGCCAGCACCCACGCGATGGCGACGCCCGCCAGCTGGTTGACGATCTGCGTGGCGTTGCCATCGACGGCGCCCAGAGGCAGCAATTTTCCGCTGGCATCTTTGAAGCCGTCATTCACCAGGTTGGTGGCAAAGATACCGGTCAGGATGGCGCCGAGCGTACCGCCCGCGCCGTGCACGCCGAAGGCGTCGAGCGCATCGTCATAGCCGAAGCGGTGCTTCACGGCCGTGGCCATGAAGTAGCACACCACGCCGGCGATAGCGCCGATCAGCAGCGCGGGCATGGGCTTCACGAAACCGGAGGCCGGCGTGATGGCCACCAGTCCCGCCACGGCGCCCGAAATTCCGCCCAACACGCTGGGATGCCCGCTGCGCGCCCATTCGACGAAGAGCCACGCCAGCGCGGCGGCCGCGGCGGCAAAATGCGTGGCGACAAAAGCGCTGGTGGCCAGGCTCGAGGCGGCCAGCGCGCTGCCCGCGTTGAAGCCGAACCAGCCCACCCACAGCAGACACGCGCCAATCACGCTGACTACCAGGTTGTGAGGCCGCATATGCTCGCGCGGGTAGCCCAGGCGCTTGCCCAGGTAAAGCGCGCACACCAGAGCCGACACGCCCGACGTAATATGCACCACCGTGCCGCCCGCGAAATCATAGGTGGGGATTTTGCCGCCCAGCGCCGAATTCAGGAAGCCTCCCTTGCCCCAGACCATGTGCGCCATCGGGAAGTAGACGATGCTGGTCCACAGCGTCATGAACAGCAGCATGGCCCGGAACTTCATGCGTTCGGCGAACGCGCCCGAGATCAGCGCCGGCGTGATGACGGCGAACATCAACTGATAGATCATGTACGTCTGATGCGGAATGGTGGCCGCGTAATCGGCATTGGGCGCGGTGCCCACGTGGTTCAGGAACAGATACTGCAGTCCACCGATGAAGGGGTTGCCTTCCGAAAAAGCCAGGCTGTAACCGTAAATGGCCCAAATCACGGTAACGACGGCCATCATGATGAAGCTCTGCATCATGGTGGACAGCACGTTCTTGCGGCGGACTAAGCCGCCATAGAACAGCGCCAGTCCGGGGCCGGTCATCATCAGGACCAGCGCGGCGCTGACCAGCATCCAGGCGTTGTCGCCGGCGCTCTGCGCGGATTTGGTAGCGGCTTCTAGTGAGGCGAGTCTGCTATCGGCGGTCTGGGCCAGAGCGGGCAGCGCCAGCGACAAGACTGTGCGAATCATCTACGGGGACGAGCTCCTTATTTGGGGTTGAAAATAAAGAGTACCTCAATCGCGGGCTCTCTTACGCGAGCGACGCCCCCACACAAATATGTGCATGGACTTGCAAATTCCAAGCGGACTGCATCATACTCCCGTTACAGAAGTGAACGCGGGCCCTTTCGAGGCTTAAATGCAACTCTGGCCGTTCGTGGTCTATTGCGCGTTAGTCGGTGGCTTGATCGCCGCCATGCTCGGTCTGTCCTATGTGCTGGGGCAGCGGCACCAGGACCGCGCCACGGGCGCCCCGTATGAATCCGGGATCGTTTCGGAAGGTTCCGCCCGCGTACGCTTCTCCGCGAAGTTCTATCTGGTCGCGGTTTTCTTCGTCATCTTCGATTTGGAAGCAGTTTTTGTCTACGCCTGGGCCGTCGCGGTGCGCGAAGCAGGCTGGCCCGGCTACATCGAACTCATCACTTTCGTTTTGATTTTGGGCGCAACGTTGGCCTACCTGTGGAGGGTAGGCGCTTTGGATTGGAGATCGGTACCGCAAGGGCGCAAAGCACGATAGAAAGGCCGCAGGCCACATGAGCTTCTGGGTCACTAAACCCGACGCTGTCCCGCAAGCCGGCACGACCCCGCAAGGGCCGCTCGACGAAGCCATACGCCGCAGCGTGGTGCTGACGCGGCTGGAAGATCTGGTTTCCTGGAGCCGCAAAAATTCCATCTGGCCTTTCCACTTCGGCCTCTCCTGCTGCTTTGTCGAGATGGCCACCAGCATCACCAGCAAATACGACATCTCGCGTTTCGGGGCGGAGGTGGTGCGCGGCACGCCGCGCGAAGCCGACCTGATGGTGATCGCCGGCACCGTGTTTCTGAAGATGGCGCCCGTCATTAAACGTCTGCATGAGCAGATGATGGAGCCGCGCTGGGTGATTGCGATGGGCGCGTGCGCCAGCTCCGGCGGCATGTACGACATCTACAGCGTGGTGCAGGGCGTCGACAAATTTCTGCCGGTGGACGTGTATGTGCCGGGCTGCCCGCCGCGGCCCGATGCTTTTCTCGAAGGCGTGCTGCTGCTGCGCGAGGCCGTGGGCAAAGAGCGTCGGCCGCTAAGCTGGGTTGTGGGCGAGCAGAGGACCGGGCATGCCGCGATGCCCGATATGCGCGAAGGCAAGCGGGCCGCGCGTAGTGCGTTGACGGTGTTGCAACCACCCGACCGGGTGTAGGAGGAGGGACGATGAGCACGGCTGTGTTGCCGGACCAACTGGTCAGCGGTATCCCGCAGGCGACCTGCGACGGTATCCCGACCTATTGGATCGACCGAGGCCAGATTCACGCGACTTTGCGCGAACTGATCGAGGATGTCCCGCAGCCCTACAAGATGCTGTACGACCTGACCGCGATCGACGAGCGCGGCCGACGTCATCGCGACGGTCAGCCGGCTTCGGACTTCACCGTCGTGTACCACCTGCTGTCGTTTGAGCGCAATGCCTACATCCGGCTGAAGGTCGCGCTTGAGATGGGTCATCTGAGCCTGCCAACCATGACGGACCTGTCGCCCGCCGCCAACTGGTACGAGCGCGAAGTCTTCGACATGTTCGGCATCGTCTTCGAGGAGCATCCGCACATGGAGCGCATTCTGATGCCGCGCAGCTGGGTGGGACATCCGCTGCGAAAGGATCACCCGGCGCGCGCCACGGAACTGGGGCCGTTTCTGCTGACCGACGAAAAGCAGGATGCCGAACAGGAAGCTCTGCGCTTCCGGCCCGAAGAATGGGGCATGCGCCGCGGCCGCGAAGGCACGGACTTCATTTTCCTGAACGTGGGCCCGCAACACCCCGGCACGCACGGCGTGCTGCGCATCGTGCTGGAGCTGGACGGCGAAGAGATTCTGGACGCCGTGCCGGACATCGGCTTCCACCATCGCGGCGCCGAGAAGATGGGCGAGCGGCAGACCTGGCATACCTACATCCCGTACACCGATCGCGTCGATTACCTGGGCGGCGTGATGAACAACATGGCCTACCTGACGGGCGTGGAGAAGCTGGCCGGCATCACGGTTCCGCCGCGCGGCCAGACTATCCGCGTGATGATGTGCGAGCTGTTCCGCATCATCAGCCACCTGGTCTGGTACGGCACGTTCGCGCAGGACCTGGGGCAGATGTCGCCAGTCTTCTACATGTTCAACGACCGCGAGATAGCCTTCGGCATCGTCGAGGCCATCTGCGGCGCGCGCATGCATCCGAACTGGTTCCGCATCGGCGGCGTGGCGCAGGATTTGCCGGCCGGGTGGGACAAGATGTTCCGGGATTTTCTGGACTACCTGCCGTCGAAGCTCGACGAGTATGACCGCATTGTGATGCGCAACAAGCTGTTTCAGGCGCGCACCAAAGGCGTCGGCGGATGCACCGTCGAAGAGGCTATCCAGTGGGGCATGACCGGGCCCAATCTGCGGGCCGCCGGATTCGGCTGGGACTTTCGCAAGAAGCAGCCGTATTCGGGTTACGAGCAGTACGAGTTCGACGTGCCGGTCGGAGTCAACGGGGATTGCTACGACCGCGCGACGGTGCACGTCGAGGAGATGCGGCAAAGCCTGCGCATCATCCGGCAGTGTGTCGACAACATGCCCGGCGGACCCTGTAACGCCGAGCACCGGCTGACGACACCGCCGCCCAAGGCCCAGACCATGCATGATATCGAAACCCTGATCCACCATTTCCTGAGCGTCAGCTGGGGGCCCGTGATTCCGCCCGGCGAAGCGCTGGCCGCGATTGAGGCGACCAAGGGCAACAACGGTTATTACCTGGTGAGCGATGGGGGCAACGGCTCCTATCGCACGCGCATCCGCGCCCCCTCCTTTCCCCATATGCAAATGCTGCCGAAGTTGTGCCGCGGCCTGATGATTCCCGACCTGCTGGCGATCTTGGGAAGCCTGGATTATGTTTTGGCCGATATCGATCGCTGAGCGGGTGCTGGTCCAGAGGAGAGGTGACGGTGCTGAGCCCTGAAGTGGTGACGGAGTTGTTGAGCGTTGAAGAGCGTGAGGAGATTGAAGCCGAAGCCGCGCATTATCCGGTGCGGCGCGCGGTATGTATTGACGCCATGCTAATCGTGCAGCGCCACCGCGGCTGGGTGTCGGACGAAAGTCTGGGCGCGATAGCGGAACTGCTGGGCATGTCGACCGCGGATCTGGATGGCATCGCCACCTTCTACAACCTGATCCGCCGGAGGCCGGTGGGGCGGCACGTGGCCATGCTGTGCGACAGCGTGAGCTGCTGGATCATGGGCTACAACCGCGTGCGTGACCACCTCTGTAAACAACTGGGCGTGCCGATGGGCGGCACCACCGCCGACAACCGATTCACTCTGCTGCCGATCGTGTGCCTGGGCGCATGCGACCGCGCGCCGGCCATGATGATCGATGGCGAACTGTACACGGATCTCGATGAACAGCGCATCAACACGCTGCTCGAGCGCTGCGAATAGCCATGGCCACTATCACGGAAAGGCCCCTCACCAGCAGGTTGCGGCAGGATCGCGAGCCCGTGCTTGCCGAGGAATACGAGCGCGCCGGCGGCTATCAGGGCCTGCGTGCGGCGCTGCGCATGGCGCCCAATGAAGTGACCGATCTGGTGAAGCGCTCGCACCTCTGCGGGCGCGGCGGTGCGGGCTTCCCGACCGGCATGAAGTGGAGCTTTGTCCCTATGGGCAAAGACGCGCCGCATCCCAAATACCTGGTCGCGAATGCCGACGAGATGGAGCCCGGCACCTTCAAAGACCGTGCGTTGATGGAGGGCGACCCGCACCAGTTGATCGAAGGCATGGCGATTGCCGCGTATGCCATCGAGGCCGACATAGCGTTCATCTTTTTGCGCGGCGAATACCAGTTATCGGCGCGGCGCCTGACTCAGGCGCTGGCCGAAGCTTACGAGCGGCATTATCTGGGCCGAAACATTTTGGGCTCGGGGTACAGCCTCGAGATGTATCTGCACATCAGCGCCGGGCGCTACATCTGCGGGGAAGAGACCGCGCTGCTGAATGCGCTCGAAGGCAAGCGCGCCCACCCGCGCGCTAAGCCGCCTTTTCCGCAGGTGTCGGGGCTGTTCGGCAAACCGACGATCGTGCAGAATGTCGAAACACTCTGCAACTTGCCGCATATTGTCTCGAAGGGCGCGGAATGGTTTCTGGGCCTGAGCCCCACCGGTGAGGGCGGGACGAAGCTCTTCGGCGTCAGCGGCAAAGTCAAAAAGCCGGGCCTGTGGGAACTGCCGTTGGGCGCCCCGTTACGCGAGTTGCTCGAAGAACACGCCGGCGGCATGCGCGACGGCACGCGTTTTCGCGGCGTGCTGCCCGGCGGGGCGTCGACCGATTTTCTGGTGGACGAGCATCTCGACACGCCTATGGATTACGCGCACGTGGCCAAGGCCGGCAGCCGTCTGGGCACCGGCACCATGGTAGTGCTGGATGACCAGACCTGTCCCGTGGGCATGGTGTGGAACCTGGAGCATTTCTTCGCGCAGGAGTCGTGCGGATGGTGCACGCCGTGTTGGAGCGGGCTCGGCTGGACCGAGAAAATTCTGCTGGCGATGGAGGAGGGCACCGCCGTCCAGCACGATCTGGAGATACTGAAATTTCAGCCCAAGTTCATGGCGCCCGGTAACACTTTCTGCGCCTTCGCGCCGGGTGCAATGGAGCCGTTGCAGAGCGCGCTCAAGTATTTCGGGGACGACTTCCAGCGGCACATCAAAGAGAAGCGTTGTCCGTGGAGATGAGTGATGGCGAAGATCTTTGTCGAGAATAAACCGTACGAGGTGGACGCCAAACAGAACCTGCTGCACGCGTGTCTCTCGCTGGGCTTCGACCTGCCCTACTTCTGCTGGCATCCGGCGCTGGGCTCGGTGGGCGCGTGCCGCCAGTGCGCCGTCAAGCAGTTCAAAAATGAGCAGGACATCACAGGCAAGCTGACCATGGCGTGCATGGCGCCCGCGTCCGAGGGCACGCGCATCTCGATTCAGGACGCCGACGCCGCCGAGTTTCGACGCGCCGTGATCCAGGGCCTGATGCTGAACCACCCGCACGACTGCCCGGTCTGCGATGAAGGCGGCGAGTGCCACCTGCAGGACATGACGGTGATGACCGGGCACAGCCATCGCACGTATAACTCGCCCAAGCGCACCTTCAAAAATCAATACCTGGGGCCGTTCATCAACCACGAGATGAACCGCTGCATACAGTGCCAGCGCTGCGTCCGTTACTACCGCGAGTACGCCGGCGGCGATGACCTGAATGCTTTCCGGTTACGCGACACGGTCTTTTTCGGCCGCGCGGAAGACGGCGTGTTGGAAAACGAGTTTAGCGGGAACCTGGTGGAGGTCTGCCCCACCGGCGTGTTCACCGACGCCACGCTGAAGCACCACTACACCCGCAAGTGGGATCTGCAGATGGCGCCGTCGGTGTGCACGCACTGCGCGCTGGGCTGCAACACGACGGTGGGCGAGCGCTACGGCAGCATGCGGCGCGTGGTGAACCGCTACAACCATGAGGTGAATGGCTATTTTCTGTGCGACCGCGGCCGCTTCGGCTACGAGTTCACCAATAGCCCGGCGCGGCTGAAAGAACCGATGATGCGGGGCGCCGTGGTGAGCAAGAGCGCGGCGCTCGAATCGATTACCGTCGGGGGCCGTGCTATCGGCATCGGTTCGCCGCGCGCGTCACTCGAGAGCAACTACGCGCTGCGCCAACTGGTGGGGGCGGAGCGCTTCTATGCCGGCGTGTCGGGCGCCGAAGGTACCGCGGTGGCCGCGGCGCTTAGCATTCTGAAGAGTGGAGCCGTACCCTCCGCTTCGCTGCTGGATGTTGAGCAGGCCGATGGCGTGCTGGTGCTGGGCGAGGATGTCTTGAACGTCGCGCCCTTGATGGCGCTGCGTTTGCGACAGTCGCTGCGCAATGCTCCGATGCGGGCGGCGAAAAAGTTCAATATCCCGCCGTGGCTTGACCATGCCGTGCGCGAAATGGTGCAGGACCAGCAGGGCCCGCTGTTCATCGCCTCGCCTTACGCGACCAAGCTCGACGCTGTCGCGACGGCCACCGAGCGCGCGGCGCCGGACGATATCGCGCGGCTCGGGTTTGCGATCGCTAACGCCATTGACCGCGGAGCTCCCGAAGTCGCGGAACTGTCCGAGGAAACTCGAACACTGGCTGCTTCGATCGCGCACGCTTTGCTCGGAGCCGAGCGCCCGCTGGTGATCTCGGGCGCGAGTTGCCTGAGCACCGCCGTGGTGGAAGCCGCCGCGCAGGTGGCCTGGGCTCTGCATCGGCAGGGCCGCGCGCAAACACGGATCGCCTTCACCATGCCCGAGGCCAACACGTTCGGCCTCGCGTTGCTGGAATCGAAGACGCTGGCCGACGCGCTGAAAGAGGACGGCATCGATACAGCCATAGTTCTGGAGAACGATCTCTTCCGCCGCGCGCCGGAGCATTTGGTACGCGAGTTTTTCGAAAAAGTGCCGCACGTCGTCGTGCTCGACTGCTTACCGACGCTCACGACGGCCGCCGCGGAGTTTGTCCTGCCGGCCGGAACCGCTGCCGAAACCAGCGGCACGTTAGTGAACAGCGAAGGCCGCGCCCAGCGTTTTCTGCGCGCCTTCGTGCCGTCCGGCAGCGTGCAGGAGAGTTGGCGCTGGATTCGCGATATCGCGGTGGCCGGCGGCAGAACCGATTGCGCCTGGCAGACGCTCGACCAGATCATCGCGGCCATGGCGCAGGATTGCCCGGCGCTGCGCGAAGTGCCGGAAGCCGCGCCCGCCCGCGACGAAGCCGGTAAAATCGCGCGCGAGCCCGACCGCTACAGCGGCCGTACGTCGATGCTCGCCAACATCACGGTGCATGAACCCAAGCCGCCGCAGGATGTCGATTCCGCTCTGGCCTTTTCGATGGAGTCCGGCTTTCGCCCCGCTCCCGCGCCGCTGATTCCGTTCTTCTGGGCGCCGGGCTGGAACTCGATTCAGGCCACCAACAAATACCAGACCGAAGTCGGCGGCCCGCTGCGTGGAGGCGACCCCGGCACGCGCTTGGTGGCCGCTTCGGTCCAAGCCGCGGAGTATTTCCGCGAAATTCCGGCGGCGTTCCGGCCCGCTGCCGGAGAATGGCTGGTGTGCCCGGCATTCCACATCTTCGGCTCCGAAGAGCTCAGCCGGCATGCACCCGGCATCGCTGAGTTGACGCCCAAACCTTACATCGCGCTGAACCCTGTTGATGCGGAAGTGCTGGGCCTGCACGCCGGCGATGCGGTCCAGGTAACGCTGGACGGCGTCACCGGAGTAGTGCCGGCCATACTCCGCGCCGACCTGCCGCGCGGCGTCGCGTGCCTGCCCGCCGGGCTGCCGCCCTTTGAGGGATGCGCGCTGCCGTCACCCGGCAAATTAGCGCTGGCCAAACCGGAATTCTCCGTGCGGGGGACCCCATGAGCGCGCTCTATCCGCTGTTGATCATCGCCGTGGTTTTGGGCATCGTGCTGAACCTTGCTGGGGGCCTGATCTGGGTCGAGCGCCGGCTGCTGGCGCTTTGGCAGGATCGCTACGGCCCCAATCGCGTCGGCCCCTTCGGCCTGGGGCAAGTGGTGGCTGACTCGGTCAAGCTATTCACCAAAGAGGACTGGATTCCGCCCTTCGCCGACAAGCCGGTGTTCGTGCTGGCGCCGGCCGTGGTGGTGGCGACGTCGCTGCTGGCCTTCGCGGTTATTCCATTCGCCGCCGGATTCGTGATCGCCGATCTCAGCGTGGGCATTCTGTTTCTGCTGGCGGCCTCGTCGCTCGGCGTCTACAGCGTGGTGCTGGCGGGCTGGTCGTCGAACAATAAATACGCGCTGCTGGGCGGACTACGGGCCACCGCGCAGATGTTGAGCTACGAAGTCTTCATGGGCCTCTCGCTGATGGGCGTCGTGATTATGGCCGGCTCATTCCGGCTCGGAGATATCGTCGAAGCCCAACGCCACATGTGGTACGTGGTGCCGCAGTTCGCGGGCTTCGTGATGTTTCTGATCGCCGGCGTGGCCGAGACGCGGCGTCTGCCGTTTGACCTCGCCGAGTCCGAGAGCGAGTTGATCGCCGGCTTCCACTCCGAATATTCGGGCATGAAATTCGGCATGTTTTTCGTGGGCGAATACATCGGCGTGATTTTGATCTCGGCCATGCTCACGCTGTGCTATTTCGGCGGATGGCTGGGGCCGGTGCTACCGGGGCCGGTTTGGTTTGGCCTCAAAACGATGGCGTTCATCTGCCTGTTCATTTTGTTTCGCGCGGCGCTGCCCCGGCCGCGTTTCGATCAGTTGATGTCGTGGGGTTGGAAGGTGCTGTTGCCGCTCGCGCTGTTAAATCTGCTGGTCACGGGCGCGGCGGTGTTGCTGTTGCGTTAGAGGAGGCGTCGGATGTTCAGTCTGCTGCGGTCGTTGTGGGGCGTGTTCCTGCATGCGTTCCACAAGCGCGTCACCATCCAGTATCCGGAGGAGAAAGCGGTGCTGGCGCCGCGCTATCGGGGCCGCATCGTGCTGTCGCGCGACCCCGACGGCGGTGAGCGCTGCGTGGCGTGCAACCTCTGCGCCGTGGTCTGCCCTACCGACTGCATCTCGCTGCAAGCCACCGAAGACGAGCATGGCCGCCGCTTTCCCGAGTGGTTTCGCATCAACTTCTCGCGCTGCATCTTCTGCGGTTTTTGCGAGGAGGCCTGCCCCACCTACGCCATCCAGCTCACGCCCGATTTCGAGATGGGCGAGTTCTACCGGAAAAATCTGGTGTACGAAAAAGAGGACCTCATGATCTCCGGCCCCGGCAAGTATCCCGATTATAATTTCTGGCGCGTCGCGGGCGTGGCCATCGGCGGCAAGGCCAAAGGCGAGGCCGAGCGCGAGGCCGCCCCCACCGATCTGCACAGTCTGTTGCCCTAAGGAGCGCCATGGCCGCCGTCTTCTACATCTCGAGCGCCGTCGCCGTGGTGGCGACACTGCTGACCATCACCTGCCGCAACGCCATCCACGCGCTGCTCTACCTGATCGTCTCGCTGCTGGCTGTCGCCATCGATTTCTTCGTCATGGGCGCGCCCTTTGTGGCTGCGCTCGAACTGATCATTTATGCCGGGGCGATCATGGTGCTCTTCATCTTCGTGGTGATGATGCTCAACATGGGCGAGCATGCGGGTGAGACGGCGCTGGACGTTTTCAAACCGCGCGCCTGGGCCGGGCCGAGCCTGCTGGCATTGGTGCTGCTGGCCGAGATCGCGGCGCTGGTGTCGCGGCAAAGCGCGCCGTTGAGCGGCGTCGAAATTTCATCGAAACAGGTGGGCGTGGCCCTGTTCGGCCCCTATGTCATCGGTGTGGAACTCGCCTCTTTGTTGCTGACGGCGGGCCTGTTGGGCGCCTATCACCTGGGGCGCAAAGCTGTTACCAGAGAGGACGAAGTGCATGGCATCGATACCCGTCAATCACGCGCTGTTACTGGCGACCCTGTTGTTTCTGCTGGGGCTGGCCGGTCTTCTCACGCGGCGTAACCTGATCTTCACGCTGATGTGCGTGGAGGTCATGCTGAATGCCAGCGGGCTGGCGTTTGTCGCGGCCGGCTCGCGCTGGGGGCAGGTGGACGGCCAGGTGATGTTCCTGTTCATCGTGGCCATGGCCGCGGCCGAGGTGTCGGTGGGGCTCGCGATGGTGCTGCAGTTTCATCGGGAGCATCCCACGCTCGATTCCGACGCCGGCGACGAGATGCGAGGCTGACCATGCTGAACCTGCTGTGGCTTGCGCCTGCTTTGCCCCTCACGAGCGCCGTCCTGCTGGCGATCTTCGGATCGCGCTGGCCGCGTAAACTGGTTTCGCTCGCGGGCGTCGGATCTATTGGGCTCGCCGCGGTGGCGTCGATGCTGGTCGCCTGGAGCTTCCTGACTGCACCGCCGCCGGGCAACGCTTTCGTGCTGCCGTTGTGGACCTGGATGGCGGCCGGTTCGTTCCGTCCAGAGTTCGGACTTTATCTGGACCCTGTCTCGCTGCTGATGCTGCTGGTCGTGACGTTCGTCGGCTTCCTGATCCATCTGTATTCCACCGAGTACATGCGCGGCGATGAGGGCTATGCGCGGTTCTTCGCTTACATGAATCTGTTCGTCGCGTCCATGCTGCTGCTGGTGCTCGGCAGCAACCTGCTGGTGCTTTACATGGGCTGGGAGGGCGTGGGCCTTTGCAGCTATCTGCTGATCGGCTTCTGGTATCGCGATGCCGCCAATGTGCGCGCGGCCAACAAAGCCTTCCTCGTCACGCGCATCGGCGACACGGCTTTCGCGATTGGCCTGTTCCTGCTGTTTACGCAATTGGGCACGCTCGATATTCAGCAGCTGATGCAACGCGCGCAATCGCAATGGCCCGCCGGCAGCACTCTGGCGATCGCGGCCGCGGCGCTGCTGCTGGGCGGAGCGGTCGGCAAGTCGGCGCAGTTGCCGCTACAAACCTGGCTGCCCGATGCCATGGCCGGACCCACGCCTACTAGCGCGCTCATTCACGCCGCAACGATGGTGACGGCCGGCGTTTATCTGATTGCGCGCACGCATGTGCTGTTCACTCTTGCGCCGGAGGTCCAACTGGTGGTGGCGGTGATCGGCGCCGCCACGCTGCTGATGGCGGCTTGCAGCGCTCTGGTGCAGCGCGACATCAAGCGCGTGCTGGCCTATTCCACGATTAGCCAGATCGGCTATATGTTTCTGGCGCTAGGCCTGGGCGCGTGGTCGGCCGCGATGTTCCATTTCATGACGCACGCCTTCTTCAAGGCGCTGCTGTTTCTGGCGGCGGGCGCCGTGATCCAGTCGCTGCATCATGAGCAGGATATGTTCCGCATGGGAGGCCTGCGGCGGGAACTGCCGGTGGCCTTCTGGTCGTTTGTGATCGGTGGTTCGGCACTGGCTGGATTGCCGCTGCTGACGGCCGGCTTTTTCAGCAAAGACCTGATTCTGTGGCAATCCTGGGCCGGGCTCAACGGCAGCATCTGGTTCTGGCTGTGCGGCATGTTGGGCGCGCTGCTGACTTCGCTCTATACGTACCGGCTCGTCTTTTTAGTTTTCTACGGCACGGCCAAAAGCCATGTCTCCGAGCGTCCGGGCCTCGCCATCAAGCTGCCACTGGCCGTTCTGTGCGTGCTGTCGATCTTCGCGGGCTACCTCGACACGCCGCCGCACTTCGGTGGCGTGCCGCGGCTGTCGAATTTTCTGAACAGCACGCTGCCGGCGCTGGAGGAAGTGCATGTCGGACCCGTAATCACCGAGGTGACCACGGCGTTGACGGCTTCACTCGTGTTCCTCGCCGGCTTTAGTTTGGCTTACCTGCTCTACTACCGACGGCGGGTGGAGCAGCCCGCCGAATCGGCATTGGCGCGCTTCTGGGCGGCCGGCTGGGGTTTCGACACGCTCTATTCGTGGATTTTTGTCCGCCCGTTTGTCTGGCTGGCCGAGGTCAATCGCCGCGACATTGTCGATAGCCTCTACACCGCGCTAGCGTCGCTGACACAAGCTTCCAATGGCCTGCTGCAGCGTACCGAGACTGGTCATGTCCGCTGGTACGCCTCGGGGCTCGCGATCGGCTCGGCCGTGTTCCTCGGATTGGTTTGGTGGATGCGATGAGGAGAGCGGCATGATTTTGCTTTGGCTGATTGCAATTTTGATCCTGGCCGGTGTGCTGGCGGCCGTTGCGGGGCGCTTCAACGCGGCCGCTCCGCGCGTGATCTCGCTCGCCGCGCTGGTGCTCGATCTCGCGCTGTGCCTGGGCCTCTGGGGGCGCGGCCTTTCTTCGGCATCCCGCTGGTCGGAGGAGTTGTCGTGGACGTGGGTGCCACAGCTCGGCATACATTTCCATCTGGCGCTCGACGGCCTGGGCCTGGTGCTGATCCTGCTCACCATGTTTCTCGGCATCATGGCCGTGCTGGCGTCGTGGAACGGCATCCAGCGCTCGCCCGGTTTTTTCCATTTCAACGTGATGTGGGTGCTGGCCGGCGTCACCGGCGTCTTTCTCGCCGTCGATCTGTTCCTCTTCTATTTCTTCTGGGAACTGATGCTGGTTCCGATGTATTTTCTGATTGCGATCTGGGGCTATCAGCGGCGCATCTATGCGGCTGTCAAGTTTTTCCTGTTCACCCAGATCAGCAGCCTGCTCATGCTGATCGCCATGATCGTGTTGGTGATTCTGCACCAGCGCACTGCCGGCTTCTACTCGTTCGATCTGCAGGACCTGCTGGCGACGCCGCTCGCGCCGGATATGGAGATGCTGCTGGCGCTGGGTTTCCTGGCCGCGTTTGCCGTAAAGCTGCCGGCTTTTCCATTCCACACCTGGCTGCCCGACGCGCATGCCGAAGCGCCGACGGCCGGTAGCGTAATCCTGGCCGGGCTGCTGCTGAAGACCGGCGCTTTCGGCATGCTGCGCTTCGTGCTCCCGCTGTTCCCCCACGCCGTCCAGCGTCTGGCGCCGCTGATGATGACGCTCGCGGTACTGGGCATCCTCTATGGCGCGATACTAGCCTTCGCGCAGAACGACCTCAAACGCATGGTGGCCTACACCAGCGTCAGTCACATGGGCTTTGTGCTGCTGGGCATCTTCGCGCTGAACCCCATCGCGCTGCAAGGAGTCGTGGTGCAGATGGTGAGCCACGGCATCAGCACCGGCGCGCTGTTCGTGCTGGCCGGCGCGCTGAACGAGCGGCTGCACTCCCGCGAGCTGCGCGATATGGGCGGCCTCTGGGAAACCATGCCGATGTTGAGCGGCGTTGGCCTGTTCTTCGTGATGGCCTCGGCCGGCATGCCGGGTCTCGGCGATTTCGTGGGCGAGTTCATGGTCCTGCTCGGTACCTACCAGGCCACCCCGGTGCTATCGGCCTTGGCTGCGCTCGGCATGATCACGGGCGCCTGCTATGCGCTGCGCCTGGCCCAGAAGACGTTCCTCGGCCCCAACGTGCACCACTCGGATTTTCCGGATGCACGGTGGAACGAGCGCGCCATTGCCGTGCCCATGATGGTCTGCCTGCTGTGGATCGGCCTGTATCCGCAGCCCCTGTTGAATATGATTCGGCCCGCGATCGACAACATGCCACGCCAAGCCGTTACCGCCCGGAGATAACATGACCGCGTCCGATCTGGTTGCTCTCAGCCCTCTGATTCTGCTCTCCGCCACGGCGCTCGTCGTGATGCTTTCGATCGCCATCCGCCGCCATCACGGCGCCTCGGCCACGCTGGCGCTGCTGGGCCTGGCCGCGTCTTTCGCGAGCCTGCGATGGGCCGCCTCCGTTACTCCGCGGCAGGTGACCGGGCTGTTGCTGATCGACGGCTACACGCTGTTCTATTGGGGCGTGCTGCTGGCGCTCGCGGCGGCGGTGGTGTTGCTGGCCTACTCCTATTTGGAACACCAGACGGGCCACCAGGAAGAGTTCTACTGCCTGATGCTGCTGGCCACGGCCGGCGGGCTGGTGCTGGTCGCGAGCAGCCACATGGCATCGCTCTTCCTCGGCTTCGAGATCCTTAGTGTCTCTCTTTACGCGCTGATCGCGTACCTGCACCTCCAGCGGCTGCCGCTTGAGGCCGGCGTGAAGTATCTGGTGCTCGCCGCCACGTCCTCCGCGTTCCTGTTGTTCGGCATGGCGCTCCTGTATTCCGAGACCGGCAGCATGCAACTGGCGACACTGGCGCGCTTTTACATGGGCGCGCCCAACGCCGCGCTGGGCGCCGCCGGATGGGCCGGTACGGTTCTGATGCTCACCGGCATCGGCTTCAAACTGGCGGTCGTTCCGTTCCATCTTTGGACGCCTGATGTGTATCAAGGTGCGCCTCTGCCCACTACCGCGCTAGTCGCCACAATCTCGAAAGGCAGCGTCTTCGCCCTGCTGCTGCGCTGGTTCCATCCGGCAGGCTCGCTGGCCGGGACGCCGGTTTGGTGGGCCTTCGTCATCATGGCCGCCGCGTCGATGCTGGCGGGCAACCTGCTGGCCTTGCGGCAGAATAACGTCAAGCGCCTGCTGGCCTATTCGTCCATCGCGCACATGGGCTACCTGATGGTGGCGTTCGTGGCCGCCGGGCCACTCGCCGTGCAGGCCGCGACCTACTATCTGCTGGCCTACGTCATCACCATTCTGGGCGCGTTCGGCATCATGAGCGTGCTGTGTTCCGGCGAAGAAGAGTGCTGTGAGCTGGAGGATTATCGCGGGCTCTTCTGGCAGCGCCCCGTGCTGGCCGCCATGTTCTCCGCCATGCTGCTATCGCTCGCCGGAATTCCGCTCACGGCGGGCTTTCTGGGCAAATTCTATGTGATGGCGGCCGGCGCTTCGAGCGCTCTTTGGCTGCTGCTGTTCGTGCTGGTGGCCAGCAGCACCATTGGCCTGTATTACTATTTGCGCGTGCTCGTGGTGCTCTTCAGCTCACTGCCTGAAGATCACGTCAAAGTAATGCTGCCGCGCGGACGCGTGCCCGCCGGCGCCGGCTTTAGCCTGGCGGTTCTGGTGATCCTGCTATTTGTCTTCGGCCTCTACCCCGCGCCGCTGTGGGATCTAATCCGCGGCATTTCGGCGGGAATCGGCTAACCGCTCAACATGGGTACTGGCTGGTGATGTAATGCTCCAGCTGCGTGATGGTTTCGTCCTGCGACGAGATGATCCAATTCACCAGATCGCCCATCGAAACGACGCCCAGTATCTTGCCGTTGTCGTCCACTATCGGTAAGTGCCGGAAGCGGTTATCGGTCATGACCTGCATGGCCTCGTTCACAGTGGCGCACGGGCCGACGGTAATGGGGTCGGGAGTCATGATCTCCCGCACGAATGTATCGGTCGAAGACCGGCCCTGCAGAATGACCTTGCGCGCGTAATCGCGCTCGGAGACCACTCCTACCAGGCGGCCGTTCTCGGTCACCAGCAGGGCGCCCACCGCCCTGTCCGCCATAGTCTCCACCGCCGAATAGACTGTAGCGTCCGATGGCACAGACCAGACCTCTGTACCCTTGCGGGCCAGAATCACGGTGACGCGATCGAGTATCTTCATGTTGCCTCCCCCGTCAGGAAAAATATAATTGCGGGAGGGCCGGGTGGTTCAGGAAGGCATGGAATCTACCGCGGTGCGCACGGCACAGTGGTGGCGATCTGGAACTATGCAAACAAAGGATGCGACGCGGCACCTCCCGACCTGGCAATGGTGACAGTTCCCTAACTTCGGAACATAGTATACTGCCGATCGAACAGAAAGAGAATGGTCCACGAAGACAAATTATGAACAATCATCTGACACGCCGTGATGCTCTTCAGGTCGCCGGTTCCCTGGCGCTTGCGGCCGCGCCGCTGCCCGCGGCTCCCGCATCGGCGGGGCGATTGAAACAGTCTGTTGCCCGCTGGTGCTACGCCAAGATCCCTCTTGACGATCTCTGCCGGCAGGCGGCGGAAATGGGCCTGAGCGGGATCGACCTGGTGGATCAGGAGGATTGGCCGACGCTCAGGAAATACGGGCTGGTCCCCGCGCTAATTCCTGGAACCAAGCACATGCCCAACGGCTGGAATCGCCGCGAGAACCACGCCCGGCTGGAGCAGGAAGTGAATGACCTGATCCAGCTTGCCACGGCGGCCAAAGCGCCCAACGTGATTACCATGTCGGGCAACCGCGCCGGGCTGTCGGACGAGGAGGGCAAGCAGAACTGCATCGCGGGCCTGCGCCGCATCAGCAAACGCGCCGAAGACAGCGGCGTGACCGTTTGCCTGGAAGTGCTTAATAGCAAGGTCAACCACAAGGATTACCAGTGTGACCACACCGCCTGGGCCGTGGACGTGATCAAGGGCGTGGAATCGCCGCGGGTGCGCGTGCTCTACGACATCTATCACATGCAAATTATGGAGGGCGACATCATCCGCACCATTCGCGACAACTTCCAGTACATCGCCCACTTCCACACCGGCGGCGTGCCGGGACGCCACGAACTGGACGACACGCAGGAACTACGCTGGCACACCATCGCCAAGGCCATCGCTGACTTGAATTATCAGGGGTTCGTCGCGCACGAGTTCGTGCCGACCCGGGATCCGATGACGTCGCTGCGGCAAGCCGTGCAGGAATGCACGGTGTAGCTTTTACTTCGCCAGCATCGCGAATCCGAACAGCGTATCGCCGGCGGCCACTACCACGTATTGCGTGCCGTCCAGCTCATAGGTCATGGGCGCGTTGCCGAGCGGCGCGCCGAGATTGGCGTGCCAAAGCGGCTGGCCCGTCGCCGCGTTTAACGCGACGATGTTGTTCGATGAGTCACCCGCGAACAACAGGTTGCCGGCCGTGCTCAACACGCCCGAGCGCGTGCCGCCGCCCTCCCACACGTGGCTCCAGCGAATTTTTCCTGTTTTGTAATCGATTGCCTGCAACATGCCCGCCGAGGGACCGCCACGGTCGTTGCCGGCCCAGCCCTCGGGCTTTGCATCGTCGTCGAAGATGTACCACACGCTGAATCCGCG
>DOZZ01000027.1:4128-5159 GCA_003517725.1 Bryobacterales bacterium | reverse complement strand
GGCGTCACCAGGGCGCCATCGATCTGAGGCTCTTTAGCGGGGTTCGGGATCGGCTGGCCCTTGGCGTCGACGCCCTTGGCCCAGTTGGTCTTAATGAACTGGCTGGTCACCAGGTTCTTGCCGTTGGTCCGGTCGAGCACGAAGAAGTAGCCGTTGCGGCTGGCCTGCGCCAGCAACTTGCGCTGCTGTCCGTTGACTTCGCCATCGAACAGCACCGGGGTCTGCACCGCGTCCCAATCGTGCGTGTCATGCGGCGACGACTGAAAATGCCACGCGAGCTTACCCGTATCCAGATTCAGCGCGACGATCGACTCGGTGTAAAGGTTAGCGCCCTCGCGCCCCTTCCCCGCGACCACCGGCTGCGGATTGCCTGTGCCCAGAAACACAAGGTTCAGCTCAGGATCATACGTGCTGGGCACCCACGTCATGCCGCCGCCGTGCGCCATCGCGTCCGCGTTGGGCCACGTCTCGGAGCCCGGCTCTCCCGGCTTCGGAACCACCGACCAGTGCCACTGCAGTTCGCCCGTCTCCGGGTCGCGCGATTCCAGGTAGCCGGGAATATCCAGATCGTCGCCGCTGACGCCCACAATCACGTGATTCTTGATCACCACGGGCGCGACCGACCCGTAATACATCTGGTCGAGATCGCACACCGACTTATGCCAGCGCTCTTTGCCGTCGCTCATATTCAGCGACACAAGGTTGCAGTCGGGCGTCTCAAAATACAGCCACTTGCCGTACGCGCCAACGCCGCGATTGCCGATGTGTTCGCCGCCTTTCGACTGCCACGCGTAATGCCAGATCTCGCGGCCCGAGCGTGCGTCGACAGCCCAGACGTGGTCCGGGATGGTGAAGTACATGACGCTATCGATCACCAGCGGGGTGGCCTTGATCGGCCCGCCAGCGCTCATGCGGTAAACCCACGCCAGGCTCAGGTCCTGGATGTTACCGGCGTTGACCTTGTCCAATGTACTGAAGCGGCGTCCGGAGTAATCGCCGTTGTACGTCGGCCAGGAATCCACCGGCGGTTT
>DOZZ01000027.1:1829-3900 GCA_003517725.1 Bryobacterales bacterium | reverse complement strand
TTCATTTCAAGGTCTCCAGGTAAGCCACGACGTCGTGAATATTTTTATCGCTGATCTGGTCCAGCATGGCCACGTGCGCCGCGTATGGATCGTGCTTTTCCACTTTTAAATCCGGGGTCCGCTTCCATGCGTGGTATTGGCCCGCGTCATCCCGCAGCGAGACGTTGAAGTCATCCAGGCTGAGCGGGACGCCCGTCACCGCGGGTCCGGACGGAGGGGTGACCGTGACGGTCAACGTGGCACGCTTCGAACCCGCTACGGCGCCGCGGCGTCCGAAACCGACGCTCTGCGGAAACAGGAAGCGTTGCTGCAGCGTCGGCGCATCGTACTTCGTCGCGATCGACGCGAGGTCGCCGTTGGCCGCATGGCACGTGTCGCATTTGCCCGCGCCATGGAAGTACGCGGCGCCGGCCTTGGCATCGCCGGTCAGTACATTGATCACTTTGGAATAAGGACCGCTGCGCAGCGTATCGTTCACGCGCTGGTGCAGAAAATGGGAAAGATCCGCAATCTGCGCCTGCGTCAGCGACGTGCTCGCATGGCCGCTTTGCATCGGGTGACCATTCTTTAGGAACGACCCGATGGTGCTGCCATAGCGGTCGTGCAAGATGGTCAAGGAGCGCACCAGATCCGGGCCGCCGCCGTCTTTGCCGCGAGCCTTGGGCCCGTGGCACGTGATGCACTCGGCGATGTAAGTAGTCCTGCCGCGATCGGCCGCGGCGGCATCGACCATTTGCACATCATCCGGTCCCGCGCCGCCCCCGCGCCGCCTGGAAACGGTCACTGTGGTTGCCGCACCGGCCGGCTTGGGGGGAAAGTTCGTGGTCAGATAGTTCAGCACCTGCCCGAACTCTTCATCGCTACCCTTCGCGCCGCGCGTGACCATGCTGGCGATCACCTGGCCCCACTCCTGGCGCGTCAGGCCTTCGGCAACCACGACCTCGGCGCCGTGGCAGACGCCGCAAACCTTCTGGACCACCTCGCGCCCCGGCGCGTCCGGGAACTGCATGGGACTCTTGGGCTGCGCCGCCGCAATGGCCGGCAGCAGTAGAGCCACACATGCTTCCATCAACTTTACCGACCGCATATACCCTCCATCACACCAATGGATCTTATTGTAATGGCATCGTCACCGGGCACTCGGAAGGCGCTGTTCCAGTTGCACTGGTCCTCAATCTCTATTTTTTTCGTTGGCTTCACTCGGGTCCCTAAGGTCAAGCGAAGGAAACAACGTGTGGTAGAATCCCCGGTCCCGCGAAAGTAAACGTGTTGCCTGTTTTTGGGCGTGCGCTCCGATTAAAAAGTCAGCCAGGATTCTGGTACGCTTTCCGCCCCGTTGCCGGTACGTCCGCCAGGCGCGACTTGCGAGGAAATGGGCCTCCCGGGTCAAGGCTTGTATGCGGATCTCGTTGTCTACAAGGAAAGCGTCGCACTCACGCTGTGTTCCAAAATGAATGCACAGCTCCGCGTAAACAATATCGCTAATGACCAGAGAACCTTCCCCCGCTGCATGCTGTAGGGCGCTGGCGGACGCTTCGTAGAAAGCCTTATTCGGGACGAGGATATCGAGCAGGATGTTGGTCTCGATCGCGGTAGTCATCGGCCCCGGACATCGTCCATGAACTTGTCCACCGAGGTATAACCCAGCTTGGCGAAGCTGTCGCCGCAGCGGCCCTTCCATTTTGCGAGGTTCAGCTTTTTGGGGGCTTTCTTCAGAGTGAGGGATCCGCCGATCACGTGGAACTCGACTTCCGTTTCAGGAGTCAGGCCAAACTGCTCGCGAACCTCTTTCGGTATTGTTACCTGGCCGCGCTCCCCAATTTTCATACCTTTGAGTATGAATGACTTTTCATATCGAGTCAACGAAAACGGATACCAGGCCGCACAACGCCCGCTATTGCACTGCGTAAACCCGAATCGCTGCCTCTTCAGCTCCCTGCCGCCGAGCCGCCACGAACAACTTGCCGAGCTCACTTGAAAAGAAGCTGGTGCGGGCGCCTGCAATCGTTGGGATTGTCGCGATGCTGGCGTAGTGGTCCGCGTCGCGCTGCTCGAAGACCGAGACCACGCC
>DOZZ01000027.1:0-1724 GCA_003517725.1 Bryobacterales bacterium | reverse complement strand
ATCACTTTGCCGGTATCGGTATTGAAGATCAGCACACGCGCCGGCAGACGGCACACGATAAACAGGCGGTGATGGGCCTCGTCAAGCGCCATCGGGAAATTGGAGAATGCCCCGTCCGTACCCCAACTCGCGATCACCGATCCACGGTTGCGGTCAATCACCGCTACCTTTCGCGATCCCGGGAGGTTCACGAAAATTCTGGGCCCGTTCTTCTCGAGTTGAAACGATTCCGGGTGCGCGTCCAGCTTGATATCCGCGACCTTGTTGCCGGCGCGATCCACCGCGCCCAGCGCGCCGCTGGCATAGCCGACGTAGACGCGATCCTGGCCCGCGTCATAACGGACATTGTCGGCGTCCTCTCCGAACTCAACGGTTTTGAGAAGCTGCCACGAGCTCCCGTCATAAATCCGCAGCGTGCCGTCCTTCGCGTTCGCAACATACAGCCGGTCGGTAGCCGGCACGTAGAGCGTGCCTTGTGGTTCTTGCAGCCCCGTGATCGTGTGCAGGCGTTTACCTTGTTTCAGGTCCACCACCTCCACCGTGTCATTGCCCAGCGCTGCCACGAATAGACGCTGCCGCTTCACGTCGATCGACAGGTGATCGATGCGGCCCCGCACGCCGGGCAGCGGGATGGTCTGCTCCAGCCGCAACGCCTGGCCGCTGGCCAGCCCGATACAGCCGAGAAAAATCAGTAGCGTTCGCATGGTTTGCCTCAACTCTTTGACCCAGGCGCGACGCGTGTCTTTAGGCGCGCTCCTGGTCGAATCTCGTCCGTGCCGCGCCGCGCCACGAAATCGCCACTCGACAACGGGCCCACTACCTCCACCAGGTCACCCTGCGCCGCGCCGCGCTTCACATCGACCCACTCCGCCGTGCCGTTCCTGACGCGAATCACGAAGCTCCGCTCGCTCGTATTCACAATGCTGGCCGGCGGCACCAGCATCACGGGTTGACTGCCGTGCACCGGCCACGTGACCGTCGGATACATGCCGGAGGCCAGCCGCCCATTGCCATTGGGGACCTCCAGTTCGACCGGCATGGACCGCGTTTTGGCGTCGATCGAATGCGCCACGCGGCTCACCCGGCCGTAGAAACTGACGCCGGGATATGCCGGCACCTTGAACTCCACCATCGCCCCCCGGACGATCGCCCCGACGGCGGCTTCGGGCACCGGAACCACCAGGCGCAGACGGTTCACGGTCTCGAGCTCGAACATCGGCGCGGCGTTCTCGGCAGTGCCGGCCAGCGCGCCGGGGTGTACGTTGCGCTCGGTGATCACGCCGTCGAACGGCGCTGTCACGCGCAGATACGCCTGCACGTCTTCCACCGCCTTTTGCGCCGCGCGAGCCGCCTGCACCGAGGATTGCGCCGCCGCCACCTTGGCCCGTTCAGCGTCCATCTGCTTTTCCGCCTGCGTCAGTTCATTGCCGGCGATCACGCCCGGCGTTTCGGAAGCCGACTTCATCCGTACGTACGTGCTCTGCGCGGCTGCCACGCGCGCTTCCGCTTCGGCCTGTTGGCCTTCGGCGGCCCGTACTTTCGCGATAGCCTCGGCGCGCTGCGCGTTCATCTCGGGCGCCGTCATAGTTGCCAGCAGCTGTCCGCGCCTGACGATCGAGCCGCGATCGACCAGCACGCGATCCACGAAGCCCGCGACCTTGGCGTGGATCGGCACCTTCAGATACGGCACAATTTCCCCCGGCAGTTCGATCTTGCGATCGAGC
>DOZZ01000288.1 GCA_003517725.1 Bryobacterales bacterium | reverse complement strand
AAGCTGTTTTGGACAAGAGTGAAAATTTCCATCGATCAGTTTGAACCTACGCGGACGGGCTCGACCACTCTGAAGACATCGCCTTCGATCGAGAAGGTGTCCTCTGGGCCGGCGGCGAGTTAGGCCAGATCTATCGAATTGCGGAAAAGGGGTGCGTCGAGGAGGTCACCAACATTGGCGGCTTCTGCCTCGGCCTCGCCTTCTCGGCGACAGATGAGCTATTCGTCTGTAATCCGAAGCTGGGATGTGTGACGAGAGTTCAGAAAGACGGAAAATCCCGTTTGTTCGCGGATTCAGCTGGCAATCACAAACTCAAGCTGCCGAACTACGGAGTATTCGACTCGACCGGCAATCTGTACGTGTCGGACTCTGGCGACTGGTCGCGACCCAGCGGCTGTATTGTGCGGTTCGACGCCCAGGGTCGAGGCGCAGTGTTCCTCGAAGGGCCTCAGCCATTCCCCAATGGACTGGCTCTCAGCGCCGACGAGCAATTCCTGTTCATCGCCCAGAGTCATACCGATGACGTGCTTCAGGTCGAAATCCGAAAAGACGGGACCGCGGGTCATCGTGAGGTCTACGCTCGAGGGCTCGAGAGAGTTCCAGACGGCCTGGCTTTCGATATTCTGGGCAATCTTTATGTCAGTTGCTATGCGTCCGACAACATCTATAGGGTCTCCTGCGACCGGGCCGTGACGCTCCTTGCGTACGATCGCGATGGCACAACGCTGGCGCGGCCTACGAACATAGCTTTTGGCGGCCCCGAGCACGAGTATTTATACGTAGCGAATTTAGGCCGCTGGCACATTAACCGCGTGAAGATTGGGATCAAAGGACAAGCTCTGATCAACCAGAAGATCTAAAATGCGACTCCTGCAAGCCCCGAATCAAACCGCGTCTCAGTATCTTACCCGGCCGTCCCAATCAACTCCTTTAGGTTCCCCGTGGGCGGTAAACAGCGACGCGCAAATTCGGGTAGAGAGTTTGGCGCCTGGCTGCAAACACAATTGTGTTCCGCGAGCAATCGCCTCTCGCAATCCCAGCTCCGGGATGCTGCTCTGTGGCTCGATACCCACGACATAACCGCGGCCCCACCACGGGTACTGTCGAGTTCCACAAAACTCCTCCCACAACCAGACATATCGAAAGACCTCCACATCCCAGCGGAGGGCAAAGCCAAGCCGTGTCTGCTCGTTGACGAGGCAATACCAGCCGTCCGTTATCGTCAGGTAGGTCAAGCTAGCAATGCTTTCGCATGGCGGCCGCATGCGTGACAGGTCAAAATCTCTGCCGTCTGCTGTCTTTACAACAGGGAAGGATTCGAAACGCGCTTCAGGAGTCAGGATCTGCCCGGGTATAGCGTGCGACACTTCGACTGACTTAGCCGGCACAAAAAGCCGGCAGTGCTCGGACAAGAAAGGCGCGCCGAATGCCGGGTGGTGACCCCACATGAAATCCATGGGCTCCGCGCCTTGGTTGCTTACCGTTTCCTCCAGGATTAGCGTCGGGCTGTCCTTTTCCAGGGCAAGGGTCTTTTCAAGCAGGAACGGAGTCCGGACCGTGCGAACGGAGAACTTAACCGATACCCGCTTGGAGCTCCTTTCGGTAATGCGGTACTCCCAGGGCACTTTGCAGACTTCGCCGTGAAAACCCAGTGCAGCACCCTTATAAGTACAACTACCTCCCGCGTTTGGAAACAACTCCTGCCATCCACCGGGATAAAGGTCGAGGAACGCCGGCGAGGTCCCCGGCGTATCCTGAACGTAGGTCTGCGGGTTCGTCACACCCCACGGCGTCTTCCACAACAAGTCGATGCCGCTGGGCTTGTGCCGAAATTCATAAATGTCAGATCCCTTGCCCGCAAGCACCACGACCCTAATATGCGAATTCTCAAGCGCCACACTCGGGATGCCTGCGATTTTGAGTTCGTCGCTGATCCGACAGCCGCTCATGTCAGGCGACGCCAAACGCCAGTTAGACTGGGAACTCTGCTGTTTCGGCCACGCTGACGGCCAGCCATCGCCAAGCCTACTATATAACCAGGGTTTCCGGATGGCGTTTCGCGCCGTTAAGATCGTAGCACACGTCGGGAGCGGTCCCCTCCCCATCATGCGTAACGATCGGCGTATTAAATTTAGCCGCCAACTGCCGCTCGCGAGCCGCCTCGGCGGTGTTCCCCCGCGCGCCAGCACCACGGCCATCAGGCCATGCGCGCTGGCCAGTGTCGGCCACCCGCGCGGCACCGTCATGGCGACGGCTCACCGGCAGGTCGGCATGCGGCCTCGGCCCACTGCCCCCGCTGCTTGCGAATTTCGCCCAGGCCCGATTGGCCTCGTAATCGGCATCAGTCTCGTTGTGTCGAGCCGGTCGTCGTGCATCTAACGCAGAGTTTATTTATTCAGCGCAAGGCTTGTTTAATGGCCGCGGTCAATTCGTCGGCATGGAAGTCGAACTCGCTGAGCCGGGTCCGGAACAACACTTTGCCGGCCGGACTCACCAGATACACACGGCTAGGCGCCGCGGCATAGGCGTCTTCGACCGCGTGGTCCATGCTATCCACCACGGCCGGGAAATGAAACTTCAAAAGACGCGAACAGGCCAGTGCATGCTCGGTTTTCTGTGGCGCGTCGGCCGGCTGTCCCCAGTGGACTCCTTCGCGCTCATTAATGGTGCTCTGCCAGTTCTCGGCGTGAGCCTCGCGAATATACACCTGCAGAAACCGCACCTGGCCGCCTAGCTGCTGGTGCATCCGGTTCAAGACCGGCGCCTGTTGCCGCAGATTGGGGCAGGTATAGCTGCCGAAGACCAGCAGCACGGGCCGCGACCCCAGCATCGATTTCAGGCTGACGGTGGCGTCCGATCCAGCTTGGCGCAACGCGAAATCCGGGGCAGGGGAACCCGGCGCCGGTCCATCCTTATCATGCGCGGCGATCGGCACGGTGTATTTAGCCGCCAACTGCCGCTCGCGAGCCGCCTCGGCATTGTTCCCCGCGCGCGCCAGCACCACGGCCAGCAGGCCATGCGCGCTGGCCAGTGTCGGCCACTGCCCCAGTATGCGCTTCAGTTCGGCGCGCGCGGCATCGTCCTGGCGCCGGCTCACCAGCAGGTCGGCATAGGCATACGCGGCATCGGCGGAGCCCGGCCGCACCTGCGTCGCCTTGCGCAGCAGGGTTTCGGCCTCGGCCCATTGCGCCCGCTGCTTGCGAATCTCCCCTAGCCCGAAATTGGCCTCGTAATCATTAGGATTGGTCTGCAGTTCGGCTTGAAACTGCAAGGTGGCCTGGTCCGGATCGCCGGTGTTCAGCAGAGCCCGGCCATACAAGCCGTGAATTTGGGGCAAAGCGGAGTTGCGGTCGAGCGCGGCCCGAAACTCGCGCACCGCGCCCGGAAAATCGCCGGCCTGAAACATACTGCTGCCCAGCAACAGGTGCGCCTCGGCCGAATCTCCGGCGCGCAGAATGCGATCGACATAGGCCTGCCCCTGCTCGGTCTGGCCGCTGCGGATCAAAGCGGTGCCCAGGGTATAGGCAAAAGCCAGCTCGTCGCGGTGCGCGTCGGCCGAAGGCAGCAGCACGCGCGCGGCATCCTGGGGGCGGCCTAATTGTAAGTAAGAATCGGCCAGCAGCAGGACGATGTTGATGTCCGCCGTGCTGCCTGCTCGTAGCCCTTCCAGCTCTCGCGCGGCATCCTCCAGACGCCCCGATTTGTAAAAGGCGATGGCCAGGTTCTGCCGCAGGCGCGGCGCAACGTCGGGTGGCGCCCCGGCCAATGCCTTCTGGTATTCGCTGATGGCCTCTTGGTACTGACCCAGCTGCGACAGGGCCGCGCCAAGGTTCGAGCGGGCATCGAATCGCCCCGGATTTTGCAGCAGGAAATCCCGGTACGCCGCGATCGCCGCCGATAGATTTCCGCTCCGCTGCAGCTCTACGGCTCGCCGGTATCCGTCCGGCTCCTGGCCACAAAGCGTCCCCAAAAGGTTCAAAACGAGCGCCGCCAAAAGGAAAAGCCCGAAAAGTTTGAATTGGCGCACGGCGGGTTCCAAGCTAATGATAACAAGTATTAGTTCGATGTTACGCGTATGTAACAAGTTGTGACGAGGGGTGTCCGCTGCTTGCAAACTCATGCAAACTCACGTAATCTTTTCCTATTAGCCTAACGGCTAGGGTCTACGTTCGACAGGAGCTCCAGAGGTTTATGTTCAAATTACGCTTGGCAATCCACGCGATTGCACTGGCTCTCACGATTTTAGTGCTGGTCCCCGCCTCTTCGGCGCAAACCATCACCGCCACACTCACCGGCACCGTTACCGACACGTCACAGGCAGTCGTTCCCAACGCCGCCATCACCGTCAAAAATGAACAGAGCGGCGATATCCGCCGCACCGTCACCAACGGCGACGGCTACTACACCATTGCGGCCCTGCCGGCCGGAACCTATTCCGTATTCGCCGAGTCGCCTGGGTTCGGCAAAGTCGAAAAAACCGGCGTTGCCTTTCTTGGGGGCGACAAGAAAAATGTAGATGTTGTCCTGACTGTCGCCGCAGCCGGCACCGAAGTCCAAATTTCCGCTGCCGTCGACAGCATCACGCCTGTGGATTCCGGCGAAAAATCGGCCACTCTGACCACCAAGCAATTGCAGGATTTCTCGGTAGTCGGCCGCAGCGCCGCGGAATTTATCAAGATTCTGCCCGGTTTCGCGATCTCGGGCACGGGCACCGAAAATCGCGCCAACTTCACCGGTGAGACGATCGGCATCAATGGCAACGGCGACAAAGGCAGCCAGAGCGCCCTCAACGGCGCCTACGCGGTTAACGGCCTTCCCAACAACTCGCTCGACATCACGGCGGACGGCGCTCACGTCTCCGACCCTGGTTGCAATTGCGCCACCCCGGTTAACCCCAACACCGACATGATCCAGGAGTTCAAGGTGCTGACCTCCAACTTCAGCGCCGAAAACGCCAAGGGTCCGGCGGTTATCAATACCATCGCCAAGAGCGGTTCGCACGATTTCCACGGGGAAGGCTATTTCTATGCCCGCAACTACGTGATGAACGCCAACGATGCCCTGAACAACAAGTTTGGTAAGCCTCGCCCCGAGAACAAGTACTATTTCCCGGGCGGCAACATCGGCGGCCCGGTGCTGATTCCGGGCACCAATTTCAACAAGAACCGCGACAAGCTGTTCTTCTTCAGCGGCTTTGAATATTACTATCAAACGCTGGATACTGGCCTGTTGACGCTTACGGTTCCCACGGCGCGCATGCGTACCGGCGACTTCAGCTCGTCCGAGCTGGCCAAGCTCGGCAACATCACGGCTTCCGGCGGTACTCCTCAGGTGCCATCTTCTACGCTTTTTCCTGGCGGTATCATCCCGCCCTCCCAGATTGATCCGGGCGGCCAGGCTATGATGAGCCTTCTGCCACTTCCCAACGCCGACCCGAACGCAACGGGTGGTTACAACTACGTGCAGCAGGAGAACTTTAACCAAAACAGCTGGCAGTGGATGACCCGTGTGGACTATTCTATCAGCGACAACACCAAATTGTTCGTCCGCTACAATCTGCAGAAAGAGCAGCAGTTGTTCCCGGTCGGTCTCTGGTGGCGCAATGCCAACCAGGTACCGTATCCTACGCCGGTGGTCGGCAAGAACCAGTCGCAGTCGGTCTCGGCCAGTTTGACGCACGTGTTCTCGCCGTC
>DOZZ01000225.1 GCA_003517725.1 Bryobacterales bacterium | reverse complement strand
CTAGCAGGTGGAAGCACGTGAAGACGTGTTCAACGGTGATCTCTTCAAGCTGGCGGTGATGGCGGAACCAAGCACCAAGTACAGCAAACTTCTCTTGAAGAGTCTCCGGTTTCTTCTTCTCCGCATATTCGGCCAGGTTCATGGGACCGCTCTTCACGTCGAGGTTATTGAGCAGGTTAGGGATCCTTGGCGGTTTCCTAGTTCGCGGTGCCGGCGGTTCAGATGCAGCATCGCGGCCAACGTTTTCCGTGACCTCTTCCGAGGACGAAACGTCGAGCAGATCGCCTTCATCCTCGTTCGTCTCAGATTCAAGCGTCTGAGCGGGATGACGTAATCTCTCGGTATACGGATTTAGTGCTCTTCCTCATGCTACAGGCATGGTAGGACCAATCTGTCGAATCGCCTGGCTTACCGTATCGAAGCCTTTACGTAGAGTCTCACCGCCTCCCTTGAAGCGGAAGATGACAACTGTCATCTCCTCTTGCTGATCATTGAGCTTGGGAGCTTCCTTCCTATTGTCTCTTGGCATCGAGACCTCCAAAACGGAACTTCTAAAGAATGTTTTAACCTTACCATGGTTATGGGGTCATGAGCCACTCAATATAGAGCGTGCGCCCGGTGACCGACCAATTTCGCCGCAGGACATTAACGAGGTATCGTCGAGGGGGCGAGATGGTATGCGGTTCATTCTGGGCTCGGTCTTAGCCATATGCACGGCACTGCACGCGCAGCAACCGGCCCGGCCTCGCATTCTGGGCGTTCCGCACGCCGCCTTTCGCGTGCACGACATCGCGGCTTCGCGCCGTTTCTACAAGGACTTCCTGGGCTACAGCGAGCCGTTCTCGATCACCGCGCCCGATGGCAAGCTGGTCATGACCTTCCTCAAGATCAATGACCGCCAGTACATCGAACTTTCGCCCGAAACCAATCCGGACGAGCCGCGCTTTATGCACCTGGCACTCGAGACGGACAATGCCGAAGCGCTGCGCCAGTACGTGAAGTCGAAGGGCTACAAAGCCTCGGATAAGCCTGCTTCTAAGGGCCGCATCGGTAACACCAGCACCGGGCTTCAAGATCCGGAGGGCGACACGATTGACGTCACGCAGTACCAGCCCGGCAGTTCCAGCATCAAAGACCTGGGTAAAGACATGCCCGAGACGCGCATCTCGAAACGGCTGCTGCACGTGGGCTTTCGCGCCTCGAATCCCGAGACCGCGCGCTTCTATATCGACGTGTTAGGCTTTCGCGAATTCTGGCGCGGCACGGCCGACGGCAAGACCGCCAGCTATTCGAACCTGAAAGTTCCGGAAGGCGACGACTACGTCGAATTTCTCTTCGGCCGCGGCCAGCAGACGCACGCGCGGATGGGCTCCACGTACCACATCGCCCTCGAAGTGCCCGATATGGACGCCGCGCTAGCCAAACTCAACGCCAACCCCGCGCGCAAGGATTACACCCGCGCAATGGAGATTCACGTCGGCAAAAATCACAAGCGCCAGCTCAATCTGTTCGACCCGGACGGCACGCGCGTCGAACTCATGGAGGACCACACAGTCGACGGCCTGCCGTCCCCCATGACCACGCTGCCGATGTTCCCGAAGTAGCTATTTCGGGAACGCCAGCGCCAGTCCGTCCGCCCCTTTGCCGGCGTCCATCAGCTTGTCTACTTTCCACGTGGCCAAATCGATCGCCGCGACTTTGCCGGTGGCGTTGCAGGACACGTAGGCCGTGCGGCCGTCCGGCGTCACCACGATTTCCTGCGGCGCGCGCGGCACGTCGATGGTTCGCGCGACGGCCATGCTTTGCAGGTCCACCACGGCCACCTGGTTGAGCTTTTGAATCGCCACCAGTAGCCAGCGTCCGTCTTTGGTGGGCGCGGTGCCGTAACCCGCGGCCGGCAGCGGAACAAAAGTCTTCACCTTGTTGGTCGCGGTGTCGATCACGGCGAGCTGCGGCTTCACCTGATCGGACGTGAACACCATCTTGTCGTCCTGCGAGACCGAAATGCGCTGCGTGGTTTTGGAGATGGGAATGATGGCGATCTGCTTGCGCCCCTTCATGTCCAAAACCGAAACGGTGCCCGGCCCGACGTTGGCGGTGTAGCCGCGCCGCCCATCATGCGAGATGGCGAGCATGTGCGACTCCGGCTGGCCCGTCGGAATGCTGCCCACAATCTTCAGCGTCTTGGGGTTCACCACGGTCACGCTCTGGTCCAGTTCGGTCGTGACGTACAGCATCCCGTCCGGACCCCACACCGCGCAGTGCGGCCTCACGCCATGCCCAAAATCGAGCGCCCTGATCACCTTATGGCTGGGGATGTCGATGACGAGCATCTTCGAACCGTCGGTGCCCGGCTTGCCGACGCCGGCGTTGCCGTAGATCGGCACATACGCCGTGTGTCCGTCCGGCGAGGCCGCCACTTCGTGGCCGGTCACATCGTTCTCCGGCACTGCCGCGATCTGCGCGCCGGCAGCCGTATCGATCAGGCTAAGGCTTCGATCGCCCTGGTTAGCCACCAGCAAAATTGGACTCGTTGTCGCACCCAAAGCCGTCAACTCAAAAAGCCCAACCAACAGCATCGTTATCGGAATTCGCGGCATGGAACCTCATCTTTCAAGCAATAGTTTAGACCTGATCGTTACATCGAGCACGCGGCAAAGGACTCGGATCCTCCCCGCCTTGGCCTGGGTCTCAGGCAACGAGTGTATTCGAAAACTGAGAGTGCTTCGACAAGCCGGCGCCACTGATACAATTCGACTTCGACAATTATGGGAACACTAAGCGGTAAAATGGCGCTGATCACCGGCGCGAGTAAAGGTTTGGGACGGGCCATGGCCAAATCGCTGGCCGGTGCGGGGGCGCACGTGGCGCTGGTTTCGCGCGACCGCGCCAAGCTGGAGGACGTCGCGAAAGAATTGCGCGATGCCGGCGGACAAGCCTCGGTATTCGTGGCGGATGTCGCCATCGAAAGCCAGGTCGCGCGCCTGGCCGAAGAGGCCGGGCCGGTCAACATCCTGATCAACAACGCGGGCATCAACATCCGCAAAAACCTGGTCGACTTCACGCTGGAGGAGTGGCGCAGCGTGCAGGACACCAACGTCACCAGCGTCTTTCTGCTGTGCCGCGCCTTCATCCCGCGCATGAAAGGCCAGGGCTATGGGCGCATCCTCAATATGACGTCGATCATGAGCCACGTCTCGCTGCCGGGCCGCACCGCGTACTCGTGCAGCAAAACGGCGCTGCTGGGCATCACGCGCGCGTTGGCGCAGGAGCTGGCGGCCGATGGCATCACGGTCAACGGCATCAGCCCCGGGCCGTTTGCCACCGAGATGAATACGGCGCTGATCCAGAACGCCGAAGCCAACGCGCTATTTCTGTCGAAAATTCCGCTGGGCCGCTGGGGCAAGGTGGAGGAGATCGGCGAACTCGCGCTCTACCTGTGCTCCGAGGCCGCCGGCTTCATCACCGGAACCGACATCGTGATCGACGGAGGTTGGTGTGCGAATTAGCGTGTGTCTCGCGCTGCTGCTGGTGTGCGCCGGATGCGCGCGCCGCGGTGAGCGCGAGATCGCCGTAATTCCCAAGAGCACGGCCAGCGTTTTCTGGCAGTCGGTGCAGGCCGGCGCCATCGCCGCCGGCCAGGAAAATCATCTAAAGATTATTTGGAGCGGCGCGCCGCTCGAAACCGACTACAGCCGGCAGATCCAGATTCTGGATTCGATGATCGCGCGCCACATCGACGGCATCGCCGTAGCCGCGTCGGAACGCAATGCCTTGAACAGTTCGCTCGAGCGCGCCGCCGCCGCTCATATTCCGGTCGTGATCTTCGATTCCGGTGTCGACTCCCCCAACTACCTGACGTTCATCTCGACCAACAATCTCGAAGCCGGTAAATCCGCGGGACGCGCGCTGGGGCAGCTGCTAAAAGGGCGGGGAAGCGTCGCGGAAATTATGCACGCGCCCGGCAGTTTTTCCACCATGGATCGCGAGCGCGGATTCGAGGACGTGATGGCGCATGAATTTCCCGGTATCCACATCGTCGCCAAGCAGTTCAGCTCCGGAGATCGCGAGAAGGCCATGAACGTGACCGAAAATATCCTGACGGCCAACCCCGGTCTGGACGGTCTATTCGCCTCGTCCGAGCCCAGCTCCGTGGGCGCGGCGCAGGCAGTGAAATCGCGCGGCCTGGCAGGCAAGGTGCGCCTCGTCGCTTTCGACAGCAGCCAGGGACTGATTGACGATCTGCAAAACGGGACGATCGATGCGCTGGTGGCGCAGGATCCCTTCAAATTAGGGCACGACGCCGTGATGCTGCTGTCAGAAAAGCTGAACGGGAAAACTCCGCCGAAGCAGGTGGACTTGAGCGCGCGCGTCATCGCCAAGCCCGACCTCGCGCGCCCGGAGATTCATGCACTGCTTTACCCGGACATCGACAA
>DOZZ01000001.1 GCA_003517725.1 Bryobacterales bacterium | reverse complement strand
GGGCCGCCGCTCGCTTGACGATCACCCTTCGGCCCGCCACCGTGTCCGTTTTAAAGATCTGCTCCAACCCGTCGCCAAATGGATCCTGCCCCAGAACGCCAACGGTTAATGGTGCGGCGGCGTCGCTAAACGTGTGCGGCGGCCATTCCACAAATTTGGCGAAGTTATACACGAACGCCGCTTTCACCTGATATTCGGCCGGCCCCGGCGCGGCGGCAAGCTCCACGCCGGTCCCGGGCTGGATAGCCATGGCACACAAAACATAAAACAGCGACCGCAAAAGGCGCGTGTTTCCGGCGGTTATGGTCCCCTCGGTTAAAACTGCCACGTGAGTTTGACGTATGCGCCGCGCTTCGACTGGGTCGGCAGGCTGCCGCCCTGGGTACTGATAAACTCCCAATGCCGCGCGTCCAATAAATTCTATAGCCCGCAACTCAATTCCATGCTTTCACCTACCTGCCACCCCAATCCCGCATCGACCCGGGTATACGCCGGAACCCCCTGATAATAAAGTTGACCCACGTGATACGCATCCGCCTCCAGCTCCAAATTGCGGGTTAATTTCAAACCGGAACGCACCTGAAATTGATGCTCTGGGCTTTCTTGCTCCGCTCCGCCATTCGCCGGAAGGCGTATGCGAAGCAGGGTGTATCCGGCAGTCAACTGCCAACGGTCCGTGACATCCCAGGTCATGGCACTTTCTCCGCCGAAGCTGCCGCCGTTACCACCATTCACAAAGCGGAGCGGAAGCACGACATGCGGCGGCGCAGGGCTGCTTTCGAGGAACGGCGCTTCCTTGGCTTGCGAGCGCAACCCGTCAAATTGGTTGTAAAAACTGGCGAAATCCAGAAAGATGCGGTGGACTGGCTGAACCCGATATCCCAACTCGAACGCGATCAGATCTTCGGACTGGATGCCGGGGTTACCCAGAATCGTCACAAGATTGACCACGCCGCCGGTGCCGCGGAACGCGCCCACCGTGATGCGACCATCCGAATCGACTCGCGACGGGGTGCGCACGGCGTGCGAAACGGCAGCCCACACGGTATTCCGGTCATTGGGGGACCACAGCAGCCGCACGCCCGGTTGCGGCTCGAACCCGGTGTAGGCATTGTGCTCTAATTTCACTCCCAGAGTGACGCGAAGACGGTCCGGAATTACGGTAATCTCGTCCTGTACGAAGGCGCTAAAAAGTTGGGTTTCACGCTGGTCCGGCGATAGGGCGAACCCAAGACTACTGCGCGTGTCGTCGGCATTCACGCGGTAGCCGAGGCCCCACACCAAGTCCTGGCGGTGAGACAGCCGGATATGATGTTGCCAGTCGACGTCGAAGGTATTGACACCCTGCTGGAACGAGGCATCGTCGCGTCCGGTCCGGTCATAGTAGATTTGCAGGGCCGAGTCCGAGCCGTTGGCGTACACATGCGTCCAGCGGGAAAGCAAATTACCCCCAGTTACGGTGGTGCGATTGGCGAAGCTTCTTGTGAATGGAGGTGTCAGGGTCGCGGTGATGGCGGTTGCGCCGTCGTCCCCGCGGTACACGTCTCCTTGCAGCGTAAGAGAGTTGCGATCGGAAAGAGTGGTGTCGACGCGGAACCCGCCGCGCAGGGCGCTCCAGCTATCGGCGCCATCCCTTCCGTTCCAACCCGGTGAGGCGTCCCGATTGAAGTATTTGCCGGAGATCCGATAGAAGCTTTTGGCGCCCAGCTTGCCGCCGTAGCGCGTGCTGCCGAACGCGCGTTCTTCGCTACCGCCCCCGGCCGTGACCAGACCACCCTGCGTGTCTTCCGCGCGTTTCGTCGTGATGTTGATGACACCGTTGACCGCGTTGGCGCCCCATAAAGTGCCGCCAGGACCGCGAATCACCTCGATGCGCTCCACATCTTCAAGGATCAAGTCCTGGGTATCCCACCACACGCCGGAAAATAAGGGGGAATACACGGTCCGGCCATCGATCAGAACCAGCAGTTTGTTGGCGAAACGGCCGCTGAAGCCGCGTGCCGTGATGGCCCATTTGTTGCTATCCACGCGCGCGACGCTCAGCCCCGGCACCATCCGCAAAATCTCGGGGATGCTGGTGAGCCCCGAACGCCGAATATCCTCCTGCGTAATGACGAAGACGGCAGCCGCCGTCTGCGAAAGCTTCTCTGCCTTCTTCGAGACGGACGTCACCTGCATATTCATGAGCGTTTCGAGGCTGGCATGGGATAGATCCTCCGTCGGGGATTGAGCCTGAAGGGAGGCGGCCAGAAAAGCAATCCGTATTGGAAGATAGAGCTGTTTGGTGCGTGGCATAGCCGTGGCCGGCAGCCACGCGTGCGCTTCAACAATTCCATCGGCACAAGGCACAAAACTCTTTATGGAAGGTGCTCCGCAAACCGCCCGCGAACAGTAAACTATCGGTACGATGTCAAACCGGAAGAATGTGCTGGTAGTGGATATCGGCGGCACGCACGTGAAACTGCTGGCCACGGGCTCTCGAACCCCCGTGAAGATACCTTCGGGACCCGGCATGACTCCCCAAAAAATGGCCGCGGCGGTCCTGAAGGCCTCGGCCCAATGGAAGTACTCCAGGGTTTCCATCGGCTATCCCGGACCTGTGCTGCACGGCAAGCCCGTCAGCGACCCTCATAACCTGGGAGCGGGCTGGGTCGGCTTCGACTTCAGGAAGGCTTTTGGCATGCCCGTCAAATTGGTGAATGACGCGGTGATGCAGGCCGTCGGAAGTTATGCGGGGCGCCGCATGCTGTTTCTCGGACTGGGCACCGGGCTGGGCTCGGCACTCATCGTGGACGCCGTCCTCGAGCCCATGGAATTGGCCCACCTTCCGTACAAGAATGGACGCACTTATGAAGACTACATCGGACTCCGTGGTCTCAAGCGGTTAGGCAAGAAACGATGGCGGCGCCATGTGGCCGATATTGTCACTCGCCTCAAGACCGCGCTCGAGGCCGACTATGTCGTGATCGGCGGCGGCAATGCGAAGCGGCTCAAGGACCTTCCTCCTGGGGCGCGCCTGGGCAGCAACGCGAATGCCTTGCGTGGCGGCTTTCGGCTCTGGCAGACAAAATAGCGCTTTAAGCCTTATGCTCCAGCAGGTCGCGCGCCTCGGCCACCAGGAATAGCGAGCCTGAAATGAAGACCGGGTCAGGGCTGCCTTGGACGCGCTCCAGCGCCGCCGGCAGATCTACCGCTTCCACCAGCTTAGGATGCTCCACTACCTCGCGATAACTAGCCGGGTCGAGCGCGCGCGGCTGCCGCGGCGCCGTCACGATTACCTCGTCGAACAACGGAAACAGCGCGCCGGCCATCTCGTCGATAGCTTTATCGCGCATGGCTCCAAAGATCAGACGCTTGCGCCGGCCGCCGTAGAATTCGCGGACGTAGGAGGCCAGAGCCCGCGCCCCCGCCGGGTTATGCGCGCCATCTAATACGAAGTTGCCGATATGTTCGAGACGCCCCGGCCAGCGCACTGCGGCGATGCCGTCGGAGATGGCCTCTTCGCGCAAGCCCAGACAGTCGAGCGCCGCCACCGCGGTTACGGCGTTTTCGACCTGATGGCTGCCGGCCAGCGGGCACACCACGTCGATCGTCTGGCGCCCGGTGAGCCGGAAACGGCTGCCGCCCGCATCAAGCGCCAGCTGCGTGACGCACCACTCATCGGTGTGGCGCAGCTCGCAGCCCACGCGCGCCGCCTGCTCCCGCAGCACCGGCGCAACCTCGTCACGCTGGTGGGCCACCACGGCCGGCACGCCCGGCTTGAGGATGCCGGCCTTTTCGGACGCGATCGAGGGCAGGTCTTTGCCTAGAAACGACTCGTGATCGAAATCGATGGGCGTGATCACGCACAGCTCCGGCTCCACCGGATTGGTGGCATCCAGCCGCCCGCCCAGGCCCACCTCGATCACCGCGATGTCGACGCGCTGCTCGCGAAACAGCAGAAAGCCCATGGCCGTGACCATCTCGAAATAGCTGGGGTGCAGGTCGATCGCGCCGCGCGCCAGCAGCTCTTCGGCCACGCCGCGCACCGTCTCGAACGCCTGGACGAAAAGGCTGTCGCTGACCGGCTCGCCATCGATGCGGATGCGCTCGGTGGGCTGGCGCAGATGCGGCGACGTGTAAAGCCCGGTGCGCCGTCCATCGGCCCGCAGCGCGGCTTCGAGCATGGCGCAGGTCGAGCCCTTGCCGTTAGTCCCGGCCACATGCACGAAACAGCCGGGACGCCGCTCGGGATGGCCCAAGGCTTCGAGCACGCGCGCCATGCGGCCCAAATCATATTTGGCGCTCTTCAGCTCATTGCCAAGTTCGTACAGGAACCGGACCGAATCCGGATAGTTCATCGCCGCCTTACGCCGCGACCGGACCGCAGAAAAAGCGCAGCGCTTCGGTCAGGTAAGCCTTCAATTCGGCGCGCGGCACCACGGCGTCCAGCATGCCGTGCTTCAGCAGGAATTCGCTGCGCTGGAAGCCCTCGGGCAGCTTCTGTCGAATGGTTTGCTCGATTACGCGCGGCCCGGCGAATCCGATCAGCGCGCCCGGCTCGGCAATGTTCAGATCGCCCAGCATGGCCAGGCTCGCCGTCACGCCGCCCGTGGTCGGATCCGTCAGCACGCTGATGTAGGGAATGCGCGCTTCGTCGAGTTTCATGAGCGCGGCCGAGATCTTGGCCATCTGCATCAGGCTCACGGCGCCCTCCTGCATGCGCGCGCCGCCCGAGGCCGAGACGATGATCAGTGGCGCGTGCTCGGCGATCGAGCGCTCGATGGCGCGCGTGATGCGCTCGCCCATGACTGAGCCCATGCTGCCGCCGATGAACTTGATCTCCATGGCGCAGATGTGCACGGTGCGGCCGCTGAGCTTGCCGCGGGCCGCCACCAGCGCGTCGCTCAGGCTGGTGGACTGCTGCATGGCGGCCAGCCGCGCGCTATAGGGCTTGCTGTCCACGAATTGCAGCGGGTCGGACGACACCAGCCCGCTGTCGAACTGCTCGAACTTTTCGTTATCGAACAACAGCCGCAGGCGCGTCATGGCGTCGATCCGGAAGTGCGCGCCGCAGCGGGGGCACACGTGGTGGGACGCCTCCAGATCTTTCTTCCAGATGATCTCCCGGCATTGATCGCACTTCTGCCATAGACCTTCGGTGCGCACCTTGCGCTCACCCTCGGCGGTCTTCAGTTTGTCACTGCGCGTAAACCAAGACATGCTAATTCAAAGGTCGCCCCGTATCCCTCACATTCTCACACGGCCGCCGTTTTACTGGCGGGGGTAAGGATGGCCGCGCAGCACGGCATATGCCCGATAGACTTGCTCGGCCAGCATAGCCCGCGCCAGTTCGTGGGGATAAGTCATGGCGGAAAGCGACAGCAGCGTATCGGCTTTGGCGCGCCACGCCGCCGGCGGCCCTTCGGCGCCCGCCACCAGAAAGACCAGGTCGGCCGCGCGCAGTTCCGCGGCTTCGAGCCAGTTGGCGAACGCCGGTGAATCGAGCGTTTTGCCGGCCGGATCGAGCAGAATCTTGTGCGCGTTCGGATGTTTCACCCAGGGATCGAAGCGGTCCGGGCGTATTTCCGCCATATGACAGGGGCAGTAGTGGCCGATGCGCTGCACGAAGTCGCCGGCGATGGCATTGGCATGCACATCGCGTTTTTTGCCGATGTAGTAGAGGTAGAGCTTCAAGCCGCCGGCGGCGCGACTGTCTTGGCGTTGCGCCAGAGCCGTTCCAGGTCGTAGAACTCGCGCGCTTGTTGGGAGAAGACATGCACCAGGAAATCGCCGTAATCGGCCAGAATCCATTCGCCCTGGGTGTAGCCTTCGACGCTGATGGCGCGGTCGCCTTGCAGCCGCAGCTGCCGGTCGATCTCATCGGCGATGGTTTGCACCTGCCGCTGGTTGTTGCCGGTGCAGATGACGAAATAATCGGTAAAGGAGGTGATGCCGCGCAAGTCCAGAACGACCAGGTCTTTGGCTTGTTTGTCTTCGGCCGCGCGCACCGCCGTGAACCAGCCCGGCTGATCGGGTTTTGCCGTACTTTCAGGGCCTTCCAGGTGTACTTCGCTCAGGAACGTTTCTCCACTTTCATCGTACTATGGAGTTGTACCCCATGAA
>DOZZ01000227.1:7392-7642 GCA_003517725.1 Bryobacterales bacterium | reverse complement strand
CAGCGAGAACTTCACGTCGGAAGCAGTGCTCGAAGCCACCGGCAGCGTCTTCACTAACAAGTATGCCGAAGGTTATCCGGGGAAGCGCTATTACGGGGGCTGCGAGTTCGCCGATGTGGTGGAGAACCTGGCTCGGGAGCGCGCCAAAAAGCTGTTCCACGCCGAGTATGTTAATGTGCAGCCGCACTCGGGCTCGCAGGCCAACCAGGCGGCGTACGGCGCGGTACTGCAGCCGGGCGATACCATCATG
>DOZZ01000227.1:4964-7164 GCA_003517725.1 Bryobacterales bacterium | reverse complement strand
TGCTGCTGGTGGACATGGCGCACTTTTCCGGGCTGGTTGCGGCGGGCCTGCATCCCAACCCCTGCGACTACGCCGACATCGTCACCACCACCACGCACAAAACACTGCGCGGCCCGCGCGCCGGCATGATTCTGGCCAAGGAAAAATTCGGCCCGGCCATCGACAAGACCGTTTTCCCCGGCACGCAGGGCGGCCCGCTGGTGCATGTGATCGCGGCCAAAGCCGTCAGTTTTCTGGAGGCCCTGCAGCCCGAATTCATCGAATACCAGCGGCGCGTTATCGCGAATGCGCAGGCGCTCGCGGCGCAGATGCAGGCCGAGGGTTTCCGCGTGGTCTCGGGCGGCACCGACACGCACCTGATGCTGGTGGACGTCTTCAGCCAAGGGGTGCGCGGCAAAGACGCGGAAGCGGCCCTGGACCTGGCCCGCATCACGGTCAACAAGAACGCCATTCCGTTCGACCAGAACCCGCCGCTCAACCCGAGCGGCATCCGGCTGGGCAGCCCGGCGGCTACCACGCGCGGTTTCGGCGAGGCCGAGATGCGCGAAGTAGGCGCCTGCATCGGGCAATTGCTGCGCGATCACGGAAGCGCCGAGACCATCGCGGCCGTGCGCCGGCGCGTGTCCGCGCTGACCGCGCGCTTTCCCCTGTACGACTGGAAATTCGAAGCTGCTCGTGCGTTCTGAGGCTCGCGTTTGAAGGCCGGCGCGGGTTCCCAAATCGGCGGCTCTACTTTCACGGTCGGCATTGACGCGCGCCATCTTCGGGATTTCGGCATCGGCACGTATATCCGGAACCTGCTGCCCGAGATTGGGGCGGCGGATCCGCGCATCGAGTATCGCGTGGTCTATACCCCCGGGGACAAGGAGCTGCTGGCCAGCCTGCCCTCCAATTTTCAGCTCTTCCCTTACCCGCGGCAGGACCGCGAACGCCTGGACCACATTCGCTTTCCGTGGTTCATGCGCGGCCTGGAAGTCGACCTGACGCACATTCCGCTGAACCGCGTGGCGCTGTTCATGCCACGGCCCTACGTGGTGACGGTCCACGACATCAGCAACCTGCTGTTCGAGCCCGGCGAAGGCCTGATGCCGCACCTGCGCCGCGCCCGCTTTAAGCGCGGCCTGGCACGGGCGGAACGGGTGATCGCGGTTTCGAGCGCCACGCGCCGCGACGTGGTGCAGACGCTCTCCATCCCCGAAGAGCGCGTGCATCTGATCTACAACGCTCTCGATCCGAAGTTTCTGCAGCCGCGCCCCACGATCAATGCGCGCGCCGCCGGCCCCGACTCCGAAACTTTCGAGCGACGCCGCATTCTGGAGCGCTACCAGATCCACTACCCGTATCTGCTCTACGTGGGCCAGATCCGGCCGCAAAAAAATATTCCGCGGCTGGTGGAAGCCTTTGCCGTGGTGCGCAATCAATTAAAGGATCATCCCGATTTCCGCGACCTGCGCCTGATCGTGATTGGCGACCAGATCTCAAAATATCCGGCCGTGCGGCGCGCCGTCATCGAGAGCCGCGTGGAAGAAGCCGTTCGCTTTCTGGGATTCGTCCCGTTCGACACGCTGCGCATTTTCTACGAAAAAGCCGAGGCGTTTATTTTTCCCTCGCTGTATGAAGGCTTTGGACTGGCTCCGCTGGAGGCCATGGCCTGCGGGGCGCCCGTGGTCACGTCGGCCGCCAGTTCGCTGCCGGAAGTAGTGGCGGACGCGGCCGTGCTGGTGAATCCGGAGAACGTCTTCGACATTGCCCGCGGCATTTTGGACGCCTTGCTGGATAACGCGCTGCGGAGCCGCCTGATCGCCAAGGGCCGTGAGCGCGCGCGTTACTTCAGCTGGCGCGAGGCGGGGCGTCGCGTGGTGCAGGTATATCGGCTAGCGGCGGGGCAGGGGGAAGACAGCGCCGACGGTCCGGGCTAGTGCAACGGCCCGGAGAGATTATCCATGTAGCGGCTCAACCAGACCACGCGCGCCTGCACCACGTCGCGAATTTCGCGGCCCAATAGCGAAACCTCGTCCCAGTGGCGCGGTTCCGCGGCGGTCACCTCGCTGAGCAGATACAGGCGCCTGCCGCCGCGCCGCACATACCGCACCAGAAATGCGCCCTGCGCGTGCACTACGTAAGAATCGGCAGCCGACGGACTGTCGCGCGCCTGGACGCCGCGATCGAGCAGCAGGATGTCGCCGCGGCAGAAAACCGG
>DOZZ01000227.1:2353-4776 GCA_003517725.1 Bryobacterales bacterium | reverse complement strand
CTGGAATAAATTATCAGCCAGTGGATAATAATGGCCTTTATCCTGCGGAAACTCGCGGCAGCGCGGCCCAATTTCCGGAGTAAGCAGCGGCACCAGGCGAATCCCCTGGTTGCCAGCCGAGGCATGCGCCATCCATAACTCGGACAGCGAGATATTTAATTCGCACATCACTTGATCCGCCATTTCGTCGGACAGAAGGCGCAAACCCTTCAGGACGTTGTGCAGATGCGGCTGAGACACTCCTGTAGCGCGGGCCATCCCTCGTTCGGTCCACTCACCACGGTGGATCCGTTCGCGAAGGATTTCGACGAGCCGGCGTTGCAGCCACTCAAAGTCGATCAACTAGCCTCGCTATATTTCTCCCGGAAATAGGTGATACGCCGAATTCGGATCCGGCCAACACTCCACGCTAAGCCTGCATCGAATGTTACCTGATGTAAGTCGTTTAATATCTTTTCCGTGAGATAAAAATTTATCTCAACTTTATTTCGCCCTAAAAAAAATATTACGGGCTCCTTGACGAGTTTATTTAATGCAAGCACAGTTGAATAATTCCGCTCGGATTGAGAGCGGCCGGAAGGAAGAAATCATGGAATGGAACCATTCGGAAACACTGGCGCTGGCTAAACCGGCGTGCACGGTATGTCACGGTACGGGCATGCGCGAGAGCACCCGGAAAAGTCCGGCGGGCCCTTGCAATTGCGTGCTTCGGGCCGTTTTTCGGGCCTGTCACAACCGGTTCCGCAATTGCGTGGACCAGGAAAAACACATGAGTCAGGCCACCCTGCAACGCACCTCTGGAAAGGAAAGCCGTCAATGTTGGGGCCGTCGCAGTGAGGAATTTGCGGCGGACTTCTGCCTGGTAGGCAAACGTTCGCTCGATGCGTTCGAATACCGCATTTTCAAGTTCCACTTTTTACTGGGAGCCAACTGGAGGCTCTGTTGCCGGCAATTGAAACTGGAGCGTGGCATTTTTTTTCACGCCGTGTACAGAATTCAGCAAAAGCTGGGGAGGGTATTTCGGGAATTGCAGCCGTATGGGCTTTTTCCGCTCGACGAATATTTCGGAGGAACTATCCATAAGGCGTTGCCGGAGGCGTACTGTAACCTGCGCGTGATGCCGCTGCCCCAGAAGCCGGAAAAGCTCGGAAGCGGTCCCCGCCGGGTGCATTTGATGCCGCCGCTGCGGCGCGTCGGGTAAGTAGCGGGCGCCGCGCGATTGCCACGCGCGGCGCCCTCACTTTCTGACGGTTCCGCTCCGCGCCGCATGCCACACTAAATCTTTGGATCCGCTGACTCACACTTTAACCGGCCTCTACCTGGGCCGCGCCGGACTGAACCGGCTCACCCCACGGGCCGCGGTGTTGTTGATGCTGGCGTCCAACGCTCCCGATATCGATGTCGTTTCGCTGGCAGCCGGCCCGGCCGCGGCGCTGCACTGGCACCGGCACTTCACGCACTCGTTCGCCTGCGCCCCGCTGCTGGCGTTGGCCGTGGTGACGCTGGTGCGCGTGGCCGGACGCAAGCCCCTGCCCTGGGTGCGCGCCTGGGCCGCCGCGCTGGTCGCGGTCTGTTCGCACATTCTGCTGGACCTGACCAATGTTTACGGCACGCGCGCCGCATTCCCGTTTTCAAGCGCTTGGCTGCATTGGGACCTCACCAACATCTTCGATCTGTGGATCTGGACGCTGCTGCTGGCGGCGTTGGCGGGTCCGTTTCTGGGGCGCCTGGTGGGCGGCGAGATTTCGTCCGGGGCGGCCCGCGCCCCGCGCCACTTCGGACAAGGCTGGGCCGTCGCCGCGCTAGTCCTGCTGCTGCTCTATAACGGCGGCCGCGCGGCACTCCACGCGCGCGCTGAAAATCTTCTCGAAGCCCGCATCTACGAAGGCGCCGAACCGCTGCGCGTGGCCGCTTATCCCGGCGCGTTCAACCCGCTGGCGTGGCGCGGCACGGTGCAAACCGCCGGCGCGTATTATTTTTACGATCTGAACGTGACGGCCGACTTCGATCCGCTGGAGGCCGCGCCGGTCTATCCGGCGGACCCCCGGCCGGTGCTGGCCGCGCTGCGCGCCATTCCGGAATTCCACGAATTTCTGGACTTCAACCAGGCCCCGCTGTGGCAGAGCGCCCCGGCCGCGGCGTTCGAAGGCGCGACACGGCTGCGGTTGACCGACCTGCGCTTCGGTCTGCCCGGACGCTCGGCCTTCGCCTGTGAAGCGGTCGTCACGCCTCACTACAAAGTCGTGCAATCGCAATGTTCGTTCGGCTTCGGAGGCCATGCACAAACATCGCCATGAGCGCCTGCTTACAATAAGAAAAATGTTCATTCGCGACCTGCTGGCCACGGGGCGGCCCTCGTTCTCATTCGAGTTCTTCCCGCCCAAGAGCGCCGAGGCCGCCGCTCAACTGGAAAAAACCATCGC
>DOZZ01000227.1:0-2212 GCA_003517725.1 Bryobacterales bacterium | reverse complement strand
CGCGAACTCACCATCGACATCGTTTCGCGCATCAAGACCGAGACCGGCATCGAGGCCATGGCGCACTTGACCTGCGTTGGTTCCACCCGCGCGGATCTTGAGAGCGTGCTCGACCGGCTGACGGCCGCGGGCATCGAGAATGTGCTGGCGTTGCGCGGCGATCCGCCCAAAGGGCAGGCGACATTCACGGCCGTGGAAGGCGGCTTCGCCTATGCCGACGATCTGGTGCGCATGATCCGCAGCGCGCGCGGCCCCGGCGTTTCGGTGGGCGCGGCGGCCTATCCTGAAAAGCATCCGGAGTGCGCCAACCCGGCCGTGGATCTGGCCAATTTGAAGCGAAAAGTGGATGCCGGCGTCGACTTCCTCGTCACTCAACTGTTCTTCGACAACCGGCGCTACTTCGAGTTCGTGGAACGCGCGCGCGCCTGTGGCATCCAGGTGCCGATCATCCCGGGCATCATGCCCATCACCAATGCGGGCCAGGTGGAGCGCTTCACGGCGGCCTGCGGCGCGAGCCTGCCCTTCGCGCTGGCCGCGGAGCTCGACCGGCGGCGGCACGATGCGGCCGCGGTGCAGCAACTGGGCGTGGCGCATGCCACGGCGCAATGCATTGAACTGCTGACCAGCGGCGCGCCGGGCATTCACTTCTACACACTGAACCGCAGCACCGCGACGCGCAACGTTTTTCTGGCGCTGCAGTCGATTGGGTTTATGTAGGTTCGTGCGCCATGAAGATGGTCGGGCTAAAGCCCTCCGCACGCTGAAGACGTGCCCCACAAAAGCGCTGCGTTTGGCGAGGGCACCCGGCACCCTTGTAGAGCCCGCAACAACACACGCCAGGGTGTTACACTTTCCGCGATGACGCGCCGCCTTCTATCCATCGGTTGCCTCGCTGCGCTCGCGGCTTTCGCGCAGGCCCCCGCCGGCGGCTTGAATCCCGCGGTCCAGGCTGTGGTCGAGGGCATCTCGGAACAGCGCATCGCCGCCATCGAGCAGAAGCTGGAGAGCTTCGGCACGCGCAATCTGCTGTCTTCGCGGGACGACCCCGAGCACGGCATCGGCGCCGCACGCCGCTGGATCGAGCAGGAAATGAAAAGCTTCAGCCCGCGCCTCGATGTCCGCCAGGAATGCCATCTGGAGAAGAAGAATTTGCGCGTTACGCGGGATGTCCAGCTCTGTAACGTGGTCGCGGAGCTGAAGGGCGCCGTGCATCCTGAGCGCTACCTGATTGTTTCCGGACACTATGACTCGATCGTCCTGGTCTTCAAGAAAGACCAGCCGCGCGTGATTGACGCGGAAGCCACGGCCGCCGTGCCCGTGGCTCCGGGGGTGACCGACGATGCCAGCGGCGTGGCGGCCGTGATGGAACTGGCGCGCGTGATGAGCACGCGGCAATACGAGAAGAGCATTCTGTTCGTGGCCTTCGCGGGTGAGGAGCAAGGCTTGCTCGGCAGCCGCTACATGGCGGACCAGGCGCGGCAGCACGGCGCGCAGATCGAAGCCGTGCTGAACAACGACATCATCGGTAGCGACGTGGCGGGCAACGGGCGCAAGGAGGATTCGAGCGTGCGCGTCTATTCCGACGGCCCCGAGGATTCCGGCCCGCGCGCGCTGGCTCGCTATGCCAAGGAAATTTCGGAGCGCTACGTGCCGTCGATGCGTATGAACCTGGTCTTCCGCGCCGATCGTTTTGGACGGGGCGGCGACCACACGCCGTTCGCCGAAGACGGTTTCGCGGCCGTGCGGCTCACCAGCACCGAAGAGAACTACGCCAACCAGCACACGCTCCACGACACCTTCGCCAACACGTCACCGTCTTACACGACGCGCGTGGCGCGCATGAACGGTGCGGTGCTCGCCACCCTGGCGCTGGCGCCCAAACCGCCGGGGGTGACGCGCATGACGGCCGGACGCGCGACCCCTATGCTGACACGCGGCAAATCGGGATATGACGCCGCGTTGCAGTGGACCTACGATCAGCCGGAGAGCGATCTGGCGGGCTTCGCCATCGTGATGCGGGACAGCACCTCGCCGGTTTGGCAAAAGCAAATCGCCGTGGGGAACGTGCGCGAATACGTGCTGCCCGATGTGTCGATCGACGACATCGTGATCGGCGTGAAAGCCGTGGACCTCGATGGTAACGAGAGCCTGGTCTCGGCCTACGCGATTACGCCGTTCCGGTTAGTGCCGCGCTGAATACGGGCGCACCGGT
>DOZZ01000165.1:7196-9717 GCA_003517725.1 Bryobacterales bacterium | reverse complement strand
CCGCTGCGTCCGATGATCGCGACGGTCTGGCCGCCGTCGACGTAAAAATTGGCGTCGACTAAAACGGGCTTCGAGAACGTCTTATAAACATGCCGGAATTCAATGTAATGGGGAAATGTCTCAGACATGTTGGCTGACGAACTCGCGCCACTCTTCGGGCGTGTTCAGGTTGCGGAACGCATCGCCGGGAAACTCGACCCGCCGCAGACGCAGGCCGGCGACGGCATCCGACACTTTGTAGCGCGCGGCAGCCAACGCGGCTTCGATGGCCGTCAGGCAGCGTCGATGGTACAGCGCGCCGAGCGGTTCCAGGCGGCCGGCCGTAGTGGGCATGATGCAATCGAAAGCCTGCCGGCTCTGGTCCAAGAGCCCGGCCCAGACGGGCTGGGGCACGGGCATATCGCAGGCGGCGATCAGGTTCCAGTCGTGTTGCGTATGGTGCAAGGCCGCGTGGATGCCGGCCAGCGGTCCGCAGCCGGGGTAGCGATCCGCAATTACAGGAAAGCCCAGATCGGCATAAATCAGGGGATCGCCGACCAGCGTGACGTCCTCCGCCACGGCGGCGATCGAACGAGCGATGGCGACCACCAGGGGCTGGCCCAATATGTCAAGAAAAGCTTTGTTTTGCCCCATGCGCGAGCTTTTGCCGCCGGCCAAAACGTATCCGCCGCAGGCCTCGCTTGGCATGCGCCGATGGTAGCATGAGAGATAGCGTCGGCATGCGTCTCCAGAACAAAAGCGCGCGGTTGTGTTGTATCCTGCTGGTAATGTCCGGCAGCACTCCGCTGGTTCGCGCTGAGATGCGAGGAATTCGCTCCGTGGTCAAAGCCGATGCCCGCACCGGGCGCTTGGTGCGCACCACGGTCGCGCTGCCCCTGCTGGCTCGCGCCGCACGCCCCAATCCCCCGGAGTTGCAGACGCTGGTCGACACCATTGCCGAGAAGAACCAGGTGGAACCGCCGCTGGTGCATTCCGTGATCCGCGCCGAGAGCAACTACAATGCGGCCGCGGTATCGCCCAAAGGCGCGCTTGGCATGATGCAGTTGATTCCGGCGACGGCGCAGCGCTTCGGCGTGCTGGATGCGTTCGACCCGGCCCAGAACATTGAGGGCGGCGTCAAATACCTGAAATATCTGCTCGATCTTTATCACCAGGACTACACCAAAACCATCGCTGCCTACAACGCGGGCGAAGCCGCGGTGGCCCGCTATGGCGGCGTGCCGCCCTATAGCGAAACACGCACGTACGTGGCGCGCGTGGCGAAGAATCTGAAGACGGCACGGGAGGCGCGGCAACATCGCGCGCCCGTGGTGATGGCGGCTACGGTGGCACCGGCTTACGAACCTATCGTCTCCTCCGTGGGCGACGACGGAAAAATCTACTATAGGACTCCATAGACTGGCTTAAACATGGTGGCGCGGTTCCTGCTTCCCTTCCTGATGCTGACCGCGGCGGCTACGGCCTCCGCCCAAGCGCTGGAAGTGATCGCGGTGCGTCACTGGACTTTTGCCGGCGTAACCCGCGTAGCCATCGAGACCAACGGCGATTTCCGCTTCCGCTCGAATCATCTGGACAATCCCGAGCGCCTGGTCTTCGACCTGCTGGGCGCCACGCCCCACGTGGACGGACACCGCTTCGTCAAGCGCGAAGTCAACGATACGTTTCTGAAACGCGTGCGCCTGGCCGAAACCAAGCCGGGCGTGACGCGCGTGGTGCTCGACCTGGAGCGGCCCGTGGAGTACACGGCCTCGCAGCTCAGCAATCCGGACCGGCTCATGATCGAATTGCACGCGCCGTCCGACAAGCCGCCGGCCGCGCCGCCAGTATTGCTGGCCAAGACGCTTGTCACTACACCCCACCCAGTCATCCGTGAGCCGGATACGACGCCCGCGCCAATCACATCCTTCGCGCCAGACCTGCCCGCTACACTGCGTGAAGACCACACCGCGGCCGTGTTCGCCAAAGCCGAAGTGAAGACTCCCGCGACGCTGCCTTCGCCACCGGTGCTGACGCCGAAAGTGAGCGAGCCCGAACGGCCTTCGGAGCGCGCCAGCTTCAATGCCAGCGCCCGCGCCGCGCGCCTGGCTGCCACGCAGTCGATGACCCGGGCACTGGGACTGAAAATCAACCGCGTCGTGATCGATGCCGGCCACGGCGGGCATGACCAGGGCACCAGCGGGCCGCATGGCCTGCTCGAGAAAGACCTGACGCTCGACGTGGCGCAGCGCCTGGGCAAGCTGATCGAGCAGCGCCTGGGCAGCGAGGTGATCTACACGCGCTCCGACGACACGTATATAGGACTGCATGAGCGCACGGCCATCGCCAACCGCAGCAAGGCCGACCTGTTTCTATCGATTCACGCCAACTCGTCCAAGGCGACGGGGGTGACGGGCGTCGAGACCTACTACCTGAACTTCACCAGTTCGGCGGAGTCGATGAATGTAGCGGCGCGCGAAAACGCCACGGCCGAGAACAGCGTCTTCGAATTAAAGGATCTGGTGCAGACCATCACGCTGCACGA
>DOZZ01000165.1:2994-7025 GCA_003517725.1 Bryobacterales bacterium | reverse complement strand
TCGATGCCGTCGATTCTGGCGGAGGTCGGGTTTGTCAGCAATCCGCGCGAAGAGACACAGTTGAGCAGGGCAGCTTATCGCCAGCGGCTGGCCGAAGCGTTGTACCAGGGCGTGGCCCGCTATGCCAATTCGCTGAGCCACTTCACGCTGGCCGAGGGCGGGAGCCCGAAGAGCCGGGGGATGGGGCGCGGGGAAGATACGGATTCGAAGTAGGCATCCAGTGCGTTCACCGTAGGCCACGTCACACGTGCCGTCTCCGCCAGCATTTTAACGGCTCAACAATGAAGAGGGATTAGGAAAATGATTTCTGCTGCTAATGCCATTTGCATCCTTGCACTTCTTGGAACAGGAGCAACGGCTCAGAACAATATCACTATCGCCGGAGCCGGGTATTCGCACCCCGACATATCGATTGCACCCGGTCAGCTGACAACGTTATTTCTCACAGGGAGCAGCATTGTGCTATCCGGGCAGCCTCGAATTCAATGGTCACCAACGGTTCCATTCCCCACGAACCTGGCTGGGTTTTCCGTCTCTATTTCACAATCGGGCGCGCGAAACTCGACGGAGCAAGCACCTATCGTCGGTGTCCAGCAAACGAATCTCTGCGGAACAGAACCGCCCCCCTCGCAATCTTGCATTGTTACGGCGGTGAGCCTCCAAATACCGTCCGATCTTGCTGCCAACGTTGGCCAAATGTGCCCGACGTGCGGAGTAAGCACGACGATTTCGATCCTCGAAAATGGTAAACAGGGCGCATCGTTTCTTGCGGCAGCGCTCCCGCAGAATATCCATATTTTGACCACGTGCGACACGATTATTTACAACCACACGTCCGGTTCCTGTCAAGAACTGATCATGCATGGAACTGGCAGTGCCGTTTCTGCCTCACAGCCCGCGACTGCGGGTGAAATACTCGTTATGTATGCAGTTGGTCTAGGCGCAACGAATCCCCTTGTTCCCGCTGGAAACGCTACTCCTTCACCAGCTCCGGTTGCTACCGGGGATTTTTCCATGCAATTTGCCTATAGCGGCGGGGCAACCATCGGGCCCTCCTCCGGTAGCCCGATCCTTCAATCGCCAATAAAGTTTGTCGGGATGACGCCGACGGCTGTGGGTCTATATCAGGTCAACTTTATTGTGCCGTCGCCTCTCCCGAATGCAACGAGTTGCCAACAAACTCCGGATCAGACGAACCTCACGGTAACCTTGTCTTCCAGCGCCAGCGCCGATTCGGCGAAGATCTGTGTGAGCACTCCCTGAGAATTGTTTAGTGAGCGGGAGCCTCTTACCCTAGCTGCGAGCGCAAAAAAACAGCGCGGAAAGCCTGAGCCTTCCGCGCCACCTGTAACTCCGGTTTTTTAGAACTGGTTCCAGAGCAGTTGGTTGTAGACCTCGTGGTGGTACTGCACCTCGGGCGCTTTCACCACCGTGCCCAGCAGACGCGGGCAGCGGTCGGCGGACGCCTGCTTCAGGTCCGCGTAACGCCCCTTCACGTCTTCGCCCAGCAGCTTGGTGGTCCATTCGGCCGCGCGGAAGTTTTCGAGCGCGTCGTAGATGTTGTCCGGCAGGTAGCGGTCGGCATTGCGCAGGTTGTCCACCGGCGCGATATCGCCCTCGATGCCGGTGCGGAANNGCCTTGATCTGGTTGGGCGCTTCGAAGTGCGGGTCGAGACGGCGATAGGCGTTGACGCTGGCGTTCAGCAGCAGGCAGATATCGTTGCCATGCGACAGAATGCGGTCGATGAACTGCCACCCGAACGGCGCGAGCTTCTCTTCGCCCTTCGGATCCCAGAACAGATTCTTGCCATTTTTGCTGATCGACACGTTGGTGTGCATGCCGTTGCCGTTGACGCCCACCACGGGCTTCGGCAGGAAGCTGGCCGTCATGCCCATCTTGGTCGCCACCTGGCGGCAGATCAGCTTGTAGAGCTGGATCTGGTCGGCGGCCGCCACCACTTCGCCGTAGCTGTAGTTGATCTCGAATTGCGAGGGCGCCACTTCCGGGTGATCCTTCTCGTTCTGGAAACCCATAGCCCGCTGCACTTCGGCGGCGGTGTCGATGAACATGCGCAGCGGATCGCCGGGCAGCGAGTGGTAGTAGCCGCCGGTGTTGACGTATTCGAAGCGCCCGGTCTGGTTGAAGCGGCGCTCGGCGTCGGTGCCCTCGAACAGAAAGCCCTCGATTTCGTTGGCCGCGTTCAGGGTGTAGCCTTCCTTCTTGTGCAGCTGGTTGGAATAGGCCTTCAGCACGCCGCGGATGTCGGCGTTGTAGGGTGAGCCGTCCTTGTCGATCACTTCGCCGAACACCAGCACCTTGCCGGAGCCGAAGATGTCGGAGGGCACCCAGTGGAAGGCGCTCCAATCCATGGCCAGGCGCAGATCGCTCTCGCGCTGGGCGGTGAAGCCGCGAATGGAGGAGCCATCGAAGGTCAGGTTATCCCAGCTGCCGAGCAGAAATTTCTTGTCGTAATCGAGCATGTGCAGCCGGCCTTCCAGGTCGCTGAACAGGACGCTTACGGCCTTGATGCGCTTTTCGTCGGTCAGGTACTTCAGGCGCTCTTCCTGAATCTTGCCGGCATCGACGCGCGTCTTGCGCTGCTCCTTGGCGTGCAGATTCCGGTCTTCCAGCTCGGTGTAGGGAAGACTCAGAAAATCGTGTAGTTCGCTAGGCATTAATCTCCTTGGAAAGCCGCGGATAGAATTTTTATGGTCGAAAGAAAAGCTGTCCCTGGGCCCGAACTGGAGGCGCGGCGATAGTACGCACTTAGGCCTCCGCGGGCAGATCCGGAACTCTTGACTGTCCCTTCATTATGAAAGAGAAAAGGCAACTGGCCGCAAGCTTTTTTGCATAAATTTATTTGTTAGGCTCTATCCCGGTTGCTTATACAAGAAAACCGGGGAACGGTTGCCCGTCCCCCGGCGGCGATACAGCGGTGCTCGACAGCTTAGCCGATATGTCCCGCGGCGGGAACGCGGCTGGACAGCGGCTCCGTGGCTTCAAAGGACGCCACCGGGCTGGCGGAATGCGCCACGGCGCGGATCACATACTCCGGATAGGCGTTGATGCCGTGCTCGTGGACGTCGAGACCGTAGTTCTCGCCCTCCTCCGACACACGCAGCAGGCCGAACGCGTTGACCGCGTACATCACCACCATCGACACGCCGAAAGTAGCCAGCGTGATGATCACGCTGCCCACGGCCTGCGCCGCCAGCACGGTCCAGCCGCCGCCGTAGAACAGCCCGCGCAGAGGCGCGGAATTGTCGGGCGCGAAGGGGCCCGTCGAGCCATACTTGCCGCAAGCGAAGAAGCCCAGCGAAAGAGTGCCCCAGATGCCGCAGATGCCGTGCACCGGCACCGCGCCGATGGGGTCGTCGATGCGCAGATATTCGAGCAGTTCGACGCCCGCGACCACGATGAATCCGGCAATGCCGCCGAGCGCGACGGCGCCCGAGGGGCTCACCCAATAGCACGGGCAGGTGATGGCCACCAGCCCGGCCAGGAAGCCGTTGACGGTGAAGCTGACGTCCCACTTCTTGCTCATCATGTAAGCCGCGGCCATGGCAGTGAGGCCGGCGGCGCAGGCGGCGAGGGTGGTGTTGGCGGCGACGCGCCCGATGCCTTCAAAATCCATGGCGGAGAGCGTGCTGCCGGGGTTGAAGCCGTACCAGCCGAACCACAGCAGCAGGCCGCCCGAAGCCGCGATCGTGAGATCGTGCGGCATCATGGGGCCGCCGCCGTCGCGCTTGAATTTGCGGCCGAGACGCGGGCCCAGCACAATGGCGCCAGCCAGGGCGATGAAGCCGCCGATGGTGTGCACCACGGTGGAACCCGCGAAATCGTGGAAGCTGGTGCCGAGCGAGGGCAGGAAGAAGCCGGTGGCGCCCATGGTGGCCAGGAAGCCGTCCGGACCCCAGGCCCAGTGGCCGATGATCGGATAAATGAAGCCCGAGACCGCCACGCTATAGAGCAGATCGCCGAGGAAGGCGGTGCGGCCGATCATGGCGCCGGAGGTGATGGTGGAGCAGGT
>DOZZ01000165.1:1977-2805 GCA_003517725.1 Bryobacterales bacterium | reverse complement strand
TCTCGTACGTGGCGGGCGCGCCGTTCAGCATGAACCAGTTCAGGCCGATAAAGCCGTTGCCATGGCTGAACATGAAAGCGAACCCGAAGGCATAGAACAACAGGCCGCACAGACAAGTGTCGACGATGCACTCCATCAACACGTTCACCGTTTCGCGGGACCGGCAGAAGCCGGCTTCGAGCATGGTGAAGCCGACCTGCATGGCGAACACCAGGAACGCCGCGATCAGAGTCCACACCGTGTTGATGGGGTTGACGATGTCATTCCCCTTCAGCACGGGGTCGGCCGCGAAGGCCTTCATCCCGAGCAGATCGGGGTTCAGGAACGCTACCGCGCACAGCAGGATGCCGATACCGACCAGCTTTCCGACCAGGAGAAGGGCTCCATAGCGGCGCCATTCGGCATCACGCAAGCGGGCTTGCAGGCGGGCAAGTTTCTGCGAAAAAGGGACTCGTTTTTGCACGGTATGTTTTCTCTCCTTCGGATGATTGTTTTAAAACGTTAGAGCGCGGATTCCCCGCGATCGCCATTCCTGATGCGAAGCGCGTCGGGAACGTCGAAGACGAAGATTTTGCCATCCCCGATTTTGCCGGTGCGCGCAGCCTCGGTCAGGCTCTTCAGAACTTCCTCCAGGCGATGTTCCGCCACGACAACTTCGAGCTTCACCTTGGGCAGCAGATCCACGCTGTACTCCTGCCCGCGGTACACCTCTTTATGGCCTTTCTGCCGGCCATGCCCACGAACCTCGGTAACGGTCATGCCTTCACACCCAACGGCGATCAGGGCTTCTTTCACGGCGTCCAGCTTGAAGGGCTGGATCACGGCTTC
>DOZZ01000165.1:848-1678 GCA_003517725.1 Bryobacterales bacterium | reverse complement strand
AGGCGTGCCAGCAGCCCTTCGTGCAGCTTCATCTCGCCCGTGATGGTGCCTTCTTTGACGCTCTGCGCCACGCCAGTCGAAAAGCCATCAATGTCGTCGAACCATTCGACGCGGGGCGCCACGGCGAAGCGGTTGGTCAGTTGGTAACGGCCGGCGACCGCGACGCCGGTCCACTTCTGAAGCGGCCCGAGATGCTGCCGATCACCACCCAGATCGAAGTTCAGGTACACCTGGCTCTTGCCGGTGGGCGTCAGGACCACGTTGGTGTCATAGACCTGCCGGTACGCCTCAATTAAGCCTTCTTGTTGCGGGCCGGTATAGTACGTGTTATTCCATACCGCTTTCTTACCCGTGAAATTGGCCATGATGCCGACGGTCTCAAACTTGTTGTTGTCGCCCACGCTGTTCCAACCATTGACCAGCTGGATACCGGTGGTGAAGTATTTGTTGACCGGTACCGTGGCGCGCGCGCCGAAATGGTAGTACGGGATGGCCCAGGCGAACAGCAGCGAACGCGAGTAGTTCCAGTTGCTGTTGCTCTCAATCACTTCAGCGCCCGCGCTGGTGACGAACTTGCCAAAATCGATCTCGATGCCGTGCGCCTTGGGCGGACGGAACTCGGCGTAGGCCTGCTCCACGTATTTCATCCCTTCCGGACCCTGATCAGTGGCGCTGATGACGTCAATCGTGCGGCCGTAACCCACGTCCACGCGGAAGCCGAACACACCGGAGGCTTTCTCCAGGCTCAATTTCGTGAAGTTGAGGTGCGCCTGGTTGGCCCGGTCGTCGAAGTTGTAAAGGTTATTGAACCCGTTGGCCGGGTGGTTGAA
>DOZZ01000165.1:0-637 GCA_003517725.1 Bryobacterales bacterium | reverse complement strand
GCTCTGCGCGAACGCCGTGTAAGAGACGGCGGCGAATGCAGCGGTCGCGATGAAGCCAGAAACTCGTTGGGCCAAAGTGTTGCCTCCAGTTGAATGTGTGAGCGAAAGATGGACCGGAGCGGCGGACGAGGCGCGCGGGAAAACCAACAGTGGTTTTAAATAATGTTATTAAAGCTCACGTTTCGAATGCCAATTAATAATTTGGATCGGCGCGATGGATTTGCGCATGAGCCGCGCAAGCCTTTTGGTTTGATTTGGTAACAGCCGGAGCCTCAAGCAGTTTACGAGGACTGCGGGGACGGCGCGAGAGCTCCGCCGCGGTGCGTTTTCCAATAGAAGCGCCATGCCCCCAGCAGCACATAAAGCTCGGTGGCGACCGCGGTGATGGACATCGCAAACTCCGGCTTCATCACGAAGATTAGCGGGATCAACACCAGAAAATTGACGGCGCCGGCCTGGATAATCAAATTCGACCACTGCTTTTTGTAGCCCAGGCCCAGCATGTAATAGGTGGCATAGACCGTGCCCGCCGCGACAATCGCCGGGATCGGCGACATGATCATGAGGAGCGGCACCGCGGGCCGGTACTGGCTGCCGTTCAGGATGTGGATCAGCACCGGCGCACCAGCCAGCAGCA